>MGVS01000070.1:0-94354 GCA_001800605.1 Elusimicrobia bacterium RIFOXYD2_FULL_34_15
TGCTACCATAATGCCCTCCTGGTTACAGGCATTATACCATAGCTATTTCAGGACATTTCTACTTTGGTCATACAAGACATTATCATTTTGGCGGGACATCTTTATATTTTACTATTATGTTTAGCAAACGTGTCAACTTAAAACTTTATACCGATTCCTATGTCTGCGCCGACATGGTCTATAAGATATGTTGCGCCGACATTTATATAAGTGAACGGAATAAGCGAGAGATTTACACCTGCAACGTACCTTGGTTGTGTTGTTGTTACGCTAAGATTTGAGGAACCAGCCGGTAATTGCGCAACCGTAAAATCTGTTTCAAGTTTTGTGTTATCAATTGCGATACCGAGATATGGTTCTACCATAGGTATTTTTACGGATATCATTGCTGACAGAGAATTGACGCTTGCTTTAAATGTATTGAATGTAAGTGAATTGTAGGAATATATTGCCGATAATCCCAGCTTTATTGCGGCAAGGTCTTTTTGGATTATACCATATTTTATTCCAAGACCGAGTACTTTAATTCCCTGTGTTTCCGGAAATCCGCGAAGCATTATATCAAAATCCATAGGCAGGCCTTTGGATAATTGTATAAATGGCATTCCAAATAATTTATCTCCTATGCTGTTTTTAAGTATTACATCGTCATTTGAAGGTTTTGTTGAAAACGCTGCACCTACACCGACATCGACACCGAGAACCATGCCAAGTGTAGTGCCGGAATGAGACATATTGCCGGCAAGAACGGAACCAATATCTTTAGCTAACGGTTCAACGTAAGTTTTTGAAAGCTTATTTACAAGGTCGTCAAAATTTAACGATGCCGAAAAACCATTGCCAAGAATACAGATACATAATGCCATTGTGATTACTAAAACTTTTTTCATGAACTATTCCTCCTAGAATCTGATTACACAGATTTCTAACACCGATTAAATTGATTAAAAAATCATCAATATCTATTTTAATTTCTGTACTTTTAAATTTTCAGATATAATTTGCAAACCTTTTAATGTCAGGTTTTCGTCAGTTTTAAAGCTAAAAAAACTTGATAATAACTTTGAGTAACCGCCTGTTAAAATTATTTTTGCATTTCTAATTTCCGGATTTTGTTTTCTGATTTCGTTAACCACCTCCCTTATTAAGCCGACGTGACCGTAAATTATTCCGGATTTTATTGCTTCTTCTGTATTTTTTCCAACTACATTTAATTTATTTTTGTTAATGTTTGTTAGATTTATTTTAGGAAGTTTTGCAGTTTTTTCATTAAGTGCTTCGGCTGATATTCTTATGCCAGGAGCTATTATACCGCCTATATATTCTCCTTTTTTAGATATGATGTCAAAAGTTGTTGCAGTCCCGGAATCTATAATTATTGCCGGATACCCATATATTTTTTTTGCTGCAAGAGCGTTAACTAATCTGTCAGTACCAACTTGTTTTGGATTTTTTATTTTAATTTTTATTGGAATGTTTTTGTTAATCACTACTGTCGCTTTTTTTATAATTTTTTTTGTCTTTAAAGTTAAATTAGGAACAACCGATGAAATAATTGCCTTACAATAATTTTTATAGGGATTACTTTTAAATTTTTTAGAAAGCACTTTCTTTTTTGATATTAACTTTCCATTTTCAAAGAGCCCAAAGTTGATGGTTGTATTACCTATATCTACAGCAAGAAGTTTCATTATAAAGGTTTTATTATTAGTATAGATGCTTTACCGCTTTTTAAACGGGTAGTTTTTTTATTATAAGGATCATTTGTTTGCTTATTGTCAACTAGAAAAGCGTATTTATATTCTCCGGGAGCCAACAGAACGGTGGTTTCCCAAACAAAATTATCGCCTTTTGTCATAGGATTAGCTTTTTTGTTCCACTTGTTAAAATCGCCGATTAAAAATACACTCTGAGGTTTTGAACTTCTAAACTTAAATGATATTTTTCTTTTTTGTGTCGAGTTAGTAGTATCGACGTCGAGATTATTTTTTGGAATGTCCGGTGTCACGGTTTGTTGCTTTGTTGTAGTTGTTGACCCTGTGTTTGTCTGAGTTGAGAAGATTACTTCAACTTTTTTTCCTTTTTTTTGAACTGGATTAACTGAATTTTTCAAATTTTTTTCTTTAACATATAAAAGTCCCCCGCCTACTAGGAGCAAAATCACACCAACCGTAAAAACTATATAAGAAATTACTTTTTTATCCATGTGATTGTCCCTGCTGCATCTGATAATTAATAGCAGATTCTACTTTATCTATTTTTTCTTTAAGAATGTCAACTTTTTTTGAAACAGCTTCAACATGTTCATTAAGATTGGAAATTACCGGTACCAAGGAATCTAATTTAAATTGTTGATTTTGGCCAGGGGTCGCTTTTAAGTCGTCAACCTTAGAGGTGATTTTGTTGAATAAAGTCTGGGTTGAGGTTTCGATGTCTTCCCTGAAAATATCCATTTTTGCCGTAAGTTCGTCAATTCTTTCCTCTACAAGACCGATAATCATTGTTTTGTCTTGCTGTGAAAAATCTTCAACAGTTTGTCTTTTTATTCTTTCTAGAAGGATAAGTACTACCGAAATAGTTATAAAACAAAGCCCTAAAGCAATAATTATTAAAAGCCATAGAGAGTTCAAATTGTTTAGGGTATCTAATAAACTCATTCGATAAAACCTCCCAAAATATTGTAGTTATTTTTTGAGAAAAATCAAGGTAAAATTATATTTCCGCTATAAAATATTTTTGTTATTTGATTTGGTAAAATTAGTTCCAATCCGCCGTCATTTCTTACTTTTGAAATTTTACCAATATATTTATTATTATTATAAATAAAAGTAATATTTTCATTTGGAATGGCTAAATTTGTCTTGTATTTACGTATTGTTTTATTATAAGTATAATTGTTATAGTAGTTATTAAAGTTTTTAATGACTTTAGCAAAAACCAGTTCTAAAGATGTATCTTTTTTTATAATTTCCTTCAAAGAAATTGCTATATTTCTAAGGGATTTAGGTAATGTATTGTTTATATCTATTCCTACTCCGATAATAACCCAGTTTAATTTATTTCGTCTAATAGAGCTTTCTGTTAAAATTCCGCATATTTTTCTGTATTTTTGCTGTTTTTTGTCTTTGATAATTACATCGTTAGGCCATTTAAGTTTAATTTCAGAATATTTACTAAGTGAATCCAGTACTGCAAGAGCCATTTGGTATGTTAAAATAAAAATTTCATTCAGTTTTATTCTTGGTTTTAAAATAATTGAAAAATATAAACCGCCTTTTTGCGAACTCCAAGTTCTCTCAAAACGGCCTCTGCCTCTGGTTTGTATATCAGATATTACAACAGTATTATCGTTAGCTTTATCGGCAATTTTTTTTGCGAAATTCTGAGTAGAATCTACTTTAGATAATCTGATTATTTTTAACATGATTATGATTATTCAAAACCAATAATCGATGATTACAGTGATACTACTTTCAAGTCCTAATCTGTGTAATCTTTGTTTTAATCTGTGTAATCTCTTCTATCAAAATTCCAGGGATATATCTAAGGACGGAGCGGAATGGGTGATGACGCCTACTGATATTCTGTCGGGTTTCAGGCCTGCGAATTTTTCAATAGTTTTTGAATTAACATTGCCTGAGATTTCGATTTCGCATTTTGAATGGTTACGGATATATTGTATTGATTTTTTCATTTCATTGTAATTCATATTATCTAGCATAATTATATCCGGATTTAATTTTACGAATTGTTTGACATGACTGAAGTTTTGTGCTTCAATTTCTATTTTTTTATTTTTAGGGAAATTTTTTATATTCAAATGCAAATTTTTTACTAATTCAAGATGATTGTCTTTTATTAAAACCATATCTGAGAGGTTCAGCCGGTGATTATAACCCCCGCCGCATCTAACTGCATATTTCTCAACTTCTCGTAATAGAGGAGTTGTTTTACGTGTATCATAGATTTTTGTTTTTTTACCGGCAGATTTGACAAATTTATTTGTAAGTGTTGCAATACCAGAGAGATGTTGTAAGAAATTTAACGCTGTTCTTTCACCGGTCAAAATAGTTTTTACATTTCCTTTGATTTGGGCTATAACTTGACTATTCTTAACTTTCTGACCATCTTTAACTATCTTGTTAAAAATTATTTTATTGTCAAGTAACTGAAAGACCATTTTTGTTATGTCAAGTCCACAAACAATACCGGCTTCTTTAGCAAAAAAATCTGCGGAGATAATTTTATTATTTTTTATAAGAGAATTAGTTGTGATGTCGCCTTTTGCAACATCTTCTTTTAATGCTAATTTAACTAGAGTTTTTATGTTCATATAAAATCAGGATATCCCTTGGTGTCATTGCGAAGAGCATAGCGATGAAGCAATCTCGCTTTAAAATATGTTTTGGGATTGCTTCGCTAACGCTCGCAATGACCAATAAAAATTCTTAATAGCAATCTCATTTTCATTCTATTAAATTTTGCCTTTTTTTTCAACCCTATTCTTTCTGCGTTTATCTGCGTAAAAATTCGCGTAAATCTGCTTATAGTTCTCTCAGCGTGGATCTGCTTCTATTTTTTCACAGACATTTCTTTCAATTCAAATATCTTATCCCTTAATATAGCGGCAACTTCGAAATTCAAATTATCGGCTGCATCATTCATTTCTTTTTCAAGTTCCCGTATTAATTCAGGAATATTTTTCTTTTGGGCATATTTTACCCAGTCCTCTCTTAATAATGACAGCGAATCCTTGGTTGCTTTGTATTGGAACTCTTGCAGTTCTTCAATTGCTTTTATTATTGATTTGGGTTTTATATTATGTTTTATATTATAAGCAACCTGTTTTTTTCTTCTGCGATTCATTTCCGCTAAGGCACGTTTCATTGAGCCGGTTACGGTTTCAGCATATAAAATAACTTTTCCGTTGATGTTTCGTGCTGCACGGCCCGAAACTTGAATTAACGATGTTTCGCTTCTTAAAAATCCTTCTTTATCAGCGTCTAAAACAGCAACCAGCGAAACTTCGGGCAAGTCAAGGCCTTCACGCAGAAGATTTACACCAACTAAAACGTCAAAATTTCCCTTTCTTAAATCACTTAAAATCTCTATTCGTTCCAATGCCTGAATTCCGGAATGCAAATATTTTACTTTTATTTTTTTTTCAAAAAGATATTCTGCAAGGTCTTCCGCCATTTTTTTTGTTAATGTAGTAACCAGGACCCGTTCTTTTTTAATAACACATTTTTCAATTTCTGAAATTAAATCATCAATCTGGTTTTCAACCGGTTTTACCACAACTTCAGGATCAATAAGTCCGGTAGGTCTTACAATCTGTTCGACTATAGCACCCCTGGATTTTTTTAGTTCGTATTCCGAAGGTGTAGCGGACATGTAAATGACATTATCAACTAGCGATTCAAATTCTTCAAGTTTCTGAGGGCGGTTATCCAGGGCTGACGGCAGACGAAACCCGAAATCAATAAGAGTTTCTTTTCTTGCTTTATCCCCTTTATACATTCCGTTAATTTGCGGGATTGTGACATGTGATTCGTCGATAACCGTAAGAAAATCTTTTGGAAAATAATCAATGAGACATTCGGGTCTTGAACCGGGTTTTCTGCCTGAAAGGTGTCTTGAATAATTTTCAATTCCATGGCAATAACCCAGTTCAAGCATCATTTCTATGTCGTAATTCGTTCGTTGTTCAATTCGTTGCGCTTCCAAAAGTTTCCCTTCTTTTTTAAAATATTGAATCCGTTCTTTTAGTTCCCTTCTTATTTCTTCAACTGCTTTTTCCAACTGTGGACGTGGTGTAACGAAGTGCTTTGCGGGATAGATGAAATATCGTGAGATTGTGGGATAGTGCGATGGTGCGATTGAGTGGCCGGTAAGAGGATTTATTTCGGTTATTTTTTCGATTTCATCACCGAAAAATTCAACCCTTATTGCTGTTTCGGAGTTTGCAGGAAAAATATCTATTAAGTCGCCCCGTACCCTGAATTTACCGCGTATAAATTCGATATCATTTCTTTCATAGTGTATATTTATTAATTCATTCAATAAAAAATTACGGTTAACCGTTTTACCTTTTTCGAGAACTACGCACATTTCTTTAAAATCTTCAGGAGAGCCGAGATTGTAAATTGAAGATACAGAAGCGACAACAATAACATCGGTTCTGGATAATAGAGAAGTTGTTGTTTTAATACGTAGTCGGTCTATGTGTTCGTTTATTGAAGCGTCTTTTTCTATATAGGTATCTGTTTGCGGTATATATGATTCCGGCTGGTAGTAATCATAATATGAAATAAAATATTCAACTGCGTTATCAGGAAAAAAAGCTTTAAATTCGGAATAAACTTGTGCGGCAAGCGTTTTATTGTGCGATATTACAAGAGTAGGTTTGTTAATTTTTTGTATTACGTTTGCAATTGTAAAAGTTTTACCGGAACCGGTAACACCGAGAAGAACCTGATGTTTTTGATTTATTTTAATTCCATTAAGTAATTGTTTTATTGCTTCGGGTTGGTCACCTGCAGGTTTGAATTTAGATATGAGATTAAATTGTCCCCGTACGAAAATGTTGTTAATATTGTTTTTTGCCATTAGTATATTTAATATTTATTATATGACTGCATTTTCTAACGGGGCTTACCCCGTACGAGATAGGAAGCGTTTGTAAAAATGCTTCCGTGTATTGTATATGAAATATTCATATATTTTTATATCTTACTTTTAATAGCACATATTTAGTATACAAACTAATCTCTAACGGGGCAGGTTCACAGGAAATTATAATGACCATCTAGGAGACAATTCTTTCCACGATTCTCTTACAGGTTTTGCTGTTGATGTAGTTTTTATGTTTTGGGCACAGGTTTTATCATAATATATTGTAGGTGTTCCGCCTCCAAGTGCAGTACCCCGAACTATAACAACTCCGTAAATATTAGGATTTGCGCTGGCGGTACATGTGCCATATACATATATTAATCCTCTGAAGCAAGGCTTGGTTATTGAAAAATCTTTAATTTGATGGTATCCGCCGTCACCGTCATATTGATTCTGATCAGTATTGTCAGGTTCAATGCCACCGGTATTAGGGGTATCAACACAATATTCTTTCCAGGCATTTACATGAGGAGTAGCTAAATAATCATCTCCTTTATTACTTGATTCAATGGTCAAATTACCTTTAACTATTAAATTACCGTAAACATTGCAAGATTTTAATGTACAGTTGGCTTCCGTATAGTAAGTAGTAAAGGTTGTAGAAAATGCTTCTTTATATGGACCAGAGGAGCCGCCACCGGCATATGCACCTGTTAAGTCCAAATTACCAACTAAGTAGGTAGGTGTTGCCGGATTTGCAGTAGTATATGCTTGTGCATCCGTTTTGTAATCTGAAGTTATTTCAGGTATTTCCGCAACCTCAAATTCGTCATGCCATTCACGAAATTCATCATCTAAAGCGGAAGGTCCGGATGTCGGTGCGCCAGGTGTTGGGTCATTATGATTATGTCCGGCGCTACCGCAGGATATCTGACCACGAGAATATTTTCTTGGGTAAAAATTATCAGCTGAACCGCTTAAACTTATACCTAAAGTAGAAGAAACAGGCCCCCAATTAATTACAAAATTTCCGGTTACGGATATTCCGGGAGCAATCAATGCTGATGATACACCCGGTGTTTTAGAATAAATCGCCTGAATTGTTCTGCATTCATCTGTAGCTTGATCTTTTCCTGAAGATAGTATAGTTATCTGATTATCAGAAGGACCGCTTGAGAATTTTATTCTGTAATAACCGCCTTCAACATCGGAATATGTTGAATCAGTACTGCTTCCGGTATAACCAGGGATTGCAGTTCCTAAAACAGCTATATCCCAAATGCCTGATTCATTTAATTTAAAAATACCTCTGTCTATTCCCGCTTCAGCGAGATGAAAAGCCCTTGTAGATTTTGTTTGCTTGGTAATTGATTTTGCTTCAAAAGTTGACATATAGACAAGTGCCGGTATGACAACCCCTATAATCATAGCAATGATTAACATTATGACTACAACCTGACCTTTTGAAGAACTCGAAGCTGACTTACGCTGAACAATACGCTGATTGACGCAGACAAAATCAGTGTTTATCTGCGTTGTAATCCGCGTGAATCCGCTTCTATATCTTTTATGCGTGTATCTGCTTCTAATCTTTTCTAGCTTTATCATAAATTCGTCTCCGGATTTCTAATTTCTTGCTTCCAAAATTTATTAGTAAACCTAATTTATAATTACTTGCTTTTAGATAATACCAAAATTGTTTTTCATGTTCTTTTGTTATAAACGGCTGGCATTTAATTTCTATTAGGATTTTTTCATTAATAATTTTATCCGGAATGTAAGTTCCAACTTTATTTTCATGATAATAAATATCTATTCTTTTTTGTTCTTCTACTTTAAGTCCTTGTTTTAATAATTCTAAACCAAGAGCGTTATCAACGATTGATTCCTTAAATGCACCGTGAAATTCTTTCCAAATTTCGAAACATGCTCCTCTTATTTTATAAGTTTCTTTTTCGTATAAAAAATCCCCCATTTTTTTCATCAGCTTAGATCAGCGTTGCTATCAGCGTGTATCTGCTTCCATGCCCTTTCCGCGTAAATCTGCGTTCCAATCTGCGTAGATCTGCTTCAACGCACTTTCCGCGTAAATCTGCGTTCCAATCTGCGTAGATCTGCTTCTATGAATTTATCAGTTCATTATACGTACTTTGGCAGTTGAAAGTTGAAGTGCTTTTGTATTTTGATTATATGTTTTCTTTTCAAAAGTAATGGAAACATTTACTATGGAATCTTCCGATGTTTCCGGATAAGTAAATGAAATACATCTTAGAGATTTTGCCAACGATATAGTTGAATTTATTACTTCATAAAGTGTCTGATCCTGTTGATAATATACATATATCTGGTTATTTTTTGTAAATGATATCCTAGAATAAGGCGGTTGGTTAGCATCATACCTGTCAACTACAATAGAAGATGCGTCAGCTTGTCTAAGATTCTTGTTAATCGCATTAATAGCAGTTCTTCCATCTCTTTGTATGTCAGTTTTTGCACTGGATAATTGCCAGAACTGAATAAATTTTAAAAATAATGATGTCAGAGCCATTGCAATTATGCTTACTGATACAATGTTTATCATCAATTCTACAAGGGTAAGTCCCTTTGAGCGAGTAGATAAGTGGATATGTGGATAAGTGAATAAGTGTTTGCGTTTCATTTATTCCTCAAACTTTTAATTAAATTTTGTAACATTCTGCTGATGAAAAACAAGTGTTTAGTAGTTAGGTTGTCAAGTTGATATTCAGTAATAAATTTTAGTTCCTTTGCAATAACGAGTTGTGTATGTAATTCTCCACAAGAACCAAGTGAAATATACAGGAATTGAATAATTTCAGGTTTATACTGTCGCATAAATCCTTCTGCTATATTCGATGATATTGACACTGTGGCTCTTCGTATTTGACTTGTTAAACCATAAACTTCTTCTTTTGGAAAACTTTTTGTAATCAGATATACTTCTTTCACTAACTCAATACTTTTCTGCCATACTAATAAATCAGTATAACTTTTTACTTTATCAATACTAACCACTTAGCCACCCGTTTTCTCTTTCACTTAACCACTTTTTTATTTATGGCCATGTGCCAGTAAAATCTACAGTTACAGTTGAATTAGTGTCATCGACAGCTGTAGCAGTTACTCCTGTTTTAGTTTTTGTTGTTACAAAATCACCGGAAGTTTTTGTATACCACGCCCGTAAGTTATAAGTATAACCTTTCCTTACTATTATTTCATATGTTCCGGAAGAGCCTGAAATAGAACCATAATATATATTTGCTCCGCTTCTAAATGTTGAATTGATTGTTTCGGGACTTTCTGCAGGGACCGTTCCGTTTGTCGCTATAATAAGGACACCCGTGGTTATATTGCCGCCTATCGCAGTATCACTGACTGTCCCGATAATTTTTCCCCAGACCGATGTTATTTTAAAATTTTTGCCGGTTAAATCATCTCCTTGTGCAAGATTTATTGGAGTGGGCCAGTTGTCCTCTCTTATATAAGAGTCAGCAGAATCTAATACAGGATAAAGAACAACATCGGTTGCCGTTCTTATACCTTTTAAAGAGTATGTTCCGTCACTGCCGGAAACGGTGTCTTTTGAAAAGCCTGAGCTTGTACTTGTTGCTCTTACTGTGACAAAAGGCAATGCATCTCCTGAAGAATTTTTTGTTATTCCGGATATTTTTCCGGCCGTATATAGTTCCAGATTATCTACGGTTACGGATCTTCCTGCAGTTACTTCAATGAATTTTGTATCTTCTGTCCAATTTATATCGTCACAGTCCTGATTAGCAACTATTGTGTATGAACCTTCTGCTACTGTATAATTGTAATATCCGTTTGAATCTGTTGTTGCAGGCGAGTATCCGCTAACTGCAACTTGTATACCAGATATACCTGTTGATGTTCCGCTGCGTATGACTCTTCCTGTGATAAATCCGCCGACTGACGGAGAAGATAATAAAACAGCGTTTATCTTATAATCTGAATGATAAACTGGATATTTAGGTGAAGTAGAGGAATTAGGAATTGCTGTTCCAACATTGGAATTTACCGAGACATTTGCAATTTCTCTGTAATAACTACCCGATGTAATATAAATAGACCAAGTTCCAGTAGCAACTGTAAGGGAAAAATATGCATTGGGTTTATTATTATTCTTATAGTATGCGGTAGTTGGTGAAGATAGTCCGTCGTTTGCGGATATTACAGCACCATATGCAGGTGTTCCGCTTACCGGTGGTGAAGAAGTTGAAGAATTATAAGGACAATAATTTTCAATACCATGTCTGTAATAAAAATCATAATCGTTAATATTAGAATCATATGCTCCACCGCCACGGATATCGGAAACGTATCCATAAGTTTGACCTGTAAAATGGTATCTGAAAAGTTCATGATCAGGTTCAATAGGACCATCATTACTTTTGAAACCTGTAGTTTCAGTTGCTTGTGAAGGAGGATCAGCGCCAAGTCCAGTATTTTTTCCCCATGCTACTGAATCAATCTTGTTTGATGTTCCGGAATCATAAGAAAGAATAATTCCTCCCGGAACACTATTTTTTATGAAATCAGGATATGGACTTCCTTGATCGTAAGTTGCGTCTGCAGTGACGCTTGTGTTATTAATATAAACAGTGCCTGTGTTTGCTATTAAGTAATAACTGAACGAAGGAACAGAAGTATTAGAAAAGCTAAGCGGAAATTCAGATAGATTATTGTCATCATAGTATAAATCAATTGATGCATCATCTATTGTCCATGCCCACGTTGTTGGATTAAATAACTGAATGTATTCTTGTTCATGACTGTCATAATCCGTAGCTGTAACTATCAAAGAAATTAAAAGATGGTCATTAATCATCGCCCAACCTGTAACTGTTCCAGTCAATTTTTGTGTTAATTGGATGTTTTGGTTGGCAGATACAGCAAAATTTGCAGTAGTATTGTTCCAGTAACCATCCTTTGATACAGTAAGTTGTATTGTTGCCGGAGTTGTGGTTTTAATCAGATAATAACCCGTAGAAGAAGTTTGTGAAGCCCAGTTTAGATTTTGAGCAACTTCAACTCTTGCGCTTGCGATACCTACTGCGGTTCCTGTTGTTGTTACAAGGCCATAAATTGTACCGCCTAAAGTTGTTCTGTAAGGATCATCTCTAAGGTTATATAGTACAAGCGATTTTGATTCGTTATTTTCTGTCCAGGTTACTTCCACTTTTATTTTTTTTATACCTTCATCTGCCCCGGTCGGAGACATTGTTGATATTACTGTGTTCCCGGCATCGACTTCTTCCCGTGCACGCCAAACTGTAGTATATCTTACAAAAGTAGCATCACCGATTCTCAAAGTTTCCGGAGTATAACCTGTATAGGTTTCATCATGACCATGATTTGCTAAATCGTCCAATGTTGTTACCAGTAATCTTGCATATGAATAGTTTTTTAAATATTCAATTTTTTCTTGTGCTAGATTATTTGCAATAGTTCTGGTTTTTGATGTAATAAGTCCTTTTCCGATTGTGCCGAAAGTTGTAATAATACCCATTATTACTATGCTTATTACAAGTATAGTAACCATTATTTCAACTTGAGAAAAACCAGAAGGTTTTTTTAATTTATAGAGTGAAAATATTTTTTCGTTCATAAAAAGGATATAATGAGATTGAAAAACCCAACAATCTCTGATTACACCGATTAAACAGCAAGATTACACAGATTAGATACCGACAGTAATATCCGTGTAATCGTCTTTTAAAATCTGTGTAATCAAGAGCGGTGAATGCTTTTCAACGCTCTAATATTTATAACACAAAACACACAAAAAGTCAAGGAGTTTTTAAATTCAGTATACAGTACACAGGATACAGTCTTAAGAAAAATCATAAGTTAAAATTAAATCTAAATAGTAAGAGCTATTTGCTATTTATGCGTGCTGTGTACTGTCTTTTTAGTGCTATATTCTGTGTACTGTATTCTGTATTCTGTATACTGAGTACTGTCTTTTTAATATCTCCATGGATACCATTTTCTTTCTTCATCTTCAGGATTTTCAGTCTTTTTCTCACCGCCACCCGGTTTTATCCGGATGTTAAACCAGAATTCATAATAATTTTCTTTTTGGTCAAGAGGAATTCTTTGAATATAAGAAAAAGATGCTTCCCAACAGTGTAAATTTCTATAAACTTTTATAGCATTTTCATAATATCTGAAATTTGAAAAATTATAATTTAAAAAATCATAATTTAAAGATGTCTGCATTTTATATGCAATTTCCCAGTTTTTTGTTGGTCTAATTCCGGTTTCTGCAAAGGTGGTAAGTTTGCCCGGAGCAGCAAGGTTATAAGATACTCCGTTTTTTAAATAAGCATTTCCCTTAAAATTTATATTTGTATCTAATTGTACGGAATTTGGTTTTCTGAATAATACGTTATAATCATTTCTATAGTAGACATTAAAAAATCTGTATGGGCTATAATCAATTTCAGTAGTTATGCCTTCTAAACGTTCTCTAAAAGATATTATTTTTTCATTAAGCGCTCTGCGTATATTAAGTGCTGTAAAACCTCTAACAGTTAGATTATTCAAATATACGGATTGAATTGTTCTTATCTTGTTTGTTAATACTCCATGATAATCATCATGCCGTAAATCAGGTTGTTGTTCAAATTCATGGATAAATTGGTGGTCAAAAATTCTGGTTGAGCGTATATCCAAATCTAAATTTGTCCTGTATCGCCATGAATAAACATTTTTTTCTCTCGCAGTAATTTCGTCTCTATCTTTCCAAAATTGCTTATATCCTACTGCGGAGGTTAGTGTAATCCTTCTTGAAATAGAAAGCGGATTGGAAAATTTGATATCACCGGTTGCACCGGTTGTATAGGCACCGGTGGAAATAATTGACTTATCCCATGACCTTGCTCCGCTTAGATTTAATTCGTAATAAAGCGGTAATTTTTTTATTTTTATTTGCCTGGTCGCAAAAGATACTGCAGGAACAGATAGGGAATTCAAGATATAAATATTTTTGTTATTATCAAAGACATCACTTCTTGCAAATGTGATACGGGTTGTTGTTTGCTCTTTGTTTTTTGTAAGTGAAATCGAAGAATCTAAACTATTATAAATTTTTATCCAGTCATTTGTATAATATGCGTTAAATGACTCGTCGCTTGCATAATTTGAATTAATTTGAGCAATCCAGTTTTGGCCTAAATTCTGCCAGTGATAAACCCTTGAATTCCACCTGATTTGTCCGGGTTTAGATGCGAAATTTTTTCCTTTAATTCTATATCCATAAATTGTCCCGTTAACTTTGCCTTCATCTTTATAGAAAATTTCCCCTCCAGTTCCGATACCATTTATGGTAAAGTAATCAAGATAAAGTTTCCCGTAGATATATTCTGAAAGCGGATACCCAAGCATACCTTTTGCAAAAAATCCGTCGCGATTATTATAACCCGGCTTAATTTCAATTTTGTATTTTCTTTGTTTTAAATTTTTGTAATAGTATGGAAGTATTGCTGAAGGAATATCTCCTAGAAATAATACGACGTTTGTTGCGGTTATTCTTTTATTGACTATAAGGCTGGCACTTCTTGCATAATATTTGTAGTGCGGATTTTCGAGGTCACAAGTAGTGAAATAAATTCTTTTCAACAAAAGCTCTTGTGTTTTTTGATATGCTTCCACAGAATCGCAGTTTAAATATGTATCCGTAGTTTTTAATTTTACATTGCCTGAAAAAATAGTTTTCCCTTGTAATTTATCAAACTGAACTTTATCGGAAGTTATATTGACTTCCTGCTCGCAATATAAATAAGTAACGGGTAACGAGTAACGGGTAACGAAAAGAACAGTAATGAGTAATGAGTAACGGGTAACGGGTAATAAGATTATAAATAGTTTTTTTATATGTTTCATAATGCTTTTTAATCTGTTGATAATTTATGCTTCAGTAATAGTAACTACGAACTATTAACTATTCTCTACTCAAATATGCTGCACCTATTGCTCCGAGATCTTTAGAATAATTCGATTTTCTAATTTTAACATGCTTTAAAGGTGTTTTAAAAGTAAATTTATTTAATTCTTTCATTAAAGTATCTTTTAATAAATCAAAAGAATTTGAAACGCCGCCGGAAAAAGTTATCATATCAGGATTAAATATATGAATGATGTTGTGTAAACCTACAGCTAAATAAAAAGCTATTTTACTAAATGCTGCAATCGCATTTTTGTTTCCATTTCTTGCATATTCTGTTAATATTTTAGTATCAGACACGTGTTTGTTAAAACCCATACTTTTAGCGATGCTTATTCTTCCTTTTTTCCCGATATATGCTTCAAGGCATCCAGGATTACCACAACTGCATTTAGGTCCGTTTGGATTAATTGTAATATGCCCTATTTCTCCGGCAGAGCCGGTAGAGCCTCTGTAAAGTTTACCATCAATTACAATTCCACCTCCGATACCCGTTCCTAAAGTTAGAGTTATAAGATTCTTATTTTTTCTTTTTCCGTCAAGCACAAATGAACCATATGCAGCGCAATTGGCATCATTGTCAACTATCGTTTTAACTTTTAATTTTTTTTCAAAATATTTTTTTAAATTGATATTTTTCCATTCAGGGATGTTAGGTGAATATCTTATAATTCCTTTTTTACTGTTGATATCTCCTGCAGAGCCTATACCGATAGATTTAAACTTACCGAAAGTTTTTAAATTTAGCAATATTTTTTCTAGCACATTTTTATATTGTTTATTAATCATAGGAAATTCAATTCTTTTTATGATTTTCCCTTTTTTATTGATTAATATTATCAATATTTTTGTTCCGCCTATATCTATACCAACTAGATTCTCAGACATTTTATGGCCTCCGAAACCGTATAAAATGAACCGGTTATACAAAAATTGCTTAAACTATTTACTGCTGATTTTGTTGCAGATTTGATATCCTTATACACAAAGACGTTCTTTATAGGAATATATTTAATAAATTCGTTCTTTACCGTTTCAGGCTTTAATGCCCGCTTTATTTTTGGTGCTGAAATAAAAACTTTATTTGCAATAGGTGAAATATTCTTTATCATATTTTTATAATCTTTATCTTTTAAAACTCCAAAAACAAAATTTAGTTTTTTATTAAAATATTTTTTTATAGAATCTTTTAAAACAAGCATACCCGCCGGATTATGCGCCACATCTACAATAATTTTGAATTTATTTTCGCCATTACTTCTATGGCGAATCCGCCAAAGTCTCAGTGGCGGAAATTGCCTTACTTCAAATCTTCCGGGCAAATTAGTTTTTTTTAATCCTTCTTGAATGTTCTTATTAGAAATATTCAATATTTGTGCGCATTTAGCTGCAATAGAAGCATTTTGTTGCTGATGATTTCCAAATAGCGGAAGCTTATATTTCTTTGTTATTTTCACAGGGAAAATTGCCGCATTCTTTTTTTTTGCAAATTCTTTTATAGTTTTTAATGCAATACCTGTTGAACCGGTTATAACAGTTCCATTGTTTTTTATAATTCCCGATTTTTCTCCTGATATTTTTTTTATTGTATAACCAAGATATTGTGTATGTTCAAGCGAAATATTTGTAATTATAGAAATAAGAGTATTTTTTACTACATTTGTTGCATCTAATCTGCCACCAAGGCCCACTTCTATTACTGCAAAATCTACTTTTCTTCTTTCGAAATGCCAGAAAGCCATTGCCGTTAAAAATTCAAAATAGGTTAATGAATATTTATTTGCTAATTTATGAAATTTTGTTGTAAATTCTGAAAACTCATTTTTAGATATTAATTTTCTATTTATTTGTATTCGTTCCCTGATATCTGAAATATGAGGAGATGTAAAAAGTCCGACATTGTATTTTGCATTTTGTAAGGTTGAGGAGATGTAGGCACAGACAGAACCTTTTCCATTGGTTCCTGCGACATGAATTATCTTGAGTTTATCCTGCGGATTAGCGAGTTTTTCTAAAAATATTTTTATTCGATTCAAATCAAAATCATATGAAAATTCGCCAAGATTATATACATATTTTAGCGATTGTTGATAGTTCATTTTAACATATCTAAAATTTTTGATATTGTATTTTTAAGTTCTTTCCTTTCAACAATCATATCAATCTGACCATGCTCAAGTAAAAATTCTGAAAGTTGGAATCCTTCCGGAAGTTTTTGTTTTATTGTTTGCTCAATAACCCGGGGGCCTGCGAATCCAATTAAAGCTTTCGGTTCTGCTATTATTACGTCGCCTAAAATCGCAAAAGAAGCGGATACACCGCCGGTAACAGGATGAGCCAGAATTGATATAAAAGGAATATTTTTTTCAGATAGTCTTGCTAGTGCCGCCGAAGTTTTTGCCATCTGCATAAGCGAAAATATACCTTCCTGCATTCTTGCACCGCCGGAAGACGATACTATTATAAGTGGCAATTTATTTTTTATAGCAGTTTCAATTGTTATTGTAATTTTTTCGCCCACAACACTTCCCATACTTCCACCCATAAAATCAAAATTCATAACACATAGCGCAATTTCTGTATTATTTATTTTGCCTGTACCGATAGTTACGGCTTCATTTAATTTTGTTTTTTTCTTGGTGTTTTTTATTCTCGACGAATATTTCTGTGTGTCCTTGAAATTTAGCGGATCTGTTGATTCTAAATTAGGTTCTATCTCGATAAAACTATTTTCATCGAGAAGTTGTTTTATTCTTTCTTGATAAGATAATCTGAAATAATATCCGCATTTTGGACAAACAAAAAGATTTTCCGAAAGCTCCTTATTATAAATAATATTCTGACAGCTATCACATTTCTTCCATAAGCCGTCAGGTACGGATATTTTACCTTTTGGTTCTTCTACTGGCATAATGAACCCTCCACAAAAATTAAATGTTACGAGTGATATATTTAAGAAAATTTATAATAGATTTCTTCTTTTTTATTAAACTAATTATTGCACTTCCTATGATAAAACCTTCGCAATATTTCTTTAATTTTTCTATATGTTCAGGTTTAGAAATACCGAAGCCAACAAACAATGGTTTTGAAGTTTTGTTTTTAAGTTTTTTTAAAAATGGAATTAATTCATCGGATAATTCTGCTCGCGCTCCTGTGATACCGGTTACTGCTGTGACATAAATAAAACCTGTGGATATTTTAGATATTTTTTCTGCTCTTTTTAAACCGCTTGTTAATGCTACAAGCGGTATATAAGCTATATTATATTTTTTTGCTAATTTTCTTATCAACGAACTTTCTTCAAAAGGTAAGTCAGGAATTATAATACCGTCTACTCCTGTTTTATGTGATTTGCTAAAAAAAGCATTCAAACCATAGTTATAAATCGGATTAAGATATCCCATCAATATAACAGGGATTTTTGTTTTTTTTCTTATATTTTTTACAATAGAAAAACATTTTTCTAAATTTACATTATTTTCAAGTGCTTTTTGAGAAGAATATTGTATTGTCGGACCATCAGCTATCGGATCTGAAAATGGTATCCCCAATTCAATTATATCAGAATATTTTTCTATTTCAATTATCAATTTCTCTGTAGTATTTACATTTGGATAACCTGCAGTAAGAAATATAGAGATTGCTTTCTTTTTTTCTTTTTTTAATTTATATAATGTTTTTTCTAAATTATTCATAATGCAGCTCACAGGATACAGGATACAGGATACAGGATACAGGATACAGGATACAGGATACAGAATACAGAATACAGAATTATAAACTGCTAACGATCTTTCTTTTTACCTCTCTACCTCTCTACCCTTCTACCTTGATTTTAAGTATTCTACATCCTTATCGCCTCTGCCGGAAAGGCATATAATTATAGTTTTGTTTTTTATTTTATTTTTTATTTTGGACAAATAAGCGATTGCATGAGAAGATTCAAGTGCCGGTATAATACCTTCACTTTCAGATAATAATTTAAAACCGTAAATTGCTTCTTTGTCAGTAACAGAAACATACTCAGCACGTTTTGTTGATTTATAGTAAGAATGTTCTGGTCCGACTCCCGGATAGTCAAGTCCGGCTGAGATTGAATGTGTTTCTAGAACCTGCCCGTCTTTATTTTGAAGTATGAAACTTTTTGATCCGTGCAGAATACCGATCTTTCCTTTTTCCAGTGTTGCGGAATGTTTCCCGGAAGAAAGTCCTAAACCACCGGCTTCGACACCGATAAACTTTACGTTGTTGTCGTTATAGAAAGGATGGAAAAGGCCGATGGAGTTGCTTCCGCCGCCGACACAAGCTAATAGATAATCCGGCAAATGTCCTTCAATTTCTAAAATCTGTTTCCTTGCTTCCTTACCAATTATAGATTGAAAGTCACGCACAATCATGGGATATGGATGCGGTCCGACACAAGAACCGATAAGATAATGGGTTGTTTTTATGTTTGTCACCCAATCGCGCATAGCTTCATTTATAGCATCTTTAAGTGTTTTTGAGCCGGAATATACCGGTATAACATTAGCACCCAGTATTTTCATTCTATAAACATTTAAAGCCTGTCTTTTTGTATCTTCGTAGCCCATAAAAATTTCGCATTTAATTCCTAACAGGGCACAAACGGTAGCTGTTGCTACTCCATGCTGACCTGCCCCTGTTTCTGCTATTATCCTGGTTTTACCCATTTTTTGGGCAAGTAGTGCCTGTCCAAGTGCATTATTAATTTTATGTGAACCTGTATGGCATAGATCTTCTCTTTTTAGATAGATTTTTGATGAAAATATTTTTGAGATGTTTTTGGCGAAATATAGAGGTGTTGATCTTCCTGCGTAGTTTTTAAGATAGTAGTTTAACTGAGCATGAAAACTTTTGTCAGTTTTAATATTTTTATAGAAATTTTCAAGTTCAATAATTGCTGGAATTAACGTCTCAGGAGCATATCTGCCTCCGAATTTTCCAAAGTAACCGTTTTTATCAGGTAACATATCGATTTATTATACAAAAAATAGCATAAAAAACAATAAAAATAGCAGTTAACATATTACCCATTACTCGTTACTCATTACCCGTTACTTATTTTCTTTATTGTTTTGTTGTTTTTTTTCTTCTTTGGAGGTTACTTACAACTTTTAGGCGGATCATAGCTTTTCTAAGCGAAGCTTGGATTTCCATCATATTTTTATCCGGAGTTTTTAGTTTTTCTTCAGCTCTAAGTTTAGCTAATTTCGCTCTTTCAATGTCTATTTCTTCGGCACTTTCTGCAGTTTCACATAAGATTGTAACATTATTTTTATGGATTTCGGCGAATCCGCCTGATATAGCAAATAGTTTTATATCGTTACCATTTTTTATTTTAATTTCACCCGGCACAAGAAGTGTCAGATAATCGATATGTCCCGGTAATACCCCCATTTCGCCTTTGTATGCGGGAAAAGACACAAATTCTGCTGTGTCTTTAAAAGATATTTTTTCCGGGGTTAATATTTCTAGTGAAAATGTTTTCATTTTACCCGTTACTCGTTACTCAGCCTGTCCCGATTTATCGGGATTACCCATTACTATTGTTTCTCTGAATAACTTCTTCTATCGTTCCTGCCATAAAAAATGCCTGTTCAGGAATCAAATCGTGTTTGCCTTCAACTATTTCCTTGAAACCTTTTATTGTATCTTTTAATTGAACGTATCTTCCCTGTTTTCCGGTATATTCTTCAGCGACAAAGAACGGCTGTGATAAGAATTTTTGTATTTTTCTTGCACGGGAAACTGCTATTTTATCCTCTTCTGAAAGTTCATCTATACCCAAAATTGCAATGATGTCCTGCAAATCCTTATATCTTTGTAAAATCTTCTGTACATTTCTTGCTACCTTATAATGTTCCTCGCCAAGAATTTTCGGGTCCAGAATCTTTGAAGATGATTCCAATGGGTCAACGGCAGGATAAATACCGAGTTCTACTATCTGACGGGACAGAACCGTAGTTGCATCAAGATGTGAGAATGTAGCAGCTACACCGGGATCTGTTAAATCATCAGCGGGTACATAAATTGCCTGAACAGAGGTAATTGAACCGCTTTGTGTTGAGGTTATTCTTTCCTGGAGCAGTGCCATCTCGGTTTGTAAGGTCGGCTGATAACCGACAGCGGAAGGCATTCTGCCAAGTAGTGCCGAAACTTCACCTCCTGCCAGAACATATCTAAAAATATTATCAATAAAAAGTAGAACATCCTGGTTTGCAACATCTCTGAAATATTCGGCCTGTGTTAATGCGGAAAGTGCTACGCGGAATCTTGCACCTGGCGGTTCGTTCATCTGGCCAAATACCAGTGCTGTTTTATCCAAAACTTTTGAACGTTTCATTTCTAGCCAAAGATCGTTTCCCTCACGACTTCTTTCACCGACGCCACCAAATACTGATACACCGTTGTGCTGGGTTGCAACGTTGTGTATTAACTCCATTATAACAACTGTTTTGCCGACACCCGCACCTCCGAAAAGGCCCACCTTTCCGCCTTTTTGGTATGGCTGCAAAAGGTCGATTACTTTGATTCCTGTTTCGAATATTTCAGGTGTAGTTTTTTGCTGGACAATTGTAGGCGCTTTGGCGTGTATTTCATTGTACAAATCTGTTTTAATTTCTCCGAGATGGTCTAACGGATTTCCTAAAAGGTCGATAACTCTTCCTAAGCAATTTTTACCGACGGGTATTTTTATTTGTGCACCTGTATCTTCAACTTCCATACCCCGTGCAAATCCGTCTGTTGGTGCAAGAGAAATGCATCTAACGGTGTTATCTCCGATATGGGATTCCACCTCAAGAACATTATTCTTGACTTTAAGTGCATTAAAAATTTTCGGCATTTTGTCTTTTGAAAATTCACAGTCTACAACAGGACCTATTATTTGTACGATTTTACCTATATTCATACTCTACCTGCCTCAATTGATCCAACTATCTCAATTAATTCTTTAGTTATCTGCTGCTGGCGAAGCTTATTAAGATGCAATGTAAGATCATCAATTAGTTCTGACGCGTTTTTTGTTGCATTCTGCATAGCGTTTCTTCTTGCTGCAATTTCGGAAGTATAAGATTCAATCAAAAGATGAAATATATTTGATTTAAAATATCTATTAAGCAATTCTTCAATAAGGATTTCTTTTGAAGGTTCATAAATATAATCAAACTTCAGATCATCCACTTTCACCTTTTCAATTGGAAGGATTTGTTTTATAACCACGGGTTGCGAGAATAAAGATTCATACTTGGAATAAATAACATTAAATTTGGAAAGTTTTTCTGATAAAAACAATTTAACAATTTCTTCCGATATCACGTCTGATTGTACCGATGAAAATTTCTTAAATATATTAAAATATTCGGAAGTTATATTTATCCAATTTCTTTTTAAATAATCCCTGCCTTTTTTTCCTATAGCTAAAACTTTAATATCTTTGTCACGATGAGAAATAATATAATCCATAGCTTTTTTTATAATATTTGTATTGTAAGAACCGCAAAGTCCTTTTTCAGAAGTAATAATTAATAACCCTTCTTTGTTGCTTGTATTGTCTTCGAACAACTTGTGTGAACCTGTTGTCCTTTTTAAAGTATCAAAAAGAAGTTGCTGTATTTTATGCTGGTAAGGTTTTGTAGCATTTAATTCTAATTGAGCTTTCTGGAATTTTACAGATGAAATTGTTTCCATTGCTTTGGTGGTTTTTTCTATAGATTTTGTTGATTTTATTTTCTGACGTATTTTTCTTAACGTTGCCATATATTTCCAATTTATTCAGTTGTAAAAATGTTTTTAAATTCTTTCAAAACATCGCTTAATTTTGTTTCAAGCTCTTTGGTTATTTCCTTTTTTTGAATTAAGTCGCTTATTATTTCCGGATGATTTTTTTCACAGAAATCAAACAAATCTTTCTCGAATTTTTTTATTTTGGATAATTCTATATCATCGAGAAAACCTTTTGTTCCTGCAAAGATTATGAGTATTTGCTTTTCAACTATTAACGGTTCAAATTGGTCCTGTTTAAGAATTTCAACGAGTCTTTCTCCTCTTGTTATCTGAGATTTAGTTGCAGCATCCAATTCGGAAGAAAATTGTGCAAAAGAAGATAAATCATTATATTGTGCAATATCAAGCCGTAAACTGCCCGCTATTTGTTTCATCGCTTTTATTTGGGCACTCCCGCCGACACGTGAAACTGATAATCCTACATTTACCGCGGGGCGGATACCGGAATAAAATAAATTATTTTCAAGATAAATCTGTCCGTCAGTTATCGATATAACATTTGTCGGAATATAAGCTGAAATATCACCGGCTTGAGTTTCTATTATAGGCAATGCGGTTATAGAACCGGCGCCATTTTCATCCGAAAGTTTACACGCCCGTTCAAGCAGACGAGAATGTAAATAGAAAACGTCTCCGGGGTATGCTTCCCTTCCGGGAGGTCTTCTTAAAAGCAAAGATATTTGTCTGTACGCCTGAGCATGTTTTGAAAGATCATCAAATACAATCAGGACATCTTTTCCTTTCCACATGAACTCTTCTGCAATTGCACAGCCGGAATAGGGTGCAATATAAAGAAGCGGGGCTGCATCTGCGGCAGAAGCTGCTATCATAATGGTATATTCATCTGCACCATATTTTTTGAATGTATCGAAAATACTTGCTATTGTAGATTGTTTTTGTCCTATAGCGACATATATACAAATAGGCCTGTTTTTTTCATTTTTCTGGTTGATAATTGCGTCAACAACTATTGCGGTTTTGCCAATCTGCCTGTCGCCAATAATTAATTCCCGCTGGCCTCTGCCGATTGGAATCATTGAATCGATTGCTTTTAGACCGGTTTGCAGAGGTATTTTTACCGGCTGCCTTTCCGCTATATTGGGTGCAACGATTTCTATTGGTCTTTTTTTGTCAGTTTTAGGGTTTTCTTTTCCGTCAAGTGAAAACCCTAAAGGATTAATAATTCGACCTATAAGTTGTTCACCCACAGGCACTTCCATTATTTGTCTGGTTCTTTTTACAATATCGCCTTCTTTAAGAAGTTTTTCATCTCCGAATAAAATACAGCCTACCTCTTCCTGTTCAAGGTTAAGAGCCATACCAAAAACACCATTTGGAAATTCAATCAGTTCATTAACAAAAGCATTGTTTAAACCCTGAATTCGCGCAATACCATCGCCAACAGAAACAATGCTTCCCACCTCATCAACTGAAATATTCTTTTTAAATGATGCAATTTTCGATTTAATAATGTCTGTAATTTCTTCCTGTTTCATAAATTATCCTTGTTTTGTCAGCCGAAGTTCCTTCGGAACGTAGGTATGCTGCCTTTTACTCATTACCCCCGCCACAGGCGGGCAAGCGTTACCCGTTACTAGTTACTCATGAATTCATCTCTTGTCCCATTTGCTCTATTTTTCCTCTTACACTTCCGTCAATAACCAAATCACCTGCTTTAATTATTAATCCGCCAAGTATTGATTTATCAATAGATTCCTTTATTAAAATATTTTTGTTGGTAATCTTAGCAACCCTATTTTTAATTTTATCCAAAATCTGTATTTCAAGTTTAATACTTGATATAACTTCTGCAGAAATTGTGTTTTGAGAATCAAGAGTTTCTATTATATATTTAGATTCAATATCAGGTAAAATCCGTAATTCTCTTCTTTCAATAAGGATAAATAATAAATTTAATAATATCTTTGGCAGACTATCAAAACTACTTTTAATAACATCGAATTTTGTTTCCTCATCAATAAACGGATTAATAAAAAAATTTATTGTTTCTTTTTCATAAAGAAGTTTTATTTTCTCAAACGCATCTCCAATTTCTTTTACCTGATTAGTTTCGGTAGCCAATTGAAAGAGTGCCTTGGCATATTTTCTAGAATTATTTTTTTTCATTGTTTTGATTTTTAAAAAACCCAAAAATCATAGAGATCGTTGAAGACTTTTTCAACGGTCTCATTGTTTAATCTCGGATATATCCGTTAAAAATTTTTCAATAAGCTGGTTTTGTGTACTTTTATCCATAGTTTTATCTAATATTTTTTCAGCTATGGATATAGCTATTGGAACAATTTCTTTTCTTAAATCACTTTTTACCGACTCTCTTTCTTGTTCCATCTGTTTTTTAGCTAAATCGAGTATTTTCTTAGCTTCATCCCGTGCTTCTGTGATTAGCTGCTGTTTTTGGGTTTCGGCAGTAGAAGATGCTTTTTCAAGAAGTTCTTTTGCCTTTTTATCTATATCAATTATCATCTGTTCATAATTTACTTTAAGTCTTTCAGTTTCTTGTTTAAAATTTTCCGAGTCGGAAATATTTTTAGCAATATCATTCTTTCTCTTAAATAAAATTTGAACAAGCGGTTTCCATGCAATTTTCCATAGTATGAGAATACCTATTAAAAAAGTTACAATTTGAACCAAAATAATCTTTAAATCAATTTCTAACATAATACCCTTAATCGATGAACGAGGGAGTCGTTGAGGAATGCCCTCACGGAGTTCCGCTTACGCATTCAGCGGAACGAGTGGGGACGGCCCCACCAGGGGACCGTGTGCTGACGAAACGAACTCCCGAGCGAATGCTATTGGATGAAATACTTCGTAAACGGATTTGCAAATAAAAGAATTATACTTATAAATAGTACATATAAAACCAATGATTCAATGAATGCAAGACCGATAATCATAGATAACTGTAATTGTGCACCGGCTTCAGGCTGACGAGCTATTCCTTCCAATGCTTTTCTAATTGAAAACATTTGTGAAAGTGCTCCCGCGACGGCAACAATCACTAGTCCAGAGCTTGCAACAACAACTGATTTTGTAAAAAAATCAGCTGCTCCGGGTGCTAAAGTTACAGCAGTTGCAGCCGTTGATTCAGCAGCACCAAACACAAGTGATGAAATTGATACTACAATTAAAGAACCAAAAAAACCATAAATCCAATACCCTTTTTTCATATACCATCTCCTTTTAAAAATGGATTACAGGGATTTAAGCTGCTGATTACGGGGATTAATCATCATAATCCTCTGGCCCCTTAATCACTGTAACCGTTTTGTTTTTAATCTGTGTAATCGTCTCTCAAAATCTGTGTAATCAGACATCTAATGTTCTGCTTTCACTGCACCAGCAACATAAGTTATACTCAATAGTAAAAATATTAATGCCTGTACCAAACCTATTAATATAGCTAAAATAATAATGATTGGTCTTAGAAATAGCGGCATGATAACAATAGTTTTAGACATACCAGGTAATAGAAGAAATGTAATAATTAAACTTGCCATAACACCCAGCAATGTTTCCTTTGCGAATACGTTGCAAAATAAACGTAGTGACAGAGAAAAAGGTCTAACAAACTGGCTGATAATTTCTATAAAAAAAATGAGTATGTTTACAGGGAACATCCATAAAGGAAGGCCGGAAATAATAAATTTTTTTAAATAAGAGATTTTATGTTTCATAAATCCCTGGAGATTGTAATATAAAAATATAGTTATTGATAGCGCAATAGGAACATTTATGTTGGATGTCGGAGAAATCATACCTGGTATTATACCTAGAACATTTGAAAAAAATATGAAAAAAAATATTCCTAAAAATAGAGGATAATATTTTCTTGCATCTTTACCGATTACGTTATCTGCTAAATTGAAAATCTGTTCGAAAATTATCTCAAAGAAATTCTGCATACTCTTGGGAACTATTGAAATGTTTTTACGCGCTATTATTGATACAATAAAAATTAATGTCCATGAAATTAAAGACATTAATATTATTGTAGGAACATGCGGGATGTTGAATTCTATTGCTTCTTTAACAATTTGCATCTTATAGCCTCAATGGAGATAAGTATAATTGGTAAGGCAAATCCGGCTAAAATTGCAATCACGTTTGCCTGTAACCGTAATAGAATATAAAATAGAGTTAGAATTATAGCAAATTTCAGGATTGTTCTCAAGAAGTATGTTTGAAGTTTAAGATTTCTGGTTGTAAAAAAAATCAAAAAGACATTTATTAAGCCAAGAAACGTTCCGCCGACAATTCCGATTGTCACATATTTATCTTGAAATGCAAATGATACAATAGCTACTGTTATTATTGTTAGAATTAAAATTATTGTTTTTGAAATTTTTTTATCTCCTTAAATATTGAATATAATCCGCTAATCATTCCTATTAACGTAAAAATTATTGTAAATATAGGATGAGTTTTAAATAATTTATCCAAAAAAATACCTATGCCGAGTCCGACTACGATAGATAAAAGTAAAATTAATCCAAAAGACGCGGCGGATAAAAAATTATAAAAAACCTCCTTCATTTTACACGTTACCCATTACTCGTTACTCGTTACTTTCTTTATTTAACAAGGCGGCATAAATCACCGCGTATGGGTTTACCGCCGGTAACAACTTTAGCGGTTGAGCCATTTTCACCGAAATAATCAACAACTTCTATCTCTCCGACTTTGCTTTCTGTTTTACCGATTACCATTCCGGTATCAGGACTTCTAATTTCTTTGCCCTGATGATAAACTACTAATTTTGTACCAAGTTTCAAGTTTGATTCTTTACCCGCATCCAAATAAATATTATTTTCATCAACTTCTGCAACCCTGCAAGACCATGGGCGGGCGTTAACCTGAATAACAATATTATCTACAAATTTTGCAATGGCTGCGCGCAAAGATTCACCTTCAAGCGTTTCATCATATCCGCCTTTAGTGCCCATACCTAAAAATGAGCCTTTTGAAGATTTTGAAACACCTTTGCCGGAATCAACGTATATAATTTTACCTGTTTCTACTTCAATAACTCTTATATCAACGGTGCATTCTGCAACCTGTTGTTTGGATTGGGTAATAAGGTAATCAGACCCGCCTGTTTTTACGCCAAATTGTGAAATAGAACCGATTACTATTGCATCCAGGCCTAATATTTTCCCCACTTGGGTAACTGTATTAGCGTCAATTAATCCGGTCGTTTGAATTTTTTGCTCCTCCATAACTTTATCGAGTTTGGATCTTTCAATTAGAATAAATTTTTGTGATTTTCCTAGTTCAGTCAATAATATATCTGAAGCTGCGGTTCCTAATCTTCTCTGACCGTAAGCTGTTTTATTTTCAAATTCAATAACAGATATTTTCTTTTTTGGCGGAATAAATACATTCTCTGATGGTTTCTCAATTGTAACAGCTTGTTTCTTCTTGACTGTTGTTGACGGAGCACAACCAGTAAATGCAGAGATAACGACGAATGATGAAATCAAACCCAATAACGTTAAACTTTTGACTCTCATGTTTTCCTCCTCTTATTTTTTTGGAAGCGTCATTAAAGTTGTGTTAATAACACCGTTAGCTTCCTCTTTTAACGGTGAGTGCAAAGCTTTATCTATAGTTTTTTCAACAAGTTGTGAGGCAAACGCTCTCCCGATATCCTTAAATTCAAATTCTTTTTTTGAAACTTTTCGTTCATCTTCCCATAAAAGCTGTTCTGTTTTTGCATCAAATAATTTAAAATTTCCCTCGACAGTTCTTGCATAATAAAAACCAAGAGTAGTATATTTAAACTCTATTACATCTCCGAAAAAAAGCCCGTCAACGTTTAATTTTTCACCTAATTCTTTCGGGGTGGTTGTCGGAAATTGCCCGGCTTCGGTAATACCCATTTTTCTTAATTTCTCATCTATTTCTTCAAGCGGAATAGTGTTATAACCAATATTGGTTAGCCGTTTATTAAAAAGATACCGCAATAAAACCGGTGCATTCAAATCAATGGATTGGTTGGAAAACGGCAAAACAGCAACTCGCGCAGGCGGTATATAATTTTCTATTATATACTTTGCTTTCGGCGCACAACCAATAAATAAAAAACAAATAACGAGTAATGAGTAACCAGTAAAAGACAAGTAATGAGTAACGGGTAACGAGTAACGGGGAACGGGTAAAAAGTAAAGTAATTTTAAATTTTTCATTGGTTTTATATTAGATTGAATAATTTTTAACTTTTAACTTTTAATTTTTAATTGCTTTTATTATGCGCCTCTTGCGATTGCTATAATACCTGTTCTTGCAACTTCTTTTATACCGAACGGTTTAAGCATATTTAATATTGCCTGAATCTTATCTTCGTCGCCGGTCATTTCAATAATAACTGTGTTTACTGAAACATCGATAATTTTTGCTCTGAATATATCCACAATCTGTAGTATTTCGTTTCTTGTATTTTTATCTGCTTTAACTTTAATAAGCACTAAATCTCTTTCAATATGCTCTATATTTAAAAAATCATTTAGTTTTATAACATCAATCAGCTTATTTAATTGTTTTTCTACTTGTTCAAGTATTTTTTCGTCACCGTTTACTACAATTGTCATTCTTGAAATAGTCGGGTCATCTGTTTCACCGACTGCTAATGAATCGATATTGTAGCCGCGTGCTGCAAAAAGCGTTGCAATTCTTGCTAAAACACCTGATTTGTTTTCGACTAAAACTGAAATTGTGTGTTTCATAAAACCCCCAAAAAGGCAATTTAAAATTAAAAATTAAAAGTTATAATAAATTCAAGTTAAAATTTAAAGTTAAAAACTAAAATCAAGTCTTTGTTTTTGTCTCAATTTTTATTTATACTTTTGATTTTAACTTGCTTTTCAAGCTAAGCTTGTTATAATCTCATCCAACGCAGAACCTGCCGGTACCATGGGAAGAACATTTTCTTCTTCTTCTACAATGAAATCCATTATAACAGTTTTATCAATTTTTAATGCATTTATTAATGTACTTTCAACATCTTCCTTCTTTGTAATTCTTATGCCAACAGCGCCGTACGATTCCGCTAATTTTACAAAATCCGGTATCATTGCCGCAGGTCTTTTAGCTGACGCATCCATAGCTAAACAGCCATCGGGTTTAGATAGACAAACCGCGGAATATCTTCTCTTATAGAACAGTTCCTGCCATTGACGTACCATGCCAAGGCAAGCGTTATTTAAAATTACTATTTTAACATTTATGTTATTCAATACTGCAGTTGCAAGCTCTTGTATATTCATTTGAATTGAACCGTCTCCGGCTATATCAATAACTATTTTTTTAGGATTTGCAATTTTTGCACCTATAGCAGCCGGAAAACCATAGCCCATAGTTCCTAATCCGCCGCTTGATAAAAAGTGTCTTGGAAATTTGGGTTTGTAGTATTGTGCCGCCCACATTTGGTTTTGACCCACTTCAGTCACAACTATTGCTTCCCCTTTGGTTATCTGCGAAATTTTATCGATAACATATTGCGGGCGAAGTTTACTATCTTTTTTATATGAGAACGGATTTGTTTTCTGCCATTCGGAAATTTTCTTTAACCATTCCTTGTTATTTTTCTTTTTTACATATTTTAATAACTCAGTAATAATACTTTTTGCATCGCCTACAACCGGAATATTAACAAAAACATTTTTAGATATAGATGTTGGGTCGATATCAATATGAATAATTTTCGCTTTTGGCGCAAATGCAGTAAGTTTGCCGGTTACCCTGTCGTCAAAACGGGCGCCGATAGCAATTATCAAATCGCAATTTTGAAACGCAAGATTAGCAGCATAATTACCGTGCATACCCGGCATATAAAGATTTAGAGGATGATTTGGAGGAAAACATCCTATAGCTAATAGAGTTGTTGTCACGGGTGTGTGTATTTTTTCAGCAAGTTTTAATAATTCTAAAGAAGCATTAGATGAAATTATTCCGCCGCCTACATAAAGTAATGGTTGTTTAGCAGAATTAATTAATTCTGCTGCTTTTTTTATTTGGCCAGCGTGCCCTGTATAAACAGGTTTATAAGAGCGGATATCAACAGTTTCCGGATATTCAAATTCTGTAACCGCGCGTTGAATGTCAACAGGTATATCTACAAGAACAGGTCCTTGCCTGCCTGTTTTTGCTATATAAAATGCTTCATGAATTGTTTTTGCAAGTTCTTTTACATCTTTAACTAGAAAATTATGTTTTGTTACAGGTCTAGTTATACCTGTAGTATCCGCTTCCTGAAAGGCATCGTTTCCAATTAAACTTGTTGCCACCTGTCCCGTAAATGCAACCATGGGTATAGAATCCATGTTTGCGGTAGCAAGTGCAGTTGTAAGATTTGTTGCTCCGGGACCGCTAGTTACTAAACAAACACCTACTTCACCGGTTGAGCGTGCATACCCGTCAGCCATATGACCTGCACCTTGTTCGTGCCGGGTTAGAACGAATCTAATTTTGTTTCTGTAATCGTAAATTTTATCAAAAATAGGAAGGACTTGTCCTCCGGGAATTCCAAATACTACTTTCACATTTTCTTTTAATAGAGATTCTGCAAATATCTCTGCGCCTGTCTTTAACATTATTCACCTCGCATTATTAGGGTTTGCTGAAAAACTCAGCAGACCCTCAAAAATCAGTATAATCATTTCAAAATAGCGCCTAAGTCTGCTGATGTTACAAGCTTTGCATATCTTGAAAGCCAACCTGTCTTTATTTTTGGTTCTATCACTTTTTTTCTTGCTAAACGCAGTTTTATTTCAACATCAGTAAGTCTTACGACTATTTTTCTATTTGGTATATCAATTGTTATCTCTTCACCGTCTTTTATAACTCCTATAACACCGCCTGCTATTGCTTCGGGCGAAATGTGTCCGATACACGGACCGCGGGTCCCGCCTGAAAATCTGCCATCAGTAATCAGTGCAACAGATTCAGAAAGTCCCATGCCAACTATCGCGGAAGTCGGTGAAAGCATTTCCCTCATTCCCGGACCGCCTTTTGGACCTTCATTTCGTATTACAAGCACGTCTCCTTTTTTGACTTTTTTCAGAGTGATTAGGTTCATTGCTGATTCTTCCGATTCGCAAATTCGTGCTGTTCCGGTAAATTTTAACATTTTGGAACTAACAGCAGATTGTTTTACAACACAGCCGTTAGGTGCAAGATTTCCAAATAATATTGCAATTCCGCCTGTTTGATTATATGGTTTATTTAAAGGTCTTATTACATCAGAATTTTTTACTTCACCCTCTTTAATAATTTCGGAAATGCGCAATCCTGAAACGGTCGGATTATCGTTCAATTTATTTTTTAATACTGACATAACAGCAGAAATTCCGCCTGCATTTTCAAGATCTTCCATATAATAATCACCTGCGGGTTCCAGTTTGACAATATTAGGAGTTTTCTTTGAAATTTCATCAAAAAGAGTAAGCGGTAGTTTCTTTCCGCATTCATTTGCTATTGCAGGAAGATGCAAAACTGTATTGGTTGAACCGCCAAGAGCCATATCCATAACTATCGCATTATGAAAAGCTTCACTGGTCATTATTCTCCTGGGCAATATTTGCTTATTTATAAGTTCAACTATACGTACTCCGGAATCATACGCAATTCTTCTTTTTTTACTTGATGCCGCTAAAGCGGTACCGCATCCGGGTAAAGACATACCCATAGTTTCCGTTAAGCATGCCATAGTATTGGCTGTATAAAGGCCCTGACAGCTTCCTGCCCCCGGACATGCGCACATTTCTAATTCTTCAAGTTCACAATCTTTTATTTTTTTTGCACGGAAAAGCCCAACAGCTTCAAAAGAGTCACGAACCAGAGAACGTCTTTTTCCGTTATAAAAACCGGTCATCATCGGACCTGCGGTTACGACTATAGAAGGAATATTTAATCTACCCGCTGCCATAAGCATTCCGGGAGTTATTTTATCACAATTAGTTAAAAATACCAGACCGTCTAATTTGTGCGCATTTGCTACTGATTCGATGCAATCTGCAATAAGTTCTCTTGAAGGTAATGAATAACACATTCCGGAATGACCCATCGCAATGCCATCACATATCGCCGGAAGTCCAAAGATGAAAGGTGTCCCTCCGCCCGCTTCAACACCTCTTTCAATAAATCTTTCCAAATCTCGCATCCCGATATGGCCGGGAACCAAATCAGAAAAACTAGAAGCTATGCCGATAAACGGTTTATGAACCGATTTTTTCGTAATACCAGTCGCATAAATTAAACATCTGTTAGGTGCTCTTTCAACGCTTTTTTTGACTTCATCACTTCGCATTTTTCACTCCTCCCAATAAAATTATTCTTTGAGTAACTTGTATTCAATAGAATCAACAAGTGCTTGCCAGGAAGCCTCTATAATATTTTCTGAAACACCGACTGTATTCCATTCGGTTTTTCCATCACTGGATTGTATTAGTACTCTCACCTTTGCACCTGTTCCGTCCGAAGGATTTATTATTCTAACTTTAAAATCTGAAAGACGTACATTTTTTAGTTGCGGATAAAATTTATCCAAAGCTTTCCTTAATGCATTGTCAAGAGCATTTACCGGTCCGTCACCTTCCGCTGCCGTAAGTTCCTCTTTTCCATTTACAAAAACTTTTATAGTTGCTTCAGATTTTAAATTACCATTTTGATCTTTTTCAACAGAAACCCTAAAGCCGCCTAAATCAAAAAAAGTTTTATGTTTTCCTGTATGTTTTTTTACCAGAAGTTCAAATGAGCCTTCGGCACCTTCATAAGAAAATCCTTTTTTTTCAAAATCCTTGACAACCTGCAATATCTTTTTTGTTTTTTCAGAGTCTTTTTCAAAATTAATATTTAATTCTTTGGATTTTAAGAGAATATTTGCACGTCCGGATAATTCGGATATTAAAATTCTTCTTTGATTGCCGACAAGAGACGGATCTATATGCTCATACGTTGATGATTTTCTTGCAACTGCCGAAGCATGAATACCGCCTTTATGTGCAAATGCAGAATAGCCGATATACGGTTGTTTATCATTTGGAACAACATTGGCGATTTCCGATATATATCTCGATGTTTCTGTGAGAAATTTAAGTCTTTGCTCACTTATGCAATTTATTCCGAGTTTTAATTTTAAGTTAGGAATTATACTCGAAAGATTTGCATTTCCGCATCTTTCTCCCCAGCCATTAATTGTTCCTTGTATATGAGTGCATCCAGATTGTATTGCAACTATTGAATTTGCAACAGCGCACCCGGAATCGTTATGTGCATGAATTCCCAAAGGTGTAGAAATATGGATTTTTACATTTTCAACTATCTTTTTTAATTGATTAGGAAGCATTCCGCCATTTGTGTCACAGAGAGTTATGATATCCGCTCCGCCGGCTGATGCTGCTTTAATTGCTTTTATGGCATAATCCGGATTAGAATTGAAGCCGTCAAAAAAATGTTCCGCGTCGTAAATAACTTCTAAATCTTTAGATTTAAGAAATTTTACTGAAGAATAAATCATATCCAGATTTTTCTCAAGAGTTGTGTTCAAAGCAAATTTAACATGCAAATCCCACGATTTTCCAAAGATACAAGCACAATCGGGTTTGATATTTACTATAGCTAAAAGATTTTCATCTTTATCCGGTTTTGAATCTTTATGTCTGGTGGAACCAAAAGCTGTAATTCTAGTTTTTAATTTTAATTTTCTTACTTTTTTAAAAAATTCTATATCTTTGGGATTGGAATAAGGCCAGCCGCCCTCAACATAATGAATTCCGAGTTCATCCAATGCCGAAGCGATTTTTAATTTATCGTCAACAGTCAGGGAAATCCCTTCGCCTTGAGTTCCGTCTCTTAATGTGGTATCAAATATTTTTACATTCATAAGGTTATCCTAATCCGAACTTTTTATGCAGGATTTTTACAGCTCTATCGGTATCTTTACTTGAAATAATACAGGAAATTTTAATTTCTGAAGTTGAAATCATCTGAATATTTATATCTTCATCTGAAAATATTTTAAACATTTTTGCTGCAACTCCAGGATGACTTCGCATCCCGATTCCAACTATTGAAACTTTGGCTACATTTTCATCATAAATTACAGGGCCTGCGTTAAGTTTATTTGAAATATTTTTTAATATTGAAACGGCGTTTTTTAAATCATTTTTGGAAACAGTAAAAGATATATCGTTATATTTTTCTCTTGCAGCAGACTGAATTATCATATCAACATTTATGTTTTTGCCGGATAATGCGCCGAAAATATTTGCTGCGATACCCGGTCTGTCCGGTACGTCTGTTATTGATACTTTAGATTCATTTTTATCGAATGCAACTCCGGATACAACTACATCTTCCATTTGTGAAACCTCCTTGGTTATAATAGTCCCTTTTTCATTAGAAAATGTTGAACGGACATGTATGTTAACATTGTATTTTTTTGCAACCTCAATTGAACGGGACATCATAACTTGACTGCCAACACCTGCTAGTTCAAGCATTTCATCGTAAGATATTTTATCAAGTTTTTTTGCTTCTGAAATAAGACGCGGATCAGTAGTATAAACACCTTTTACATCTGTATATATCTCACATTCTTTTGCTTTCAAGGCTGCTGCAAGTGCAACTGCGGTAAGATCGCTGCCGCCTCGCCCCAAAGTTGCAAAATCGTCATTGGAATTTAATCCCTGAAAACCGGCAACGATAACGATTTTATTTTTTTTAAGTTCCTCTAAAATTTTTTTTGGCCGGATTTTTCTTATTTTTGCTTTAGTATGAACATTATTTGCATGAATACCTGCCTGTGGTCCGGTTAAAGATATAGCATCAAAACCTTTTGATTTTATAGCCATAGACAACAATGCGATAGACTGTATTTCGCCGGTTGCAAGCAACATATCCATTTCCCTGGGATCAGGTGATTCTGTAATAGATTTTGCCCTATCTATCAAATCATCTGTCATATCCCCAGGTGCAGAAACTACAACCACAATGTGATTTTTCCTTGCTTTTTCTGTTACTCTATTTGCAACATTTATTATTTTTTCTGTATTGGCTACCGACGAGCCGCCAAACTTCATCACAATAAGATTATTCATTAATCAAACCCTTATTATCAAAATCACAAACTATAAATTTGGAATTAATTCTATGCTCTGAAAATGCTTTTTGCATGGATTTCCCTATTCTATTCGCCAAACTCTTATTACTGATAGCCAATATCGTCGGTCCGCTTCCTGATATGCTAGCACCAAATGCACCCGCTTTATTTGCTGCGTTAAAAACTTTATCGACTCCGGGAATTAATTTTTTTCTATATGGCTGGTGCAACCTGTCATCCATTGCAATATTAAGCAATTCATATTTTTTTTGGATAATTGCCGTTAAAAAAAGAGCTACTCTGCTTGAATTAAAAACCGCATCTTTGTGAGGTATTTTTTTGGGTAAAATCTTTCTTGCCTTGTCTGTTAAGACCTCAAAATCCGGAATACAAAAAACAGCCTTTAAGTTACCAGGCATATTTATTTTTGTATATATTACATTTTTTTCATCATAATTGCAAACGCATAATCCGCCATAAAATGCAGGCACTATATTATCAGGGTGTCCTTCAAATTTTGTTGCTAAGTCAATTATTTCTTTTTCAGAGAGTTTATTACCTGATATTTTATTTGCTGCTATAATTCCTGCAAGACGCGCTGTTGCCGAACTTCCCAACCCTTTTGTTAAAGGAATTCTATTAGTTAACTTTATATTTGAAACATAATTACTAATTTTCAATTTATCAAAAACAAAGTTCATAGATTTCCAGACAATGTTGTTCTTATCTCTTGGAAGTTCTTTTTTACCTTCACCATGAATTTCAAAATTTACACGATCTTGATTTACTTTTCCTAAATCATAGTTTACTTCAAATTCATTGTAGAGTTTAAGAGAGGCTCCCAAAACATCATAACCTGAACCGAAGTTCGAAGTAGTAGCAGGTATTTTGATTTTTATAGTTTTCATCAATTAGAGTTCGATTGCTGATATAATTTTTTTGATATTTGGTTCTAATACTTTTGGTTGTTTTGCCGATTTTATTGCTCTATCAGGATCTTTCAGTCCATGTCCCGTTACCGTGCAAACAATCACACAGCCTGATTTTTGGATATTTATTTTTGAATTGAATTTTATAAGTCCGGCGACGGATGCTGCTGATGCCGGTTCGACAAAGACACCTTCTAAAGAAGCTAATAGTCTATATGCTTTTATTATTTCTGAATCAGTGACCATATCTATAACACCCTTTGATTCGTCTCTTGCTTCTTCTGCTTTTTTCCAACTTGCGGGATTTCCGATTTTTATAGCGGTTGCTATTGTCTTTGGGTTTTTTATTGGTTTACCTTTTACAATAGGTGCAGAACCGGATGCCTGAAAACCCATCATGTGTGGCAGGTTACAGGTCTCGCCACGGCGAGCAGGAAAAGGTAGAAAGGTAGAAAGGTTAGGACTTAATTTTAACCTTTTACTTTTAACTTTTAACTTTGATTTATCATTTGCATATTCTTTATAGCCTTTCCAGTAAGCAGTGATATTTCCGGCGTTTCCGACCGGAATAAAATGATAATCCGGAGCCCTGCCCAAAAAGTCGATTATTTCAAAAGCTGCGGTTTTTTGGCCTTCAATTCTATATGGATTTACTGAATTAACAAGCGTAATCGGATAATTTTTTGTTATTTCAATAACGATTTTTAGTGCCTCATCAAAATTCCCTTTTAATGCTATGACCTTTGCTCCATGCATCATTGCCTGTGAAAGTTTGCCTAACGCGATAGAACCATCGGGAATTACAACTGAACATTTAAGTCCTGCTCTTGCGGAATACGCAGCAGCTGACGCAGCGGTATTGCCGGTTGAAGCACAAATAACTGCTTTGCTTCCTTCTTCAACTGCTTTAGAAATTGCCATTGTCATACCGCGGTCTTTGAAAGAACCGGTTGGATTCATCCCTTCAAATTTTAAATAAATCTCAGAATTTACCTTTAAGAATTTTTCGAGGTTTCTTGCCCGTAACAATGGCGTATTACCCTCATAAAGCGTAACTATAGGTGTCTTGTCAGACACGGGTAGATACTTCCTATATCTATCAATAATCCCTTTATAAATCATATTTAAACCAGGATACAGAATACAGTACACAGGATACAGTATTATAAGTTCTCGTCTATTAACTTCAAATTATAAACTTTTTCCTCTCTACCTTTTTCCCTTTTTACCGTATCTTTATTCTAAAATTCTCAGCATTACTGTTTTTGAATTTATAACAGATAAACTATCTATTGTTTTAAGTGCTTTTTTAATATTCCCCTCTTTAGCTTTATGAGTTAGTATAAAAATAGGAACTGATTGTTTTTTATGCCTTTGTTCCTGGAAACATGCAGCTATAGAAACACCATTCTTGCCCAAAATACCGGATATGTTTGCAAGAACACCCGGTTTATCTACAGTTGTAAATCTTAAATAATATTTACATTCAGTTTCTTCAATTGGCTTTATGTTGAGCTTAAGTGTTTTATCATATGAAACATAGGGGAATTTTCCTGCAGTTCTATAAAATATATTTCTTGCAAGACAAACTATATCTGATGTGACACCGCTTGCTGCAGCAGGGCCGCCGGCGCCTTTACCGTAAAACATAATATCTCCGGCAGAATCACCAAATATATAAATCGCATTGTATTCATTTTCAACCGTCGCAAGCGGGTGTTCAGCAGAAATAAATGCAGGGTAAACAGTTGCAGAAATCTTATTATTATCACTTTTCACTATTGCAAGAAGTTTTAATATATATCCGAATTCATTTTTTGCATATTTAATATCAATAAGATTAATATTAGCAATACCTTCTCTGTAAATTTTTTCAAAAGGCAGATGATTGCCGTATGCGATAGACGCTAAAACTGAGAGTTTATGGGCAGTATCAGAGCCGTTTATATCAAGTGTCGGGTCAGCTTCAGCAAAGCCTGATTTTTGAGCTAATTTTAATGCTTCATCAAAACTCATGTTATCATCCGTCATTTTTGATAATATAAAATTTGTGGTTCCATTCAATATACCAATAATGGATTGAATTTTATTTGCAACAAGTCCTTCGTTTAAAGATTGAATTACAGGTATACCTGCACCGACAGATGCTTCAAAGTATACGGATACTCTTTTTCTCAATGCTAATGAAAAAATCTCATCCCAATATTTAGAAAGAACAGCTTTATTTGCGGTAACGACATGTTTATTGTTGTTTAACGCTTCAATTATTATTTTTCTGGATATATCGGTTCCGCCTATCAATTCAACAAGAATATTGACTTCCGGGTCCTGAATAACTTTGTTTGAATCAGTAGTTAATTTTTCTTTCGGTAAATTGGAAGCTTTAAGCCGAGAAGAATCCTTGTCACAAACCCATTTTATGTTTATACCGCAGCCAATTTTTTTATTGATATCGGACCGGTGTTTCTGCAATATTTTTATTACATTTAATCCGACGGTTCCGCATCCGACAATTCCTATATTGATTTTTTTATCCATAAGTTACCCCGTACGAGATAGGAAGCGTTTGAAAAATGCTTCCGTGTATTGCTGATAAAACTTTTTTATACTTTTAATACTTCTTTTTAATAAAATGTATTTCGTATTCTAACGCATCTCTAACGGTGCTATTCCCTCAGAAATTTTTTCAGACGAAGTAACGCATCGTGAAATCTATTAAAATGAGTAACTAACGAAAACCTGACGTATCCTTCACCGTAGTCGCCGAAACCGCTTCCAGGCAAGCATACTATCCCGGTATTTCTTATTAACTGTTCACAAAAATTTAATGAACCCTTTTTTTGAAATTTTTCCGGAATCTTTGCCCAGAGATACATTGTTGCCTTTGGTTTTTCTACAACAAACCCGAGTTTGTTTAAACCGTCACAAAATTTATCCCTTCTTTTTTTGTATTCATCTAGAGTAGATTTCATTAAACCGTCTTCACTGTTTAAGGCAGCTACTGCAGCTAACTGCAGGAATGTCGGTACACCATAATCAACAAATGATTTAAATTTTTCAAGAGGAGCTATTATTTTTGAATTTCCAAGGCAAAAACCAATACGCCAACCGGCCATATTATATGTTTTAGATAGAGAATAAAATTCAACGCCCACATCTTTCGCTCCCGGTGTTTGTAGAAACGAAGGAGCAACAAAATCATCAAATGTAACCTCTGAATATGCATTATCATGGCAAACTATGATATCGTATTTTTTTGCAAATCTAACAACTTCTTTAAAAAAAGATAAATCTTCAACAACAGCAGCAGTAGGATTATTAGGATAATTCAAAATCATGAATTTTGCTTTTTTAGCAACCTTTTCAGGAATTTTTGTCAAATCCGGTATCCATTTATTCTCCGGCAATAAAGGCATATCAAAAATCTTTCCGCCAGCTAGGATAACATTGTTAAGATGTGCAGGATATGCAGGATTTGAAACAAGTGCTGTATCACCCAAATCCAGATATGTCATACACATATGTGCGATACCTTCTTTAGAACCAATCAGTACAATTGCTTCATTATCAGGATTTAAGTCAACATCGAATCTTTTTTTATACCAGCTACAGATTGCTTTTCTTAGTTTTGGCATTCCTTTTGCTTGAGGGTACCGATGTGTTCCCGGGTGATTTTTTATAGTATCTACAAGGCGGTCAATGATAATACTTGGTGTCGGCAAATCGGGATTTCCCATTCCCAAATCAATAACGTCTAATTTTTTTTCAAATGCCTCTTTTTTTAAAACATTTATAATTGAAAAAATATAAGGCGGTAGTTTATCTAATTTTTTGGAATAATGCTTCATTAAAACCTCGCGGATTCACGCTGATACCTACGCTGATCTACGCTGAACTTTCCGCGTTGTAATCCGCGTTTATCTGCTTCTATGCTTTCAGCGTGGATCTGCTTCGAGTCTTTCAATGTACTCAGGGATCCGTTTAGACAATTCAAAAATCGCTAACCCAATTACTATGCATGCAAGTCCATAAACAACTTCAAAACCCGAATATTTTGACCATTTAGCAAGCGGAACGAATTCTGACTCCGGAAAGCCGATGAGAGCATCATAAAGTCCTTTAAGTGCTACAATGCCCCCCCAGACAACAAAAATCCATCCGCTGCTTTTAAAAACTGCACGATATTTTATTTTTTGCATAGTTAGAAATCAGGTTAAAATTTAGAAGTTATAATTAAATGTTTTAATCCTCAATTTTTTCCGCCACTATTTCTCGGGCGGACCCGCCCCCGCCACTGAGACATTGGCGGGCAAGAACGACTTAGTGGCGGGAACTTTTACCTTTAACTTTTTAATTGCTTTTATTTGCTCTTTTTCCAGTTTTCGGGTCTTAATGACCTTACGGCCGCACCTGCACGCCACATTTCAGAGTCTCTGATTACTTTTAATTCTTTTTCGAGTTTTTCCCTGTAATCGGCGGCACCGTTTGCTTCTATAACTCTTTTTGTTTCTTCTCCTGTTTTTACTTTGTCATATAATTCTTTAAATACAGGATCAACCGCTTTCTTGAATTTCGGCATCCAGTCAAGAGCGCCTCTCTGAGCGGTTGTGCTGCAGTTTGCAAACATCCAATCCATTCCGTTTTCGGCGACCAATCTTATCAAGCTTTGAGTAAGTTCTTCAACCGTTTCATTGAACGCTTCGGACGGGCTATGACCGTGTTTTCTTAACAAATCATATTGTGATTCAAGTATACCGGCTAATGCACCCATAAGGGTTCCTCTTTCTCCGGTGAGATCGCTATAAACTTCATTTTCGAAAGTAGTCGGAAAAAGGAATCCTGAACCGACGGCAATACCCAGTGCAAGGGTTCTGTCCATTGCTTTTCCAGTTGCATCCTGGAAAACCGCAAAACTCGAGTTTATACCGCTTCCGCTTAAGAAATTTCTTCTCACAGATGTACCTGAACCTTTTGGAGCTACAAGGATAACATCAATATCTTTAGGTGGAATAACTTTTGTCTGTTCTTTATATACAATTGTAAAACCATGGGAAAAATATAACGCTTTTCCTTTAGTAACATACTGTTGTATTTTAGGCCACACCACCATCTGAGCTGCATCTGATACCAGAAATTGTATTATTGTTCCTTTTTGTACGGCTTCTTCAATGCTAAAAAGAGTTTTTCCGGGTACCCAGCCATCTGCGACAGCTTTATCCCAGTATACTTTTTCTTCAGGCCGCTGGCCGATAATAACATTAATTTTATTATCCCGCATATTCAATGACTGTGCAGGTCCCTGAACACCGTATCCGATTACCGCAACGACTTCATTTTTTAAAACTTCCTGTGCCTTAGACAAAGGGAACTCGTCTCTTGTCACAACTTCTTCCATAACCCCGCCAAAATCAATCTTTGCCATTCTACTATCCTCCTATGATTTTTTTGAATTTTCTTTTGCCGACCTGTACTAAAATTGAATCTTCAATTTTAATAACTTTATCATCTGAAACTTTTTGCTCATTTATTTTAACTCCGCCTTGTTGGATAAGCCGTTCGGCTTCTTTTTTGCTTGATACTAGTTTTGATTTAACGAGAAGTTCGGAAAGTTTAATTTCTTTTTCCGTTATTTTAAATTCTTCTATAACTGAAGGTAATTCTTTGTTTGCAAATACTTTGTTGAATTCTTGTTCTGCACTTTCAGCTGCTTCTTGTGAATGAAATTTCGTTATGATAATCTTTGCGAGTTTTTGTTTCATCTCTTTCGGGTGATTTTTCTTTATTTCATCCAGATTTTCCTGGGTTAAAAGTTCAAAATATGTGTACATAAGCTCATCCGAAATTGACATAATTTTTCCGAATATTTCAGATGGCGGTTCCGAAATTCCAATATAATTTTTATACGACTTGGACATTTTATGAACACCGTCTGTACCTACCAGAAGAGGCATTGTAATAGCAACTTGAGGCGGTTCGTTATAATCCTTTTGAATATCCCTGGCCATAAGAAGATTGAATTTTTGGTCAGTTCCGCCAAGTTCGATATCGCTTTTAACTGCAACGGAATCATAACCGGTTAAAAGCGGGTACAGAAATTCAAGAATAGTAATATCATTACCTTCTTTATATCGCTGGTTAAAATCTGCACGCGCAAGCATCTGTGCAACTGTCGAATGTTTGGATAATTCCAAAAGACCGTCAAGTCCCAATGAATAAAGCCAATGGCTATTAAACATAACTTCTGTTTTTTCCTTATCTAATATTTTGAAAACCTGATCCTGATAGGTTTTTGCGTTACTGAGAATTTCTTCCTCACCGAGCGTAGGTCTGGTAGCACTTCTTCCTGAAGGGTCCCCAATTCTTGCAGTAAAATCGCCTATAATAAAGACAATCCGATGTCCTAATTCCTGAAATATTTTCAGTTTTTCAATAACGACAGTATGTCCCAAATGTATATCAGGTGAGGTAGGATCAACGCCAAGTTTTACTCTTAACGGTTTGCCGCTTTTTAGTTTTGTTATTAATTCTTCTTCGGAAATTATTTCAACCGTTCCGCGTTTTATTTTAGCCAGTTGTTCATCTAAAGTCATAACTTTACAATTTTATAAAAAAATAAGGCAAAAATCAAGCAAAAAATTGTAAATAACGACATAATTTCGCCGATTATTAAATATTTTGATTTATAAACGAATTTTACAGAACAATTTCCGGTTGGAAGCTCAATGGCACGGAAGATATAATTAGCTTTATAAATATGTGTTTCTTTGTTATTGACAAACGCTTTCCATCCCGGATACCAGGTATCCGTCAATACAAGAAATCCACCATTGTCTGATGATGCATCTATCTTAATTTCTTTATTTGAATAGTTTGTTATAATAGCTTTGCCAGTCCCTTTATATTGATTATTTTTTGGGTTTTCTTCCAAAATTACATTATTATTTAAATTGAAATCTTTTTCAAACATTTTTGTGATAACTTTATTTTCTATTAAAGTAACAGCATTATTAATAAAAATAGCATTTTTAGTAAACGATTTATTTTCGTAAATTTTTATGGTCGGACTATCTTTGTAAAATTCAGTTTCTTTCTTTAAAGTAGTGTATTGTGGCGGTAAATCATAAGATGTAATTATATATTTTCCGCCGGCAAATCCAATAAATCTTAAAGTTTCAAAACCAATACCTTTTTTTGCTATTTCGTCCCAAATTTCATAAAATCTTTTCGGCCGCAGTGCTCCGTGTCCTTCTATTACCGGTATATTCCAAACAATATTTGAATTTGGCTGTAAGAAATTTCGATAGTTAAAATATGCTGTTAAATCACCTGAAAAATCATTTACGGTTTTAGTTGCTATATTAAAAGAATTTAAATCCCATACTCGGTAATTTTCCTTATCAATCATCAAAAAATCTACAGACGGCGGCTGGGTAACCCATTTTTTCCTGTCATAAAAAGCATTTTGTTTAATTGCGAAAAGGAATAATTCAATAACAATTAAAGTAAAAACGGATATTTTTAAAAAATTATTTTTCCAAGCATTGATAACAAGCCCAAAAAATAAACAGATTGAAAAAACAGCGAAAATCAAAGTTCTTTGATGTAGACGGAATTGTACAAAACCGGGAATTTTATCGAATAAATTATTGAGTCCAAGAGAAGACGAAAGTGTTATTAATAAAGTAATAATTGTCATAAATGCAAAAAATTTGTATTTTTTAAATTTCAAAACCAATCCGGATAAACCAATAATTAAAGCAAATTTGCCTACGTAAAAAGAATTTTCAATAAATATAGAACGCATTTTAACATAAGAATTATTAAAAGGTAATCCGAATTTGAAAGGAAATAGCCAGGTAATAAGATCATCAAAACTATATGACCACCACCACCTTGCGGCATCTTGTTCAAAACCTGATTTTCGTGCTGTAAAATTGACGAGTTCTACTGTCGGCAGCCACTGAATTGCCGAAAGTCCGATTCCTATTAGAATAAACGTGAGAAAAGCTAAATAACATTTAATAAAATTTTGTCTTTTGAAATTGAAAACAAAATAAAAAAAAGAAAAAATTATTGTGTAATATGCAAATTGCGGGAAGCCTGTAAGAATCTGCATCCCAAGAGCGATTCCGGAATAACAAATATTTTTGTACCCCCCTGCTCTAAAAAATTTCTCGATGAAATAGAAAATCAGCGGAAACCATATCACAGAATTTAACATATTTAAATGCTGAATATGGCAGAAAAAAAATCCGGAAAAAGAAAATATTGTTGCAGAAAATATTGCGGTCTGTTTTTTAAGGCTTATTTCACTGAAAAATAAAAAACTAAATAACCCGCATAAAATGAAGTTTATAATAATGGATAAATTGAATCCGACATCTGGCGGAAATAGAAAAAAAATAAGGATATTTAAAGGATAGAAAAAACCGCCTTGTCCTTCGGCATGAAGCGGGTACCCGCACCAAATCAAATTTGACCAAACCGGAATTTCAAGTTTTTTTATTGATTGTGATAAAAGATGCCTATAAGGATAATTTAAGTCGGTAATATCACTTCCGCCAAGCCCAGGCGTAATTGGCAGATGTGACATTAAGAAAATTTTCGGTAGGAAAATTAATGTTAGAAATATAAAAAATAAAACAACAAGAATGTTTTTTTTCATTTATTAGATTTTACTAAATTTTATTTATTTAGGCAAGAACGAATATAAAAGGTAAAGAGGTAAAAAGGTAGAAAGGTAGAGAGGTAAAAATGTAACAGTAAAATTAAACTTCTTGACAAGGTGATTTTGCCATTATATAATTGATGTATGAAAAAATGGATTTATTTAGCAATTGGAATTGTCTTATACTTTATTTTCATACAACGTCTCATAAGATATCTCGGTGATATACCGGATCCGGCACAACTTTCCGATTATACCCCATCTTTAACTACAAAAATCTATGATATAAATAACGAAGTTATTGCTGAACTTTTTACTGAGAAGAGAACGATAGCTCCTCTTGCTCAGATACCAAAAGATATGATAAATGCCATTATTGCTATAGAAGATACAAGATTTTATCAACATTGGGGCATTGATCCTTATAGAATTGTCGGTGCGTTTTTATCAAATATAAAGGCTTTTGGTGTAGTCGAGGGTGGTTCAACTATTACTCAACAGCTATCCAAAGTCATATTTCTATCCAGACGGAAAACTTTAGCAAGAAAAGTTAAAGAAGTTATACTTGCATTTCAATTAGAAAGAGATTATTCAAAAAATGAAATTCTTGAGATGTATCTGAACCAGATTTATTTTGGGAACGGTGCCTACGGTGTGGCTACTGCTGCAAAGGTATATTTTGGTAAAAATGTCCAGAATTTAACATTGGAAGAATGTGCGTTACTTGCAGGATTACCGCGTGCTCCGTCGTCGTATTCCCCGTTTAGAAATCCCGAAAAAGCTATTCATCGCAGATCAATTGTACTTTCAAGAATGTGGAATGTGGGTTTTATAACTGAAGAACAAAGAAAAGAAGCATCTGAAAAAAATATTGTTGTTTATCCTCCTCATATAATGACAAAAGTGGCGCCGTATTTTATTGATGATATCAGACAGACACTTGAAGCAAAATATGGCAGTCAACTTTATCAGGGCGGGTATGAGATTTTTACAACGCTTGACAGAAGAATGCAGCAGGCATCTGAAAATGTTTTTGAAAGCAATTTGAAAGAATTCGATTCGTTAAAAAAATCTACGGTTTCTGTCGAGGGAGCCCTTTTTTGTTTAGATGTTAAAACCGGTGCCATAAGAGCTATGGTTGGAGGACGAAATTTCCAGACCAGTCAGTTTAATAGGGTTTTCCAGGCAAAAAGACAGCCGGGTAGTGCTTTTAAAATTTTTGTTTATACTGCTGCTATTGAAAACGGATTTACGCCGGTATCTATTATAGATGATTCACCTATAACGTTCTATAATAATGCTGTAAATTGGGATCTTTTATCAATGACGACTGATTTTTCCGATGTTCAGGATAAAAGTTTGCTTAATAAGCTAATTGAGAAAGATAAAGAAGCGAAAAATCCTAACGAAAGAGTTTTGTGGCAGCCGCAAAATTATTCTGAAAAATTTTATGGTCCGGTTCTTTTAAGAAATGCACTGGAACATTCTTTGAACATCTGTTCAGTAAAAGTAACAAGTAAGATAGGTCCGCAAACGGTTGCTTCATATGCAAGGAAGTTAGGAATTGAATCCCAGCTCACCGAAACAATATCCCTGGCACTTGGTGCGTCCGATGTAACGCTTAAGGAGATGACTTCTGCTATTTCAACGCTTGCTAATTCTGGTATAAAGACAACGCCATATTCAATTATAAAAGTTATTGATCATAAAGGCAGGGTTCTTGAAGAATATTCTCCGGAAGAAAACGAAGTTATATCCCCTCAAACAGCATATATTATGACTAATCTTTTAAAAGGTGTTATTGAGCATGGAACAGGTGTATATGCTAAGCAACTAAAAAAACCTGCAGCAGGTAAAACAGGAACAACTAACGATTGCGCTGATGCCTGGTTTATAGGTTATACTCCACAGCTAATATGCGGTGTTTGGGTTGGATATGATGATCACAGAACACTTGGTAATAAAATGACAGGCGGACGTGTTGCTTGTCCTATTTGGACCGATTTTATGAGAACTGCACAAAGAGGACAACCAGTTCTTGATTTTACAACACCTGCTAACATAACTTTTGTTAAAATTGATCCTAAGACGGGCCTTTTAGCACTTGGTAAACCAAAGGGTACATATTTAGAGGCATTTCTAAGCGGTACCGAACCGAAAGATTTTTCATTTAATAAAAAAGATACGTCAAACATAAGAAAGATTGAAGATGAAGATACCATTACGTCAACCGAAACGATAAATACTTCGGAACTTCAAGATGGCGCAACAAAAGAAGTTCCGGTTTTGCATACAATAGGTTCTGATACTGAAGGTGGCTTTTAAACTATTTTTAAAATAAAAATAGTTTTGATTACACACCTGCCTGCCGGCAGGCAGGGATTTTAAAAGCTGATTACACAGATATATAAATATTATGAGAGGAGGTTTGTGTGATTGTAAAATCTAATGAATCGGAAAAGAATGCAATTATGAATATTGCAAATTTAATGTGTCTCGCAGCAAGAACCGCTCCAAAAGCGAGAGGCATAGACAACATTGTAACCATAATATTAACCGACAAAGAAAAAGAAGGACTTGTAAATAAAATGATAGAAGTTGCAAATAGCGGTTATCGGACAAACACTTTTTTAAGAGATTCTGAGTGTGTAAGAAAATCTGCTGCAATAGTTATAATTGGAACGAAAATTTCTACAATAGGATTAGACTGCGGTTTCTGCGGATTTGAAAATTGTAAGAAATGCGAAGAAATGAAAGGTGTATGTGCATATAATTCCGGAGATTTAGGAATCGCTCTCGGGTCTGCAGTTTCCGTTGCTGCTGATAATAGAATTGATAATAGGATCATTTACACAGCAGGTTATGCTGCAGTTAAAAATAATATATTAGGCGATAATATTAAAATTGCTTTTGGAGTACCGCTTTCAGCAACCGGAAAAAATATATTCTTTGATAGGAAATAACGCTAGAATTTTTTTGCGAACGAGACCATCGGGGTTATATTAGGAGTATTTAGAAAGCCAAAATTCCATTCAGTATCTTTTAAACCACCTGAGAGTTTTTTATAAACTTCAACGTCGTAATTATGTAAATCAGCAGAAATAAAAACAATCATCTGTAAACCATATATAATTCTCAAAATACCCCTGCTATTTTGTCTAATTTCTCTAATATCAACTCTTTCAGCATGAACACCATTAGGAATAGGATTGAGAAGTTTATAGTAAAAGAAACCAGTCCAAAACATATATGATAAACCTGTCTCAGGACTATCTCCGATATAAATATCTCCCCACCCAGGAAGGATAACCGATCTAATAAATGCACCTGACGGTGATTTTAATTTGTAGTGCTCTTTGTTATTTCTATTATGCGTATATAGGTAAACTCCTGCAGCATTTGATATATAGAAATTTAAGCAGGAAAAATCCAGAGAATCCTTTGTAAATGAAGCGATCGGATGCGTTTTGTATTCTTTTGTTTTAGTAACACCATAATCAAACCCAAGCATTATCCATTCTGCAATAAAATTTAAAACTCCTTTTATAGGCCTGTCGGTATAAAAATGTCCCAACCCTGGAAAAATCAAAGAATATTTTGTTGCAATCCAAGGTTCTTTGTGAGTCCATTCATCTTCTTTGACTTCCATTCTTTTAACGGTAGTATTTTTAAAATAAGTATTTCCAAAAATCGTTTTGAAATTGATTTCCAAACTCTTTACATCTTCTGCACTGTAATATGTTCCGCTTGAAATTCTTGTAATTTCTTTAAATTCTTTTTCTATTTTTTTATCTTTTATTCCATAACCGATAACATTGACAATTATACTCAAGCCTTCTGTTTTTAAGCGATGAACGGTAGAAATTATGTTGCCGCCGCAATTTTCCTGACCATCTGTAATCAAAACTATTGTATTATCTCCTGATATCGGGAAATCATAACCTGCTAATAATAAGGAATAGGCAATAGGGCTATAACCTTTTGGTGTGATTTCTTTAAGTGCGTTTTCAAATTCTTTAATATCTATTTGTTTTATCGGTATAAGAAGCCGTGAATCTTTTTTAAAATCTATTTCCCTTCCCTCACCGAAGGTTCGTAAACCAATTTTAAATTTTGGTGCTGATTCAGGTAATATTTCTGAAACTATTTTTAAAATTGTTGTTTTTGCAAGATCAATTTTCTTATCACCATTGATAGTATCATTCATACTATCGGAAGCATCAAGTATAATTTCAATGTTTTTGGTTGTATTCTGGGGAAAAACCTGGCAGGAAAAAAATAATGCAAATAAAAAAATACTTAAATATATTTTATACTTTTCCATATAAACCAAAGAAGTAAAGTATTTCACAGGGTTCAATACTTAAGTATTATTTTTTTTAAAATCATATATTTAGTATTCAATCTTATCTTTAACGGGGTGCATTTGTCATTTTGTACTTAATTAATTCGTTTAATGTATTTACTAGGTCATGTAATTCGTCTTTTTTACGTATCTTAATTTCAGTTAAATTTCCGTTTTCTATTATCTCTTCTATGTGTTTTTCAATTCTATATAATGGTCCTGCGATTCTATGTGAAAGACGCAAACTTAACCAGGATGCAAAAGCGACAAAAATCGTTGTTTCGATTATTAGTATATAATTCATTTGAATTAGTACCGGTTTAATTTTTGAAATATCGTACATTTCTTTCATCATATTTTCTATTCCATAAAGAAATGTTATATATATGCTTAGTGTAACAATAAGCATCATTACAATAACCGAAGATACAGTAATCCAAAAATATTTTAATTGCATTCTTTTTTTAGTAATTAACGCTTTAGGGTTGCTTTTTCTTCTGTCATTATCAGTGATCATTTTTTTTAACTCCTTTTTCAAGTTCATATGCTCTATTGAATAAACGTATTCCTTCTTTTTTATCCCCCATATCATTATATATAGAACCGATTTTCCTTAAAGATTCCGCAACCAGAAGATCATCATTAAATGAACTGCTTACTTTTATAGATTCTTCGTAATAAAATATTGCCGTTTTTAAATCATTCAGCCTGTAATAAATGTCACCTATACTATTAAACGTTTTTGCTTTAAATTTATCATTTTTATTTATATCTAATTTATCTAAAATACTTTCATATGATTTTAATGCTTTATCTAATTCACCGAGTTTTTCATAAGAAATAGCAATACGGTTCAATATTGCAATAATTTCGGGTTTATTATTAAATATTTTTTTTATTTCCAGTGATTGGTTGAAATATTGCACAGCTTTACCGTTATCACCCAAATTTTTATAACATAAGCCGATATTGTTCAATGCAATACCCTCAATTTCTTTTGAGTAAATTTGCTGTGAAATTTTTAAAACTTTGCTAAAATTGGCGATTGCCTCTTCGTATTTTTTATTATTAAAAAGTTTTATGCCTTCTAAGTGATACAAAAGAGCATCATCTTTGTTTTGAGAAAAAAGAAGATTAATACTAAATACAAAAAATAATAAATAGGTAAACCTTTTACAGGTTTTCATTTATTAAAATCTTCCAATTGTTTAAAAAGATCATCCCCAAACTGGGATTCCTTTTTGGCAGGTTTTTCAGATTTTTTTTCAGTTGATTTTTTTATGCTTATATCTTGCTCAGATTTTTGCTCCGTAATTTCTTTTTTTCGTGTTTCGGTTTTATATTGAGACAGAGAAATTTTCTTAACTATTATTTTAGGCGGTAAATTTCCTTCGTTCAAAGAAACAACCCCGCCGGCATTTCCGTTATAATATATTCTAAAAGGTGCATCTTTAATTGTAGGCTGGTAAGAAGTTCCTTTAATTTCTAATTCTGTTTCCCATCTAGGATGAATAATAAGTTTGCCGTTTGCATCTGCGATGCCTTTTACTATAGGAATTGAAAATCTTACTTTATATATACCATTTACATCCGTCACGGCATTTTCAAATCCTATTCCGTCAACCATAATTTGAATATCAGGCATGGGAATACCGTCTTCTGTGTCTATTTCACCTTTAAGGTAACCCTCTATCCAGTCTGTATAATTTGCACTTGAAAAAAATAAAAATCTTTTATAACCGGCTAGTTTTTTTACGACTGATAAATCAGATAAACGATTGGGATTCAGGTTTTCGTTTATAGTCGTGATTTTTCCTGTCGATTTACTACCGATTAACGGAAAACCTGAACAACCTATAAAAAGTAATGTAAAAATTAAAAATGAAAAATTAAAAATTAATGTATACTTTTTCATTCAGAGACTCCTTTAAAAGCAATTAAAAATTTTATTTATAAATTACAACTTGTACCATTTATCCTTTACTGAAATTTTTTGAATTACGCATTAACCAGCCTGTCCCGATTCATCGGAATTACCCGTTACTTAGCCTGTCCTGCCGCCCATGGCGAGCCTCGCCCCTTTGGGGCGGGAGCATTTTAAACTGTCGAAGGATTACTCATTACCCCGCCACTAGGTCTTTGGCGGGCAAGCATTACCCGTTACCCGTTACTCGTTACTATCTTTTTATTCTTTTTGTTTCTTTAATACTACTTTATCAATTTCTTCAATTTTCTTTTTTGCCCACCTGTTCTCAGGAAATTTCGTTATTAAAAGTTCTTTTGCTTTTTTTAAAGCATCAGGACGCTGCGGCATAGAATAGTATTCTTCTATTATTCTTTGGTATAATCTGATAGCTTCCCTGAAATTGGAGAGCTGTTCATCTATTTTTGCTGCTTCATCCAATGACCATGAAGCATACTGACTTTTTGGGAATTTATTAGCAAGTTCTTCATAAGCGACTGTAGCTTCATTCCATTGATTCATCCTTACAAATGATTCGGCTATTTTCTTTTGAGCTTCATCTCCGTAATAGATATCACCAAACTGGTCTATATAATACTGATATTCGGCAATAGCTTCATTATATTTACCGTCATAATAATATTTTTCTGCCCGTTGGAATTGCTGAACTGCAGCCTGGTTCCCCCAGTAATCACCGGTTCTAACAGGTCTTCTCAGGGCGCAACCGACAAAAAGGCAATTAAAAATTAAAAATGAAAAATTAAAAATTAAAGTTAAACTTCTTTTTTTCATATTTCCCCTCTTTATGATAAAAGATAGAATCTATTTCTTACCTTCAACAACTGCTTGTGCTGCAGCAAGTTTTGCGATAGGAACTCTAAATGGTGAACAGGAAACATAGTTCATTCCAACGCGATAACAGAATTTTACTGATTCAGGGTCACCGCCATGTTCTCCGCAGATTCCTATTTCCAAATTCTTTTTTGTTTTCCTGCCTCTTTCAATGCCAATCTTTATTAATTGGCCGATACCTTCGAAATCAATCGTTGCAAATGGATCACAAGGAAGTATACCTTTTTCAAGGTAATCAGGCATAAATCCGCCTATATCATCCCGTGAAAAACCGAATCCCATCTGTGTTAAATCATTGGTACCAAATGAGAAGAATTCGGAAACTTCTGCTATCTTATCTGCTGTAAGTGCCGCACGCGGAACCTCTATCATAGTTCCGAATATAAAAGGGATCTTCTTAGTTCCAAATTTCATTGAAACTTCTTTATAAATATTTTCAAGAATAACCTTTTGATTTTTTAGTTCTTCTATCGTTGAAACTACGGGGATCATTATTTCCGGAATTATCTTTTTTCCCTCTTTTATAAGTTCTGCAGAAGCTTCATAAATTGCGCGAACCTGCATTTCAGTAATTTCAGGGAAAGTTACACCTAAACGGACTCCTCGGTGTCCCATCATAGGGTTGGACTCATGCAAAGCATCAGCCCGCTTGTTGAATTCTTCACTTGATATTCCTAAACTTGCCGCTAATTTATTCCTCTCATCCTCTCTCTTTGGAACAAATTCGTGGAGAGGTGGATCAAGTAACCGTACAACTACAGGGTATCCTTCCATAGCAGCAAGAGTTCCTTTAATATCACTTTTAACAAATGGGAAAAGCTCTTCTAATGCTTTTCTTCTTTCCTCTTCTGTATTAGAAATAATCATTTTACGTAATTTAAAGAGAGGTTCTTCCGAGTGTTTACCATAGAACATATGTTCAGTTCTGAAAAGTCCTATACCTTCAGCACCGAAAGATCTTGCTCTTTTTGCGTCATCAGGAGTATCTGCATTGGTTCTAACACCAAGTTTCTTTACTGAATGGCATATTTTCATAAATTCCATAAAGTAAGGATTTTCTTCAGCAGCTTTTACCATAGGTAAATGACCCTTGTAAATATAACCTTTAGAACCGTTTAATGTTAGCCAATCTCCTTCTTTTAATACTATATCACCGATTTTCAATGTTTTTTCTTTGTAATCTACATGTATTTCACCGGCACCCACTATACAACATTTTCCCCATCCGCGAGCAACGAGCGCTGCATGAGATGTCATACCGCCCCGTGCAGTCAAAATTGCATTAGCAGCACGCATACCTTCAACATCTTCAGGGTTGGTTTCTTCTCTTACTAGGATTATATCTTTGCCTTCTTTTCTCCATTTTACCGCATCATTAGCGGAGAAAACAATCATACCGGTAGCACCGCCAGGACCTGCAGGCAGACCTTTTGCCAATGGTTTTGAATTTTTCTCAGAGATAGGATCTACTATTGGATGTAAAAGTTCATCTAATTGAGATGGAGTTACTCGCATTACCGCCATTTCTTTTGTAATGAATTTTTCTTTTACCATATCAACAGCCATTCTTACAGCAGCCGGTCCGTTTCTTTTGCCTACACGGCATTGCAGCATCCATAACTTTCCTTCTTGTATAGTAAATTCAATATCCTGCATGTCTTTATAATGTTTTTCAAGTTTTTTTTCAATGGTATCAAGCTCTTTATATAATTCCGGCATGCTTGTTTCAAGTGAAGGGATATTTTTATTCTGTTCATTTTTTGCTTTTTCATTTAATGGATTTGGGGTTCTTATTCCTGCAACCACATCTTCACCTTGTGCATTTACAAGCCATTCTCCATAGAATACTCTTTCACCTGTTGCAGGATTTCTTGTAAAAGCAACACCCGTAGCGGATGAGTTACCCATATTTCCGAAAACCATCGCCTGAACATTTACAGCTGTTCCCCATTCGTCAGGAATGTTTTCTATACGCCGGTAAGATATAGCGCGTTTTCCGTTCCACGATTGAAAAACGGCACCAACACCACCCCAAAGCTGTTCCATAGGATCTTCCGGGAAATCTTTGCCTAATACTTCTTTAACTTTATTCTTATAAATTTCAATTAATTCTTTTAGGTCTTCAGCTTTAAGATCTGTATCTAATTTCGCACCTCTTTTTTCTTTCATCTTGTGTAGTTCTTTTTCAAGTTGCTGGCGAACTCCCATACCATCTGCTGGTTCTATTCCTGCCGCTTTTTCCATAACTACATCAGAATACATTTGTATAAGACGGCGATGTGCATCATAAACAAATCTTGGATTATTTGTTTTTTTAATAAGTGCTTCACGGGTAACGTTATTTAAGCCGACATTTAAAACCGTTTCCATCATTCCGGGCATTGAACGTCTTGCACCGCTTCTAACGGATACTAATAATGGATTTTCAGAATCTCCGAATTTATAGCCCATTATTTTTTCAACTTTTTTTAACGCATCTTCTACCTGTTTTTTCAGTTCAGGCGGATATTTCTTTTTATTTTTATAAAATGCCGTACAGACATCAGTTGATAGCGTAAAACCCGCCGGAACCGGAAGTCCGATTTTTACCATCTCTGCGAGATTGGCACCTTTGCCGCCCAAAAGATTTTTCATCTTTTCATTTCCATCTGCATGTCCCTTGCCAAAAAAATACACATACTTCTTTGCCATTTACTTTGCCTCCCCTTCAGGTGAAACCAATTTAATTAAAAACACGACCCTTCTATTTTTAGCCCGATTAATGTCTATATCATTAGAAACAAGCGGTTTGTGTTCGCCGTAACCAATTGCTGCGATTTTTTCAGGTGGTATTCCAACGTTATTAATAAGATATTTTACTACCGTAGTAGCACGTGCTGTAGAAAGCTCCCAATTGGATGCAAATTGCGAGGTTGCGATAGGAACATTATCTGTATGTCCTTCAACAACTAAAACATTATTTTTTAACGATATACCTTTTTTCAATGCAGGTGCGATTTTATCTATATAATTTTTCATCGCAGGGAGCAGTTCCGCACTACCTGATACAAAGAATGGAACGCTTTGTTGTTCTTCAAAAGTAATTTTAAGCCCTTCTTTTGTCATCTTTGCTTCACCGGCTATTCCTGCTTCTTCCATGGTTTTTTTAACTTCAGCTGTTGCCTTTTGCATTGTACCTGATAATGCTGCAGACATAGCATACATCATTAAAAAGAAACATGCAATTTCTGTCATTAAATCTGCATAATTTACAAGCCATGGAGGCGCAGCATGACCAACCTGTGAAACTTTCGGGTCATTTTCTGCAATATATCCTCTTGGTGCTTTCATTATTGACATATTTTATTTTGATGTTTTTAACGTAAGACGTTGTGCCGGTTCAAGATAAGCTTTTAAATTTGACTCCATAATAATTGGGCTTACTCCTGATTGTAAAAGTAACACACCACGTATAATAATTTCTTTTACTAACAATTCTTCTTCCGAACGCCGGCGTAATTTCCCGGCCATCGGATAAAATAAAAGATAGCCTGCTGATAGACCATAAAAAGCTGCAGCAAGTGCTAATCCCATTCTTTTCGGTACCATTGCAATATCATCAACACCGCTTAGAAGCAATATCATACCTAAAACAGTTCCAATAATTCCAAATGCGGGTGAATAGGTGCCAAGAGAGTTAAAAATTTCCTGACCTACTTTATGTCTTTCACGAATAAACCCTATTTCAGTTTCTAACATATTTCGAATAAATTCAGAATCAAATCCGTCAATAACAAGCTGTACGCCACGGCGCATAAAATCATTTTTTACATTTTTTACATCACTTTCAAGTGATAAAAGTCCTTCTGTTCTTGCTTTTTTTGTAAAATCGACAAACGAACTGACAATTTCAGTTGTATCTTCTCCTGTTGTTAAAAGAACTTTTTTTAAAACTCTTCGTAAACCCAAGACCTGACTTAAAGGATAGTTTACAAGAAGTGCACAAAAAGTTCCGCCGATAACTACTAAAAATGCTTCCATATTTATAAATGGCAGAAAACCTTTCATTCCCTCTGCCAAAAAAATAGAAGCAAAAACAAATCCTAAAAATACGATTATGCCGGTTATCGTTGCTATATCCATGTCCTATCTCCTATTATTTATTAAAAATTCTTTTTTTAAATTCTACGATTCTATTTACGACTTCATCCGGTGTTTCCTTAACAATTATTTTTACTCCGGTTGTTAAAAGTATAGTTGTATTAGGATGACTCTCTATATTATCTATTAAATCAGGATTTAAATAAATCTCTTTATCGTTAAGCTTTGTCAATTTTATCATTCAAAGATTATACCATTTTTCAAACCGTTGTCAATCCTGTCAAATATATATATTATTTATATTTCAATATTTTACTTAAATTACTTAGCGAGGTCAAGTCCTTGCTGACGGATTATTTCATAAAAAATTATTGATGCTGACATCCCGGCATTTAAGGATGATATTCTTGGGGTAATAGGTATTTTAACTAAAAAATCACATTTTTCTTTAGTAAGTCTTTTTAAACCTGAACCTTCATTTCCAATCACAACTGCTATTTTCCCTTTTATTTCTTTTCCAGAAATATTTTCACCGGACATATCAGCGCCATAGGTCCAAAATCCGTTCTTTTTTAACGTTTCAATAGCGTAGACGATGTTTGCTACACGTACAATTGGAATATGTTCTATTGCACCTGCCGATGCTTTTGATGTGCCTGTTGAAATTCCTGCTGAAGATCTTTGCAGTACAATAATAGCATCTATACCGAAACATACAGCAGAACGGATAATTGTTCCTAGATTTTGCGGATCTTCAATCTCATCTAAAATACATACTTTTGCATTTTCCTTTTCATTGACAAGATGCAACAACTGTTCAAAAGGCAAATATTCTTTGGGAGATACAAATGCAACCGTACCCTGGTTATTTGGAGAATAAGCGGTTAATTTATGTGAATCTACAAATTGAACCGGTACATTTCTCTTTCTTGCAAGAGCTATTATTTTATCGACAATTTCGCCTTCGTAATGTTTGGAAACAAATAATTTTTTAAATTTTCTTCTGCCTGCGCTTAATGCTTCAAAAATAGGATGACGGCCGTAAATAATTTCAGTATTCATAGTTTAATTATCCTTGTCCCAGATTTTGTATCTTCGACTTCAAAACCCAATTCTTTCATTTTCTGCCTTATTTCATCTGAAAGTTTCCAGTTTTTATTTTTTCTTGCTTGCTCTCTTTCTTCAGATAATTTTAAAATATTTTCAGGTATTTTTAATTCTTGTTCAAATGATAAACCAAGAATATCGCAAAGTTTCAATAGCTTGTTACGGTATAATACTATCCAGTCTTTTGCACCTTTTTTATTTTCTAAAAAGTCATTATAAAAGCCATTTAACATATTTACAATTCCGTGAATCATAGCTAGTGATTCAGCGGTATTAAAATCGTCATCCATTGAATTTTCAAAATTTTGAATATAGTTTTTAATAGTGGTATCATTTATATGATCAGCAGTGCCGTCAGGTAAAATATTTTTTGTTTTTTCCAAAATATTCAATATTCCAAAATATGTATTTTTAGATTGTTGGAGTTTTTCTTGCGTAAAATCGAGCGGTTGCCGGTAATGCTGAGACAAAAGCATATATCTTACGACCATCGGTTCGTATTTTTCAAAAATCTCCCTTAATGTAAAAAAATTCCCGAGTGATTTTGACATTTTTTCTTTATTAATTGTGACAAACCCGTTATGTATCCAATATTTAACAAATTGTTTTCCAAGAGCTGCTTCTGACTGTGCAATTTCATTTTCATGATGCGGAAAAATAAGATCCTGTCCTCCGCCGTGAATGTCAAATGTATTTAAACCAAATTCTTTTAATGACATTGCGGAACATTCAATATGCCATCCTGGACGTCCCTTCCCCCATGGACTATCCCATGAAGGTTCACCGTCTTTAGCTTTTTTCCAAAGAGCAAAATCTAACGGGTCTTTTTTTTTCTCACCTGGTAAGACTCTTGCGCCGACTTTTAAATCTTCAATATTTCTTTTTGAAAGCTTACCATAATCTTTAAATTTTCTAACTTGAAAATATACATCACCGTCTACAACATATCCATAACCATTGTCAATAATTTTTTTAATAAATTCTATTATCTCAGGAATTTTTTGTGTAACTCTTGGATAAGAATCAGCATCCACAATATTAAGCTTTCTCATTTGTACAAAATAATCATCGATATATTTCTGAGCAAGCTCTGAACTCTGAATTTGCATCTCGTTACTTCTGTTTATAATTTTATCATCTATATCAGTAAAATTCTGTACATATTTTACAGTATAACCTTTATATTTTAGATAACGGCGGATAATATCAAAAACAACGTAGCATCTTGCATGCCCGAGATGTACTTCGTCATAGGGTGTTATACCGCAGACATACATATTGACGTTATTATCAGACAATGGTTTGAATTCTTCTTTTTTACCGGAAAGAGTATTATGAATTGTTAGCATGAATTAATTGTTTTCTTCGGCTGATTCATTAACTGAAGAATTTTTAAACCTGTTCAATTCGGATTTGAGTTTTATATATTGTACTGTAAGAACAAATAACATTGATATTAAAATTATAATTACTGTTATCAGCCAGAAGTTTTGATTTATTCTGCCCAACGCAAAACCGAAAACCCCCGCGAAAGTAGTTGTTAACCACTTGGGTGAATTATCCCACAAATTTTTTCCGTGTGTGTTCATGAACACTTTACCTTTGTTTAAAGTAGCTTCTAATCTTTCCTTATCCATTTTTAATAATACATACAGCGCAGGCACAGATTGCTTTGCCTTTACCGATGCCCCCCACCCGTTCTCTTGTTGTTGCCTTGATGCTTATATTTTTTGTTTTTAAAGCCAATATTTAATATATTTAATTATTCTAAATAATTTTCTTGAAATTCATCAAAACCATCAATTTTTGTAAAATCAATATTAAAATTATTTTTATCTATTTTTGTTATTCTAACACTATCAATTCCTATTATTTTTAACTTTTCATATGTTAGTAGTTCGTCTTCTTTTAATTTTAGAACTTTTCTTAAAAGCCAATCTGAAAGAGCATTATTCGGATTTGTCATCAATGCTTTTGAATTTTCCTGACAAACTTTTGCATTTAATATTTCACCAGTAGGAATATGTAAATTAAACGATTTATCCCTTGGTGGCAAAAAATTAGGAAAGTTTTTGTGAATTTGGATTGGAATGGGAATATATACTTCTCCCGAGTCTCTTTTTCTACCACCGGCATTCCACTGATTTAAACCGCTTTTTTCTGCAACTACTTTGTTATTTTTTTTACTTTCTCTTAATGAATATAAAGGTAAAATTATATAATCTTCTCCTGGAACTTCTGAGGTAGGTTGTTTTATATCAATTTTTCTAAACAAAGTTAAAATTAACTCATAAGGATCTTCTAAAATCTGTATTGGTAGGTCAATTGAGTTAGTAGGAATTTCAAATTTTTTAAATAGAGTACTTTTTGAAAAATTAAAAGAATATTCATTTTTTATATCATTAAACTGAATACCTGCTATTGAAGATTTTATATTTCTTATTTTATTTTCATCAATTAATTCATAATCAGTTTCAAATATTTTTAGTATTTTTTTTCCACGAGCAATACAATGATAAATGGAATTTTCAACACCATATGTTCTTATAGCAAATTTAATTCTTTCGTTTCTTAAATTAGATAAACGCAGTACTAATTTTGTATTGTCTAAATTTCTTAATTCTTTACTAAAAGCATTGAATTCGGCAATCTTTTCAATCGCATATTTTCCTTTCACGGTAAAAGTTTTTAATCCGATGCCGATATTATCTTTTTTGGCATCAAATGCTAAATCATCTCTTGACAGGTTATCAGCATTGAAAGATTTACAAAAGATATTCTCTGCTACTCTATAATATAGATAAGGAACTTCATTGTCACTAAACAATTTTGATAAAGAACAAATTGCTTTTAAATAGTTAAAATAAAGTTTTTTAGAATTATCTGGTTGTGATGAAATGAATATCACTTTGATAAGTCTCCTTTAGTGGTAATTGATTTTCAATTGTTTTTTTCGAATTTAATATTCTTTCTTCTGCCAAATTACAAAATTTTTCATTTATTTCAAAACCAATATAATTTCTATTTGATACTATACTTGCTATGGCAGTTGTACCACTTCCCATAAAAGGGTCTAAAACTATATCGTTTTCTTTAGAAGTTGTTAAAACCAAAGGTTTTATTAGTGACTCAGGATAAGATGCTTGATGTTCTCCAAAAGGTTCTATTCCGCATCTTATTATATCTCTGTGATAATTAAGCTGTTTTGCCATATTTAAGTCAAAATAATATTTTCGTGATTTTACAAAATGAAAAATATGTTCATAAACAGGATATCTTCTATCAGGTGAATAAGAGGGAACAGGATTAGGCTTTTCCCAAATTATTTTATTGCGTAAAATCCAACCTTGTTCTTGCATTCCCATTGCAACTCTTTCAGGTAACATTAAAAGTTGTTTATATTGTAAATATTTTCCATTGGGCTTTGCAATTTTATGTTCTTTATAATGTTTATCTGTTTTTCTTGCATATTTTCCTTTATTTCGCACAAATCCTTTTGTACCAAAATATACATCTCCAATATTTAAATAAAAAGACCCTTCTTTATTTAAAACTCTTTTTAATTCATTACTATATTTTAATAAATTTGTGACATATTCTAATGGATGCTCTTCTCTTCCAAGAGTTTCATTCCCGTAGATCCTGCATCCAAAATATGGTGGACTTGTAATAATTAAATTAACAAAATTATCTGGCAATTCTTTTATTAATTTTAAAGAGTCTCCACAGATGATTTTATTAACAAAATCAATCCCATTTTTATTGAGATTCTTTGTATCATAAATAACAATATTATTTTTAAATAATAATTTTTTTCTTTTTTTCTTTTTATACATTTTTAAAAATCTAACTCTTTTTTATAACTTATATTTAAAACTAAAACAATAGACAATACTATGATAAGAACTAAAAAAATTATGCTTATCCAAAATGGTGGACCTGCTTGAATTTTGGATAATATAGCTGTAAAAATTATAGCAACAATGGTAATAAACCATTTAGGTATTTTATACAAGATATTCTTTGCCAAGTTACTCATAATTGTTATTAATAATACATACAGCGCAGGCACAGATTGCTTTGCCTTTACCGATGCCCCCACCCGTTTTTCTAAAACTTTAGTTCTTTTTTGACAAATTCCAGAGCTTCTTTAAGATCAAATTTTTTACAATCTTCATTCATCAGTTCTCTAATACTGTTTCCGACATCGCAGGAAAAATGCGCTCCGAATCCATAAGTTTGAGGAAAATATTTCATTTGTCTAGGTTCTCTACAACAAGTACAATATGGTCTATTATCGATTGTTTTTTTATTATAATTTATCAACCATTTTACGCCAAATCTTGAAATAAATTCTTTTTTATCTTTTCTTTGAGTTATTTGTATATACTTCTTAGTTTTGAAATATAAAACAATGAATACAAATAAAGCAAAAACTAAAATTATAATAGCTATAATCGGCCAGAATAACTGACCTTTTTTAATTTTTAAGATAGTGGTTGTTAAAATTGCTGTAAAAAGTACAAGCAACCATTTTGGGGAAGAATCCCATATATTTTTAGCCCACTTAATCATATTTTCCGTTTTTTATTATACATACAGCATAGGCGCAGATTGCTTTACCTTTGCCGATGTTTCCAACTCCTTCGTTTGTTGTTGCTTTGATGCTTATATTCTTTGTTTTTAAAATCTTTGAAATTTTACTTTTCATATTTTCTATATATGAAGAAATTTTTGGCTGTTCTGCAATAACCATAGAATCTATATTTTCAATTTTGTATCCTAATTTTTTAATTAAATTATGTGTTTTTTCCAGCAAAATTAAACTTGAAATATTTTTAAACTTTTTATCAGAATTTGGAAAATGAATGCCTATATCACCTAGCCCTGCCGCACCAAGAAGTGAATCACAAATTGCATGAAGCAGGACATCACCGTCAGAATGAGCAAGCATCCCTTTTTTAAATTTTATTTTTACTCCACCTAAATAAAGAGGCTTACCTTTTACTAATCTATGAATATCATAACCAAAACCAATACGGATAGTGGTGTTCTGATGTTCTATAGTTCTACTGTTCATAAGTTTTTGATATCGTCTTTGGTTGTTATTTTTATGTTTTTATATTCGCCCAAAACAATTCTTACTTTCCTACCTAATTTTTCTACCAATGCCGAGTCGTCTGTTGAAAAATAGTTATTTTTAAATGCTTTTTTATAAGCCTGCATAATTATCGAATATTTAAATGTTTGCGGTGTTTGAGCTAGAAATATATTTCTACGTTCAGGTGTTGAGATAATATATTCATTTTTTACAATTTTAACAGTATCTTTTACCGGTACGGCAACAATGGCTGCTCCACATTTTTTAGCAGCCGAAATACTCTCAGAAATAATTTCTTTAGATATAAAAGGTCTTACACCGTCATGTATTATTACAATATCAGTATTTAACGGAAGTGCGGAAAGCCCGTTAAAAACTGAATGCTGTCTTGTTTTTCCACCTGATACGATTTTAACATTTTCAGGAAATTTCAAGTTTTTAATTATATTTTTGATATTATCTTTTGGTAAAACAATAACTATATTTTTTAGCTGATTAATGCCTAGAAATTTAGAAAGCGTTATTTCAAATATCCGTCTATGGCCTATATATTCAAATTGTTTTTTTGAACCAAATCTCTTACCTGAACCGGCAGCAACAATTATTGCGGAAATATTCATTGTTTTTTAAGAGTCAATTTAAAATTTAAAATTTCCACCACTGATACTTCGGTGGATCCGCCTACGACTTAGTGGCGGAAAAAATTAAGATTTTATATCTCAATTTTTAATCCAGTAACTAACTCGGGACAAGTTTTTGCATTTTTAATTTTTTTTAACTCTCTTAGCTTTCTTCAGTTTCTTTTGTTACATTAGCAAATACCATTCTACCGGTTGATGTTTGCAGAATATTTGAGACAACAATATTAACCTTTTTACCTATATGACTGCGTCCGTTTTCAACAACTATCATTGTACCATCGTCAAGATATGCTACTGCCTGACTTTTTTCTTTTCCCTCTTTCATAAGATAAATACTTAATATCTCTCCGGGTAATAGTGCAGGTTTTATTACACCTGCAAGTTCGTTAACATTAAGTACTGCGACACCGTGTACCGATGCTACTTTGTTAAGGTTGAAATCCGTTGTTATAATTTTTGCTTTTAAATCCTCTGCGAGTTTCAATATTTTTGCATCAGTTTGTTTTATTTCAGAATAATCTTTTTCAAAAAATTTTACCGGTACTATAGAGTTTTGTCTTATTTTGTTTAACAAATCCAGTCCTCTTCTTCCGCGCTGACGCTTGATAGAATCTGCAGAATCAGCTAAAATTTGTAATTCCGCAACGATAAATTCAGGAATAACGATAATTCCTGATATAAAATTTGTTTCAATAATATCTATTATTCTCCCGTCGATTATTGCTGAAGTATCAAGTATTTTCAGGTCGCCTTGTCTTTTTTGGGATGTTAAATGGATATCTTTATCAAGTAAAGATAGTTCTTCCTTTTTTCTAACTGCGATTATAAGTCCCAAATATGCTAAAACCATTTTAATTAAAATTGAATATGTCTTCATAAACCTGTCTAATTTTGGTTCTTCCATTAAATATACAGAATAATCCATAAGTTTTGCGGCAATTAACCCGAGAATTGCGCCAAGACATCCAGCTATTATTGAATCTAGCGGAATCATTTCTATAACTATTTCAATTAATATTACTAATAAAGCAACACCGACACCTATTAAAATTCCTTTAGCATCTTTTGAAATTTGAAACCAGCCAATTACCGGGCCGGCAATTATAATTATTGATCTAATAATCCAGATAAACACGACTCCTCCTTAACAGCAATTAAAAATTTGAAATTAAAAATGTAAAATTGATGTGAAAATATTTTTAAATTCGATTTTATTAATAAATACCTCAATTTTTAATTTTGCATTTTGCATTTTAAATTGTTTCTATACTTTTATGGCGTTTATTGCTTCAAATACTGTTTCAACCGGCACGATTTTTATCTTTAATTTTTCGTCAATTCCTTTTACATTGTGTTTTGGAATTAAACATTTTTCAAAACCAAGTTTTTCTAGTTCAGTTAACCTTTGAGAGATATGCGTAACTGCTCTAATTTCGCCTGTTAAACCAACTTCACCTATAATGCCAAAATTAGCGGGTATTACAAAATTCATAGTAGCAGAAGCAATAGAACATGCAACTGCTAAATCACAAGACGGTTCTTTTGTCTTAATCCCGCCGACTATATTTACAAAAATATCCTGATTTGAAAGTCTAAGCCCGAGCCGTTTCTCCAATACAGCAATTATAATAGATGCCCTATTGTATTCAAAACCGGAGAATTGCCTTCTTGGAACAGGTATTGGGGTCGAGGCAACCAAAGCCTGAACTTCCAGTAAAATCGGTCGATTCCCTTCTATAATGCATGTAATGACACTACCGGAAACATTTTTAGGTTTCTCACCTATAAAAATTTCAGAAGGATTTTTAACCTCTTTTAAGCCGGTTTCCTGCATTTCAAAAATTCCGACTTCATTAGTTGCGCCGAACCTGTTTTTAAAACATCTTAAAATACGGTAAGAATGATGTTGTTCTGCACTAAAATAAAGAACTGTATCTACAATATGCTCTAAAAGCCGTGGTCCCGCAAGAGTGCCTTCTTTTGTTACGTGTCCGCATATAAATGTTGAAACCGGCAAAGATTTACTAATTGATAAAAGTTCTGCGGTAGTTTCTCTAACCTGCGAAACACTTCCGGGAGCAGATGCTATATCGTCCCTGTACATAGTTTGTATTGAATCAATAAAGAGAAATTTTGGTTTAATTTCGTTAACTTTTGAAATTATTTCAGAAAGCAATGTCTCAGAAGCAAGAAAGAGATTACCTTTATCTATTTTTAACCTTTGAGCGCGCATTTTAAGCTGTTCTAAAGATTCTTCACCGGATACATATAAACAAGTATATTGCTTTGAAAGATTTCCTGCTATCTGTAACAGTAAAGTTGATTTACCTATGCCGGGTTCGCCGCCGATTAAAATTAATTGGCCGTCAACTATTCCGCCGCTTAACAGATTATCAAACTCATTAATCAATGTTTTATATCTGTTTTTTGTTGTCTGGATCTCGGAGATTTCATCTATTTTCTTGGCCGGTGAAGAAAAATTTGTTATATTTGTTCTGGTTTTTGATTCGGCAAATTTCCGTTCTTCGATAAATGAGTTCCACTTATCACAGTCGGGACATTTACCCAGCCATTTTGTTGATTCATAACCGCATTCCTGACAAATAAATATAGTTTTATCTGCTGTTTTCATTGATTTGAATTTTGTTTATTTTTATCTTTTTCTAAATTACTTTTCACTTCTTTTGCTTTTTTTTCATCAACAATCCACTTTGAAGGAGCATTCTCCATCATTTTTGAAAAGATATGTAAACTGCCAATAGTATCCCTTAAATCACTATCAAGTTTTTTATCTGCAACTAGTCCGCCGAGCGCTCCTTTACCGTTTTCAATTGATTTCGAAATATTTTCAAGAGATGTAAGTGTATTACTTAATTTTTGTGTCATAGTGTCAAGTTTGCCCTGTGACGTCACTTTTCGCAGGTCTTTAGAAAATGCATTAAGATTACTAAAAGTCGATTTGAAATCTGATTCTCTTAATTCTTTTGAAATAGCTGCTAAATCAGCAGAAAATGAATTTAAGTTACTAATAGTAGATTTAATACCGGTATCCGAAGTTAAACCTTTTAGAGAATCTAGTAAGGAATTAATTGCACTTTGTGTTTTGTCGAACATTTTATCTATACTTATCGGATCTATCCCTGTAATAGTATCATTATCTACTAATAATTTTGTATCGGGAGTTCCGGAAGTTAGCTGAATAAATTTTACTCCGATAATTCCGGACGAAAATATATATGCCTGAGTGTTTGAAAAAATTTTTACATTATCATTTATCCAAACTGTTACTTTTGCTTTTTCATTTTCAAGTTCGATGTCTTTAACATAACCGACATTTACACCTGCTACCTGTACTTTTGCTTGTCTTAGAAGTCCTTGAATGTCATTATAAAGAATATTAACTTTATAACCTTTTTCTAAAAATCGTATTCCTGATAGTATCATAATAGAAGCTGCAAGTACCAATGTTCCAAAAATAATAACAATCCCGACTTTGGTTTCCTGTTTCATTATAAATTATCTCCTTAATTTACCCTGTATCCCACGCGATACTGGGGGGTTAACTTTCAAACATTTTCATTTTTATTGGACCTGTAGAAGAACCTGTTGTAAATTGTTTTATATATGGATTTTTAGTATTTTTTATCTCTTCTGAAGAACCTTCACCTATAATTTTACCTTCGAATAGCATTGCGATATGATTTGAGATTTTATAGGCGCTTGTCATATCGTGTGTAACAACAATAGATGTGACCCCTAATGTTTTCTGAAGATGAATTATCAAATCATTTATAACATCTGCCATTATGGGATCTATACCTGTAGTTGGTTCGTCATATAATATGTATTTAGGATCTGTTGCTATTGCTCTTGCAAGCGCAACTCTTTTTTTCATACCACCCGAAAGTTCAGAAGGTTTCATATTTTCAATTCCTTCCAGACCAATCATCGTAAGACATTCTTTCACTTTTTCAGAAATGGCTTCTTCTGTCATATTTTTGAGATTTCTTAAACCAAAAGCAACATTTTCTTTTACTGTTAAAGAATCAAAAAGCGCGGCACCTTGGAAAAGAAACCCGAATTTTTTCTGAATCTCAAACAGCTCATCTTCTTTAAGTTTTGTTATTTCTTTATCATCAATAAATATTTCACCGGAATCAGGTTTTAAAAGACCAACTATATGTTTTATAAGTACCGATTTTCCGCAGCCGCTGCCGCCTATAATCGTGATGGTTTTCCCATCTCTTATTTCAAGATTAAGGCCTCTAAAAACTACATTTTTTCCAAATGATTTATAGAGATTATTAATTTTTATCATAGATACTTTCTCTTATTAGCCAGGAATATAAAGTATTTCACAGAGTTCAATATTTTATCCTATTCCAAACATAACTAGAAGTGCTGTTAAAAAATAATCAGATACAAGGATCATTACCATTGAGATAACAACCGTTTGAGTTGTAGCCCTTCCCACACCTTCCGCTCCGCCTTCGCAAGTAAAACCTTTATAGCAGGCAGTAGTAACAATTATTAAAGCAAAAAAAACAGATTTTATAAATCCATGAAACAAATCTTCAGTACGCATATAATCAAGGATATCATTCTGATAAACAACAGGTGCAATTCCCAATTTATACACACTTACAAAGAAACCGCCAAGAATTCCTATAACATTTGCAAAAACTGTAAGAATCGGAACCATAACGAGCATCGATATAAATCTTGGAACTGCAAGATATCTTATCGGGTTTGTCCCTAACGTGTAAAGGGCATCAATCTGTTCTGTAACTTTCATAGTACCCAATTCAGATGCAATTGCAGCACCTACCCTGCCTGCCAGAACAACTGCGGTTAAAACCGGGCCCAATTCCTTTACTATGGAAAACCCTACAACACTTCCGATATATATAGGTTCATTGAAAATATTTCTTGTCGAGTATGCTGTTTGCAGTGCCAAAACCATTCCGGTAAAAGCGGATGTTAATAATATAACAGGTATCGATTTTACTCCGATTGATACCATCTGGTAAACAGTATTTTTCTTATCGTATTTACCGGAGAAAAAAGTTGTTAATACTTGCAAAAACATCTTAAAAGTATTGCCTAATTCCGTTGACAATTCTATAAAATACTCACCAAACAAATAAAAAATCTTCATATGTATAACCTTGGTACCCTTTTTGAAATTGATGTAACTACTTCATAATTTATAGTTCCGCATCTGCTTGCTACTTCTTCAGCTGATATTTTTTCCTTTCCCTGGGAACCGATAATTACAACTTCATTTCCTACAGAAACATTTTTTATTTTTGTAACATCAACCATTGTCATGTCCATGCAGACTCTTCCAATGATAGGTGCTCGTGTATTGTTTATAATCACTTCTGCATTATTTGAGTTATATCTAAAAAAACCATCTGCGTAACCAATCGGTATGGTTGCTATTTTTGATTGTCTTTTAGTAATAAATGTTCTGCCGTAACTTATTGGTGTATTTTTAGATACAGTTTTTAGAAATACGATTTTTGATTTTAATGTTAATGCCGGTTTTGTAAGAAGAATTTTATCAGAATAATCAAAAGGCAAAAGTCCGTATAAAAGAAGTCCGGGCCTAACAAGGTTAAAATGTGAGTTTATATATTTTAAAATAGATGCACTTGCGGATATATGGGAGTATTTTGTATTAATAATACTTGTCAAATTTTTAAAATCGTATATTTGTTGTTTAGTGAAATAGTTATCCTCACATGCACACGCTATATGCGAGTAAATACCTTCCATAGAAACATTTTTCAAGTTTTTGATTCTTCGTTGCAGAAAATCAACTGTATGTGGTTTTATTCCGATCCTTCCCATCCCGGTATCAATTTTCAGATGAAAAGGAACTTTTTTATTTGCATGAGCAGCATATTTGTTTAATGTTACTAGTCCGGAAATACTTGCAATGGTGGGTTTTAAGTTATAATTTATTATTTCTTTAAAATTTTGTAACGGAAAAGTGCTTCCGAGTATCAAAACATCTTTTTTAATTCCAGCATCCCGTAATTCAATACCTTCTTCAATTGTAGCGACACCGAACATTTTTACTGATGTATTTTCGAGAGTTTTAGCTACCTTGATAGCTCCGTGCCCGTATGCATCTGCTTTGATAACCGCCAGGATATCTGTGCTTTTATCAAGGAAATTTTTTAAAATGTTGACATTATAAACTATGTTTTTGAGATTAATTTCTGCATAAGTCGGTCTTAGAATCTTCATAAAATCAATTAAAAATGCAAAATTAAAAATTAAAAATTTAGGTTATATTTAAAAATATTTTAATTAAACCAATGAACAATTTTTAATTGTTTTTTTACTTTTCTACCTTTCTACCTCTTTACCTTTTACCTGATTTAAATTATTTTGTTGCGTTTTCAAATCTTGTATATTCCTTGAAAAATCTTAAATTTATAGTTCCGGTTTTACCGTTTCTATTTTTTGCAACTATAATTTCAGCGTCACTTATCGGGCTTGAGGCTTCAATACCGTCTTGTTTATACATCCCGGGCTGATAAATCATTAAAACCAAATCAGCGTCTTGTTCAATAGCTCCCGATTCTCTCAAATCTGATAGACGGGGCCGTCCGTGGCTTTCTATTCTTTTTTCAGGATTTCTGGATAACTGTGACAAAGCAATTACGGGAATATTAATATCCTTTGCCATAATTTTTAATGAACGGGAAATTTCTGCAACTTCCTGTTGTCTGTAATCAGAGCGGCCTGTTTTACCAGACATAAGCTGTAAATAGTCAATTATAACAAGACCAAGTCCTTTTACTTCGGAGTCAAGCCGTCTTGCACGTGCTTTCATTTCAAGAACGTTAAGTGAAGAGGAATCATCCAGGAAAATTTTTGCTTCTTTAAGTTTACCGGCTGCTGTTGTAATTCTTGGCCAGTCGTCTTTTGATAAAAAGCCGTTTCTTACTCTATCGCTTGCTACTCTTGCCTGTGAACATAAAAATCTGTTAAAAAGTTCGTCATTTGACATTTCCAATGAAAAAATAAGAACCGATTTGTTATGAAGCAAAGCAACGTTTTCTGCAATATTTAAGCAAAACGATGTTTTACCAGCGGATGGACGTCCGGCAATAATGACAAAATTAGATTTCTTAAAGCCTCCTGTTAATTTATCTAAATCTGCAAATCCGCTTGGTACACCAGGTATTTGTGCTTTATTTTGATAAATTGCCTCAATATTATCCAGTGCCGGATTTATCATATCCGAAATATTGACAGGACCTTTTATTACCCTTTTTTCTGTAATATTAAAAATCATCTGTGCAACTTTATCTACTATCTCTCCAACATCATCAATACTTGAAGTAGTTGCATCTCCGATAATTTTTCGTCCTGCATGCTCCAATTCTCTCAAAACAGCTTTATCTTTTACAATTTTAGCGTAATATTCAATATTGGAAGCTGTAACTACGGTATCAACAAGGGAGGTAAGATAAGAACTGCCTCCCAAACGGGTTATCTCCGAATTTGATTTTAAATTATCATTAATTAAAACAAGGTCGACATCCCCTTTGTTTTTATCATAAATATCTATAATTTCACGGAATATTATTTTGTGGGCTGTAGAGTAAAAATCGTTATCGGTGAGCGTATCAAGAGCTATCTCAATGGCTTCTTTCTCGATAATCATTGAGCCAAGAACAGCTTTCTCTGCTTCTATATTATGCGGTGCAATTATTTCAATCTGGGTATTTGTATTATTTGCCATAAAATTATTAGTAAGAGCGTTGAAAAAATCATCACCGCTCTTGATTACACAGATTTCTAAAGAAGATTACGGGGATTAAATGACAAGTCTTAATCTGTGTAATCATACACCCCTTTTTTAATTGGATGTTTTTTTAACAATCCAGATCTTAATTTTAGCTGTAACTTCCGGATGAACCTTTACCGATATATCAAAAGCTCCGAGTTCTTTTAAAGGATTTTCAAGAATAATAGATTTTTTATCAACATCAAAACCTTCGGTTTTTATTGCTTCAGAAATATCAGCAGCTCCTACTGAACCAAAAATTTTATTTTCTTCACCGACTTCAACAGGAATAGTTATTGAAACAGTCGAAAGCTTTTTCGCGTATTCCTGTGCTTTTTCTATTTCTGCCTTCTGGGTATTTAGACTTTTTACTTTTTCCCTTTCAATAATTTTCAAATTTCTTTCATTAGCTTCCAAAGCTAACCCCTGAGGCAAAAGAAAATTTCTTCCGAAACCGTCTTTAACGTTCTTGACATCACCAACCTTTCCCAAACCTTTAACTTCCTGTTTTAAGATAATCTTCATTTTTACTATCTCCTTTTTTTCTAAAATTAAGCCATATGTCGATTATACCCAAAAATATTGATAACGGTGGATAAAAGAAAAAAATCAGATATATTATTACTAATAAAAAACTAGTTTTACCAAAAAAATATTTGCTTATAGCTATTCCACCCATAAAATATAAGAAGAATATTACATACAGAATATTTTCAAATATTTGAGTGGGTATACTATATTTTAATTTAGTACAGATTCCGTAAAAAAGAACAGTAAATATCAGGACGAAAATAATGTGTTCAGATAATCTCCATTTTTCAAATGGAGGCAATTTTTTAATTGATACATTAAATTTATTTGAGATTAGAGATGAATAAATATACGATAAAAAAACTATTGTAATTGCAAAAATTATTGAAATAGAATAAATATCACTTACAAGTATATTGGTAATAATATTGTATAAATCTTTAGGTAATCCGGCTGTAACCGAACTAAAAATCCATGGAATCTGAAAACCGTTGATATTTATTACTAATAATCCTATTATTAAAACTGTATTAATAACTAAGCATGCTTCGAGTATTGTTTTCCAGATATTCATTTTCTTAGCTATTCCAAAATATAAAATCAAAGAACTTAATGCGACAAAAATCAAAAATATTGATAAAAGAATATAGCTAAAAGAAGTCAATTTATAGATAACAAGTGATGATAGAATTATACCTATTAGACCGGCAAATAAACCATGTTTTATCAATAAAATAATAAGTGACGCTGAAGAAAATGGAATAAAAAATATTCCAACAAACGGTATCACTAAGCTCGAAAAAAAGAATACAAATGATAAAATAGAAAAAAATAAAATGTTCTTTACCGTTGACATAAAAATTTTTATTAATTTGTGATATTTACTACGTGTAATTCCCTTCTAGCTAAACATGGTATCATCACGATCGCAATAGCGAGTTCGCGGTGACGATTAGACTGTTACGTTGCTTATTACATACTTGCAAAAGGAATTATTGCGATATTTCTTGCCCTTTTAATTGCTCTTGTCAGTATTCTTTGATGCTTAACGCAAACACCTGTAAATCTTGAGGACAGCATTTTACCTCTATCTGTGATATAATTTTTTAAAAGTCCAACATTTTTATAATCAATTTCAAGGCTATCAGCACAGAATCTACAGAATTTTTTCTTGAATTGTTTATTTTTTGAACCTTTCCAATGTGGATTGAAACTTTTTTTTGCCCCGGGTTTCCTCTTGTGTTCTACCATTTTTCCTCCAAAATTAAATTTAATGTTTTGTCCGCCTACGCAAAAATTGTATAAAATAAAATATTACGATTTTAAAGATTTTTGCTTCGTCGGATTTCGCTCAATTAAATATACAGTATTTTTTAGTTGAGTTTGCAATGAGCTCAAAATGGAACTTCATTCTCTTTTTTTGATGCCGATGATTTTACGTCATCCTGAATATCACCTGATGTTTCTTCTTCTGAATCAGCTTCTGCAATTTTTCCGGTTCTTTTAGGCATAAGGTGTAGTCTTTCGCCGATAACACCAATTTTATTTCTTTTTTGACCGTCTTTACCTTCCCAAGAATCTTGATGCAGCCTGCCGTCAATTACTATGCTATCGCCTTTATGAACATATTTTTGGCAAGTTTCCGCCTGCTTGCCAAAAAAAGTTATATCAACAAAACATGTTTCTTCTTTTAATGAGCCGTCTGCAATTTTATATTTTCTGTTAATGCCAACCGAAAAACTGGCAATAGCTGTACCGCTGGAACCAAATCTTATTTCAGGATCTCTTGTTACATTACCCATTAGAATAACCTTACTGAAACTTGCCATTCAGCCTCCCTTAAATATTTTTATGCAGCTGGTTGTTCAGTTTTTACCGGTTCAGTTGTAGCAGCCGCAGCAGCAGGTTTTTCTTCTTTCTTCTCAGTTTTTTTCTTGCTAGCTACTTCCTTTTTTATCGTGATGAATTTGATAATAGCGTCACTTGTTTTGTAATAGTTTTCAAGTTCTCCGATTACTTTTCCGGCACACGTAAAATTAAAAAGATAGTAACTTCCTTCTTTGAATTTTTTTACGGTATAGGCCAGACGCCGTTTTCCCCAGCTATCCGCTAAAAGAACCGTTCCCTGGTTAGAGGTTATAATTCCTTTAATTTTGTTAAGGACTTCTTCGACTTTTTCATTGGCTAAGACAGGTTTTAGAATAAAAACCGTTTCGTAATTAGGCATGTTGCCTCCTTTTTGGACATATGACCCTTCTGATAATTCAGAAGAGTAAAGTGTAGGTATTATGTGATCATCTAAAAAGCTTAGATGTTCTCGATTTAGTGGTTTAATTATACTATAAAAAGAACAAAAATACAAGTTAAAGGTTAAAAGTTAAAAGTTTCCGCCACTGATACTTTGGCGGACCCGCCCCCGCCACTGAGACATTGGCGGGCAAAAACGACTTAGTGGCGGGAAAATCTTCTAATTTTTTTCCCTTTTATCTGTCTTTATTCTAACCTTTTACCTATTACACATTACTCGTTACTCGTTACTCGTTACTCGTTACTCGTTACTCGTTACTCGTTACTCATTACTTTTTATTTATTCTCTTGTTCAATAAACTTATACTTTATTTCACCAGGCTGTATTAGTCCAAGTTGTTTTCTTGCTTCCCTCTCCAGAAATGCAGGGTTATTTTCAAAACTATAGAGGCGTTTTCTTAATTCCCGGTTTTGCGATTCAAGCTCTGCAAGTTGCTTATTTAACTTGGAAAGTTCAATTTTCCGGATTATAACGCTCCGCATTCCGCTGTTTCCGAAGAGAACCAAGATTAATATTATTATGCCGGTCCAAAAAAATAATTTTTTGTTATTTGCCAAATTTAGCATCTTTACCCAATTCTTCTTCGATACGTAAGAGCTGGTTGTATTTACAAATTCTATCTGTACGTGAAGCAGAACCTGTTTTAATCTGACCTGCATTTACCGCGACTGCAAGATCTGCAATAAAAGTATCTTCTGTCTCACCCGAACGGTGCGAAATAACGGTAGTATAATTAGCTTTATGGGCCATATTGATTGTATCAATAGTTTCGGAGAGTGTACCAATCTGATTAAGTTTAATTAAAATTGAGTTTGCTGTTTTCTTTTTGATGCCTTCAGCGAGACGTTCAATGTTTGTAACAAATAAATCATCTCCTACAATTTGAATCATCTTGCCAAGTTTATCAGTCATTAGTTTCCAGCCGTTCCAATCGTCTTCAGCAAGTCCGTCTTCGATTGAAACTATCGGGTATTTTTTAACTAAATTGTCATAAAATTCGACCATTTTTTCTGATGATTTTATTTTATCGGATTTTTCACCATCTAAAATATAATTTCCATCCTTGAAAAAAGAAGATGAAGCCGGATCGAGGGCTATTGATATATCTTTACCCGGAGCATATCCTGCTTTTTTAATTGCTTCTATTATGTTTTCAAGAGCATCTTCATTGGATGGCAGGTTTGGTGCAAAACCGCCTTCGTCACCGACAGAAGTATTGTATCCTTTATCTTTCAAAACTTTTTTAAGATTGTGAAATACTTCTGCTCCATATCTAAGAGCTTCTCTAAAATTTTTTGCACCTATAGGAAAAACCATAAATTCCTGCAAATCTACATTATTGTCGGCGTGCAATCCTCCATTCAATATATTCATCATAGGAACGGGAAGTTTAAAAGTATCTAGTTTAAGGTTATAAGCTGAACGGATATATTTATACAAAGACATTTGTTTCTCTATAGCAGCTGCACGGCAGGTTGCCATAGAAACGCCAAGGATAGCATTTGCTCCCAATTTGGCTTTATTCTTAGTTCCGTCAAGAGCAATCATTTTTTTATCTATTTCAACCTGATCTTCCGGATTCATACCGATAATTGCAGGTGCGATAGTTGTATTTACATTATCAACTGCTATTAATGTACCTTTACCAAGATATCTTTTTTTGTCGCCATCACGAAGTTCAACTGCTTCATGTTCGCCTGTTGATGCACCCGAAGGTACAGCTGCTCTGCCTAAAACTTCATTATCTAAAATAACATCTACTTCAACCGTTGGGTTTCCTCTTGAGTCCAAAATTTCCCGTCCCACAATCTTTGCAATCTTTGCCATTAGTAAGCCCCCCTTGTAAATTTTTTCTGTCGCAAAAATTTTAGTAATTAGTAGTTAGTATTTAGTATTTAGCGTTAGGTGATTGTTTTATATATTAAAAAAAATTTATCTTTAACTACTAATTACCCATTACTCGTTACTCATTACTCGTTACTGTTTTATAACATTTATTAACGATAATATTTTTTCACCGAATTCTTTTGCAGACTGAGGTCCGTTTGCTGTTATGATATTTTCGTCAATCTCAACATTTTTTCCCGTGTATATAGCTCCATATTTTTTTATTTCTTCTATTTCCGATTCAAACACAGTTGCTTTTTTGTCTTTAAGAACACCCGCTTTAGCAAGTGTTACAGGAGCTATGCATATTGCTGCTAAAATTTTATTTTGTTTTACTGCTTCCTGTGCTATATTATGCGCTTGTTCATTTTCCCAATATTCTGAAGAACCGTTACCGCCAACAAAAATTATTGCATCATAATTTTTTACTTCTATTTCATTAACTGTAATGTCTATCTTTGCAGTTGCACCTAACGAACCTTTTGCTATTTCTTTTGATGAGGATGCGGTTGTAACATTTATTTTTGCTTTTGTTAAGATTTCTTTTGGCTGAAGATATTCCTCATCTCTGAAGTTATTTTTTGCGATTATCATTACAACATTTTTCATAGAAGGTTTTGCTCTTTTCTTATTTATATTTTTTGTAGCAGCCGACAAATTAGAAATAATAATAACAAAAAAAAAACAATACTAAAAGTCTTTTCATAAAAATGCTAATAATTGATTAAACCAGATAACATTTTGCAAATTTCATCTAAATTTTCTTTTAAAACACCGGCTTGGTCTTCTCTAATTAAGCCTTTTCTTTTACATAATTCTAAAATAGGTATACATTCAAAAGCTGAGCCTCGAGATATTCTAAAGAAATTTTTTCTATCAGCTTTATGATAACGACCATTTCCTTCTGCTAAGTTGGTAGAAATAGATAAGGAAGCACGGTTCAATTGGTCAACAAGATAATAGTTGCCTTTTTTAAAGCTTTCAGTAATATTTCCAATTTCTTCATTAAAAGCTAATGCTTTCTTATATACTTCAAGGTTTTCAAATAAAAAAGGCATATATTATTTTAAAATTCAGAAAATAGACAATAGAGCAATAGACCGCAATTGAACTTTTTATCTATTGTTCTACTTTCTATTGTTCAATTGCTCTGTAAATTTCAAGTGCAAAAAAATTAATTCAGAAAATAGACAATAGAGCAATAGATCGCAATTGAACTTTTTATCTATTGTTCTACTTTCTATTGTTCAATTGCTCTGCATATTTCGAGTTCCTCGAAATATGCTGCCGGGCTAGGACTCGAACCTAGAATGGATGCTCCAGAGGCATCTGTGTTACCATTACACCACCCGGCAAATATTCACTCGGGAGCTTGTTTCGTCAGCACACGGTCCCCTGGTGGGGCCGTCCCCACTCGTTCCGCTGAATGTGTATGCGGAACTCCGTGAGGGCATTTCTCAACAACTCCCTCGCTCACCATTAAACTTCAAAATATAAAAAATTATTGCTTCGCTCAACTATTTGCCCATTACTCCCGCCACTAGGTCTTCGGCGGGCAAGCATTACCCGTTACTGCCTCAATTGACTTTTGGTTCCGGTTTTGAAAGTTTCTCAGATTCATCAACATAATTCAACTGTAAATCGGATATTGTAGAATCCAACAATTTATTTTCTTCAAGATTCAAATTACCCTTGGTTTTTTCCCGTATCATTATTAGCATATCAATAGAGATTTTAGCTTGTTCTAAGTTTTTTTCTATACCGTTAGTAATAGGTCTAGAAATCTTTCCCATTTGCTGCATAGCTGCTGCGGATAGAGAAATTATCAAACTAAAAAAGTATTCATTTAATTTAGATTCTTCAATCATTATAATCCCCCCCAAAAAAAATTATTATATCTGTGTAATCGGTCTTCTAATCTGTGACCGCCACTGAATCTTTGGCGGGTAAATAATCAGACACCCCTTATTATAGGGTGTCTATAATTTTAGTTATCCTTAATAAAACCTTTTCTTTACCCAATAGTTCCAACATATGAAACAGCGAGGGGCCCTCTGTCCGTCCTGAAACCGCGACCCTGACAGGGTGAAAAATTTGCGATGTTTTTAAGGATTTTGATTCAGTATATTTTCTGGTTTCGCTTTCAATTTCCTGTGCTGAAAAATTTTGTATTTGAGAATAAACATTAATTATATCTTTTAAAATATCAGCAATACTTGTACTGAGCGTAGTCGAAGTACCTTCTTTTTTTATTACTTTTTGCATTGCTTTTTCATCATATATAATATCATCTTTTAGAAAAAAATCAATAAGATGCGGTACATCAGACAAAACTTTTATCTTGTCTTGTTCCAATAAAATACATTTTTTCAAAAAATCAAAATTAGAGGTATCAAAACCGGCTTTCTGTATAAAGGGTATCGCGCGGTTAGTAAGTTCATCTATTGATAGTTTTCTGATATATTCACCATTCATCCAGATAAGTTTCTGTATATCAAATATTGCACCCGATTTTCCGCATCTTTCAAGCGAAAATTTTTCTATAAGATTTTCTTTTGTGAATATCTGCTGGCTGTCTTCAGTTGACCAGCCAAGCAACGCAATATAATTTAATAATGCTTCCTGCAGATAACCTTTGTCTCTATAGTCTTCTACTGCAACGTCACCTTGTCTTTTACTCAATTTAGATTTATCGGAATTTAATAACAGAGGCAGATGTGCAAATACCGGCGGTGTCCAACCAAAGTACTTATATAAGATTATATGTTTTGGAGTTGATGATAACCATTCTTCCCCTCTTATTACATGTGTAACATCCATTAAATGATCGTCTACAACATTTGCGAGGTGATATGTAGGATAACCGTCAGTTTTTAAGATTATTTGGTCATCAATAAGGGAACCGTGAAACTTTACATCTCCTCGAATTACATCATTAAATATTATTTCTTCAGAAGGCATTTTCATTCTTACTGTAAAAGTTTTTTCTTTTGCCATTTTTTCAGATTCTTCTTTTGTAATATCTTTGCAGCATCTGTCATATTTTGGCGGCTGTTTTTTTGCGATTTGGTTTTTTCTCATTTCTTCCAGGCGTTCGGAAGTGCAGAAACATCTGTATGCAAAATCTTTTTGAAGGAGCTCATCAACATATTTTTTATATATATCTAATCTCTGGGATTGAATAATGGGAATATTGTCATATTCTAAGTTACACCACTTTAATACTTCAATAAGTTTTTCAATAGCACCTTCGACATATCTTGTCCTGTCGGTATCTTCAATACGCAAAAGGAATTTTCCCTTATTATGCCTTGCAAATAAATAGTTATATAACGCGGTTCTTAACCCGCCTATGTGTAAATAACCCGTAGGAGATGGTGCAAATCTTACTGTTACCATAGTCTTATTTGTTTCAATAGATTACTTTATTCAGAGGATATTCTATAATTCCTTCGGCACCCAAACGTTTCAAATCAGGAATCATTTGTTTAACAGTTTTTTCCTGAAGAATTACTTCAAGTGCAACCCAGCCTGGAATCGTAAGCCGCGAAATAGTTGGTCTCTTTAAGGAAGGCAGTATTTTCATTATTTTATCTATATCTTTTTCCTTTATATTCATTTTGAGTCCTACCATTTCAAATGCTTCAAGTGCACCTTTTAAAAGTATTGATAAACTTTCAATTTTTCTTTTTTTCCATGGGTTGTTAAAAGAATTTTTATTTGCAATTAGCCGGGTAGTTGATATTAATATTTCATCGATAATTTTTAAATTATTAGCTCTTAACGAAGAACCGGTTTCCGTTAATTCCACAATCGCATCAACCAGAGTAGGAGTTTTTGCTTCGGTAGCACCCCATGAAAATTCAACTTCTGCTTTAACTTTATTTTTACCCAAGTATTTTTTCACAACATTTACCAATTCTGTAGCAATCCTTTTACCTTTTAAATCTTTTATCGATTTAATTTTTGAATCTTTGGGAACAGCAAGAACCCATCTTACCGGTCTAAAACCGCTTTTTGCATATAAAAGTTCACACACCTCTTTTGTATCGGCATCCGACTCGCAGATCCAATCAAACCCGGTTATCCCTGCATCAAAAACACCGTCTTCTACATATTTAGCCATTTCTTGTGAGCGAACCAGCATTATTTCAAGTTCGTCATCATCACAAGTAGGAAAATAAGATCTTTCTGATGCATATATTTTGATGCCGGCTTTTTTAAAAAGTTCAAAAGTAGCTTCCTGTAAACTGCCTTTCGGCAATCCTAATTTTAATTTATTCATATTTTTCTCCTATAGATAAAGGGTAAAAAGGTATAAAGGTAAAAGGGTAAAAAGAAATGGTTTTAAACGTTTTACAATATTAAATGATTTATTAATCATGTGACAACTAACTCTCTACCCATTTACCTCTCTATCTTTCTACCTGATTTTCAAACATTATATCAAAATTCAATTAAAATACAATTAAAAAATGATCAAGGATACCTTGACCATTTAAAATTCTCCTGCCAAATACCAAGTAGCAAGCTACATGGATAAATAAAAAGAGAATTTTATACCTCGCATCCTGATGCGAGGTATTTCATTATAAAAATTACTTTATGCTGTAGTTATAGCAGGTAAAATACTTATTTTTTTTCTTTTTTTTGAAAACCATTGAAATTTTAATTTACCTGTAATTTTTGCATAAAGCGTATCATCTTTACCTATTCCGACATTTAATCCTGGGTGATATTTTTTCCCACGTTGTCTTACGATAATACTTCCGGCAGGTATAATTTGTCCTTCAAAACATTTAACGCCTAACCGTTGTCCTGCAGAATCGCGACCATTACCTGTTGAACCTTGTGATTTAGTATGTGCCATATACTCTCCAAACTTTTCCAACTCAGTTGGAAATTGTTAGTTTTTTAACAATTTTAATTTTGAATTTCTGTGATTTCGACCTCGGTGTAATTTTGTCTGTGGCCTATTGTTTTTTTATAGCCCTTTTTAGGTTTCTTTTTAAAAACAATTATTTTCTTTCCTTTTGACAATTTAACTATTTTACCGATGACTTTTGAATTTACCGAAGTTTGTATTTTTTTATCGTCACTGGAAATGAAGATCGATTTAAATTCGACAACATCGCCAATATTCTTCTTTGTCAATTCAAGTTTGACTGTTTTACCTTTTTCTACCTTGTATTGTTTACCGCCAACATCAATTATTGCATACATAGAAATTGTCCCTCACAGTTACTGTTTATTTTTTTCTTATGGATTCATCCAGTTCATTAATCAATTTTGTTGCAACATCTTTGCTTCCAATCCCAAATGCAATCGCAAAAGCTAGACCTAATGAAGCAATAATTATTGTGATTATTGAATTGATAAGCTCTATTTTAAGATTTAATTGTTCAACCGCAATTATTACTGAAAAAACAATTACTACTGTTGATGCGATTTTCCCTAAAATATTTGCCTGTAAAATACCGGCATTTATGCTAGCAGCAGTTACTATTGTATTTAAAAAAGAAGCAGAAAATAGACCTAATATCAAAATAAAAATTGCAACTATGACATTAGGAATATAAAGAATTATTCTATCTAAAATTGAGCTTACATTTGCTAATCCCAAAGCGTTTACTGCAGTTGATAAGGTTATAATAACTATTATCCAATATGCTACAATGCCTATAATTTCAGATAAAGTATCTTTAATGCCTGCATTTTCCAATACTTTAGAAAAACCGGTTTTACCGGAAAGTGCATCAACTTTAACCAAAATAAGGAATTTTATCAGAATTTTTTTTAAACCGGATGCAATTAACCAGCCAACAAGAAGAATAAGTAAAAAACCGATAAAAACAGGAATAAATTGAGCAACTTTGCTAAACATCATCATGATAGGTTCCAAAAACACTGTTTTCCAATCCATCAATCCTCCCGAAGGTTCGCTTAACTTCCTGCGAACCGAAGGCCTCGCCAAGGTTCCTTGTCCGCCAACGTATTAGTGGCGGAAATGGCGGGCTAAAATTTAGTTCCTTTTTCAAAGTATTCTATATTTTAGTAAAATAAATAATTTTGTCAAGTACTTCCATGCGTATTTATAAATAATAATAGCAGATGTATAGCTATTGTAAAAATATTTTTTTAAAAATATTTTATCAGGCGAGATAAATTTTAATAAAAAAACAATAATAAATAAATTAAAAAAGATAATTATAAAATAGGAAAACATACTGCCGGTTTTTTTAACATCAGACTGTCCTGTTATCAGAGATTCGGCGGTCAGAAAAATATGAAAAGAGTATGTAACACCGACAAATAAAAATAACCATTCGGTGTATTTTGAAGTATTAAAGAAAAGAGCTAGTATATAGAATAGTAAAATTATAATGAAAGTATATATCGGGAAAAAATAAGGAGCCAATGTAATAAAAAAATTTGTTTTTGTTGTTACAACATTCCCGCTTTTTTCAGATACATTGAATTCTTTAATTTTTCCTTTAAAAAAAATAGCCCATATAGCATGGGTTAATTCATGCCCAAAAATATATATTTGGCCGGGAAGCGATCTAATAAGAAAAACAAAAAAGAATATCGTAAAACCGACAAAAAACCATATTTCAGATGGATTAAGCGGCGGTACGGAAATTATTAAAGATAAGAATGATTTAATAAAACCTAATAAAAACGGCAATAAAAAAAAAGATATAACTGACTTAAAAAATATTTCCATATTGGTTCGAGATAAGTCTTTATTTTAACTTATAACTTATAACTTATAACTTTTAACTTGCTTCTAACGGGGTTTAACAACTATATTATCTATTAGACGGGTTTTGCCGACATATGCAGCTATAGCAATTACAACTTTTCTATCAATATTATCTTTGATTTCTACGAGTGTTTCAGCATCCCTTATTTCAATATAATCTATTTTATCGGTAACAGGTTTAATAATTTTCTTTATTTCCAAAACAATATTTTTTACCGGTTTTATCTTTTTGTTCTCTATCAATTCTTTAGCTTTTTTTAAAGAGTCTGATATAGATAATGCTTTATTCAGTTCTTCCTTAGACAAATAAGCATTTCTGCTTGAAAGTGCTAACCCGCTTTTTTCCCGGATTGTCGGGCAAGTAATGATTTTTACAGGATAATTTAAATCTTCCGTTATTTTTTTAATTATCACAGATTGCTGATAATCTTTCAGTCCGAAATATGCTTTATCCGGCTGTACTATATTAAAAAGCTTTGTAACAACAGTAGCTACACCTCTGAAATGGCCGGGACGTGCTTTTCCGCACATTGTACCGGAAAGTTTTTCTACATTTATATAAGTTAAATAATTTTTTGGATACATAGATTCCGGTTTTGGAGCAAATATTATATCAACTCCCTCTTTTTTACACAATTTGACATCCTTGACAAAAGGTTTCGGATAACTTTTTAAATCTTCTTTCGGCCCGAATTGTGCCGGATTAACGAAAATACTTACAACAACAATATCATTTTCCTTTTTTGCCCTGCGGATTAATGATATATGTCCCTGATGTAATGCTCCCATGGTCGGAACAAAGCCAATTGTTTGTTTTTTTAATTTGAGATTTTTTATAGATTTTTGGATTGTTTGCGGATTAGAAAAAATTTTCATAATTTAAATTTTACCGAAATTTTTTCTTTCACTTCCAGATATTTTTTGGCAGGTATTTCTTTTACTCTACTCATAAGTTCATCAATATTATTGAAAGGCTGTTTTGTTCTTTGTAAAACAATTGCATCTGCCTGAACCTTAGTAAATCCAACTTGTATAAGTTCACTTACTGATGCAGTGTTAATATTAACTTTTTCACTTATTTTTTGTTTTATATTAATATCTTTTTGCTGCGGTTTTTCTTCTTTTTTAGGCACTACGTTAACAGGTTGTTGTTTTAATATTTGAGACTGCTTGTTTTCGGCAACTTTAGGTGTCAGAATTGAACCAAGCGATACAGATAGTCTGTGAGTCCCATAATTATCGCCAATAACCAATGACCATACAAATGCATAGTCAACCCGCATTAACAATTTTCCCAAATTTTGATTTAGTGACGAACCTAAACTTACTTCCTGTTTGTTTGCACCTGTGCGTAATGCAAATTTATTATTTGAGAACCAGTGTTCTGCTCCGATATGCAGATTCAGTTTATCGGATGATTCTCCCCATTCCTGATTTCTGTAAGATATATCAAAACCCGCGATGGTATTACTTTTAAAATGATAGATAGAACCAAATCTAACTTCCATGGGGACTTTATCTTCAAAATATAACCCAACATCAGGCTGAGATATATTTAAGGCTGAAAGACCTAAAGAAACATTTTTAATATTATAAAGAAAACCTATATCACCCGTGAAAGCTGATTTCGAAGAACCAGCCAATATAACCGGATCGCTGTATTCCACAGCTCTTTTTAATGTATCTGCATCCCAGCTGTATTTATGATTTAAATATTTTAAATTTAATCCCGCAGAAAGATCATTATTTCTATATAATTTAGATTTATTAAAAATTTTTTTAGAATAAGATAACATTATAGAATCTTCTTTATATAAGTTATTGCCGTAATCTGTTATACCCAGTCCAAAAGTTCCTATATCTCTTATAGGTTGTATATACGAAAGCGACATAAGCCCTAAACTTACATCTTCCAGTCCCGCAAACGGCTTTGCATACATTAAACTTGCATCAGGACTTTCCATTTTTGCGGTTCCTGCCGGGTTGTAGAAAATTGACGACGAATCGTCTGAAATCGCAGTAAAAACACCGCCCATTCCGGTTGCTCTTGTTGACCACCCGTAATTTTTAAATGCGGAATAGGAAAATGAATACAGGTATGAAATGTATACAAATATTACTAACAATCGTTTACAATTATTCATATCATTATCCGTTTTTAATCTGTGTAATTCTTATTAAGTTACTTTGCTAAAACTATTGTGCCGTGTTTAGTTTTTCCGTCAGTTGTTTTTACTTTGAAAATATATATTCCCGATTCGATATAGTTATTATTCCCGTCAGTTCCGTTCCAGGTAATTACCCCTCCGAAGAAATCTTCTTTAGTAAGCTTTATAATTTCAACACCGGATGCATCATATATATTAACTTCCTGGGCTTTTTCACCGAAAGTTGCCGGAGTATACGGTGATACAAATTTTTCATCAGGGACTACTTTATTCGACTCAGTTCCTTTCGCAAACAAAGCATATTTTCCAAACTTATTGGTTTTAACAGTATAGGTATTCAACGTGGTATCAGGCCTTCCGCCGATAAATTTCCATTTTACACCGTCCCAGAAATACACGGCAAGCTCGGTTTCATTTATATCGGTTGTTTGAGCATATTCCGTTTCAACTATTCCGTCAGTATTTAAATCAAAATAAAGTAATGTCAGGTAAATCGGACTGGTCAGTAAAGTGTTTGAGGGCCCAAAGGAATAAGTTGCAACCGGATGAGAATTATTTTTAGCCGAAATTTCTTCAATACCGTAAGAACTTTCTAAAGATGAATCTTTTTGTTCAATACTTATTATTTTATCTAATGATTCTGAAAGCTGAACTTTGGTACTGCCGTCATTTGGATTACCGTCCAAAGATTCAACAACTAAATTGGAATCCGCGATTTTCTGGCATAATCTTGTAACCGTTGTTGAGTATAACGAAGTGGAAGATATATTGATTCCGTCTGCAGTAGAAATAAAATATTCGATTCCGGCTGTTGTTACAGATGAAACAGGAATTAGCGCATATCCCGAAAATATACTGCTGGATACCGCAGTAACGAAATTCGAAGAAGCAAAAGCAGTTTCCCCTGCCTTTCTATAATTAAGTTTTACATAACTTATATTCTTGTCATCAACGATATTTGCAGATATTACTATCACGTTGCCGATAATGTTTACTTCTGTTACAGGCACGTGTGTAATGCTTGGAGGCAAAATATCTGTTAAAGTTGTTGCAAACGCCTGCGTATAAGAAGATGAAGAACCGGTGTTATTATATGCATAAATTCTATACCAATAAGTCGTATTGCTGTATAAATCGTTATTTGTATATGAAGTTGCCGTCAAACTATCGGAAAATATTTTTATGCTTTGCCAATTAGAGGCCGATAAAATATCGGTTGATCTCTGGATTCCGTAACATGCAGCTCCGCCTGTACCGGCAGACCACGTAATAGTAATACTTGAAATTCCTATAACTGGTGCCGTAAGACCTGTAGGTGCATTAGGCAGCGTATAATAAGTTGTTGTTTTGGGTGAAACAGAATCTGCAGTTCCGAAAGTATTATATCCCTGAATATATCTTGAATAAGCAGTGTTAGGAGAAAGATTTATCTCCGTATAAGAAGTAGTATTTACCGCTAGGTTACCGGAAATGCTTAAATCAGTCGCCGAATTCATTACTCTATAACCGTCTTCGTTGGTAGAAGTTTCATTCCAAACCCATGTAATCTCAGCCGTAGAAATTGCAACGGTAAAACTTGACCATGTTGGATTAGCATTTACTGAAAGTATCGTAGTTTTGGTAGTTAAAGTAATATATGAGGTTTCTGAAGCATCATTATTATACGCCCATACATGGAAATAGTAAGTAGTATCTGCAGATAGAGAAAATACAGTAGTGGTATTGTTAGTTAAATTTGATGCAAAAGTGACAATAGTAGAAACGTTAATATTGAAAGCAGGGTCAGTAGAATATGATATCCCGTACCGGGTATCTTCAGAATTATTGCCTGCATTCCATGTTATTGTAATAGAATCGGAATTGGCACTTGACGTAGTAGTAGAAGCAGGGGTGTTAGCTAATGAATAAACAGGTGTCGAAAGGCTGCTGCTGATTCCGGCCGGACTGCCTCCTGATGCATTAACCGCCTGGACGCTATATACATAGGAAGAAGTATTTGCAGCTAAAATATTTTGGATATAAAAAGTAGTGCCTGCGGGAATAGACTCGCTGCTGACAATCACATTGTTATTAATATCCACTAGCACAAACCCGGATTCATTTGACGAATTGTCATTCCAGCTGAACATAACACTGTAAGTCGAAATTGCAGTAGCCGTGAAATTAGTCGGCGGTAAAGGAACGGTATTCGAAGAAGGCATAGTCGAAACGGTAGTAGAAAAACCGCTTTCTTTTGCTTGTGAAACCCACCCGGAACCGGAATCACCCCTATCAATCGCGGTTATCTTGTACATGTAAGTTTCGCCATTGGTTAGCCCGGTATCAGTAAAAATAGTATATGCGGTAGGTGTAGAACAATATAAATCAAGTGTGCCTCCCACCCATGTAGACCTGTAAATCCTGTAATATTCTAAATCCTGAGTGCCGGTTACCGTAACAGCAGTCCAGGATAATTGAATCTCAGTACTACCGGCTATACTGGTTAAATTGGCAGGTGCTGAAGGCGGTAAATCCTGCGCAGCACAGAACGATTGAGTATTGATAGTACCTGTAGACCAGCTGGACCAGTTTCCGACATCATCCTTATATTTTAATGCAAAATAATATGTGGTACCGGGATAAAGTCCGGTAATTTTCATACCATAAACTAAATTGGGAACGGTATTAGTAGAATTGTTTATGTTATATACAGGATATACATTAGTAAAATCAGTATTGTTCTTAATTGAATTGGTAGAGTACTTTAAATTATATTCCCCGCCGGTTATATTGCCAACCATTAAATCATCACCGGGTGATGTCCAGTTAAGTATTATTTCGCCATCGTTGGTTCCGCTAAGCGCAGTTAAATTGGAAATGTTTGCCGGTGGTGTGACTTCCGTTGAAGTTTTTGATGAAGTTTCTACAGAACTGGTTACCACAGCATTGCCGTTATACGCCCATAAATGGAAATAGTAAGTAGTATCGTCTGACAAAGAGAATGCGGTAGTGGTATTATCCGTTAAATTAGAAGCATAGTTTATAAAAGTTGAAACATTGATATTAAACGAAGAAGCGGTGGAATAAGACAACCCGTAGCGTGTAATACTTGAATTGTCATTTGCCGACCATGTAAAAGTAACGGAATTGGAATTGGAACTTGAAGCAGTAAACGAAGCAGGTGTTTTAGCCAGCGAATATATTGGTGTTGTAAGGTTGCTGCCTGAACTTGTGCCAAAAGCATTTACCGATTTAACATTATATATGTAAGAAGAAGTATTGGCAGTTAAAGTAGTTTGTAAATAAAATGTAGTACCCGCGGAGATAGATTCACTGCTGACTATCACATTGTTGTTAACATTCTGTAGCTCAAAACCAAGTTCATTTGACGAATTATCAGTCCAGCTGAATACAACACTGGAAGTAGAAATAGCGTTAGCCGTGAAATTGTTCGGAGGTAAAGGAACAGCACCGGCATACGGTACAGTCGAAATAGTTGTAGAAAAACCGCTTTCTTTTGCCAGAGAAACCAGCCCGGAACCAAAATCACCCCTGTCAATCGCGGTTATCTTGTACATGTAAGTTTCGCCATTGGTTAGCCCGGTATCAGAGAATATAGTGTATGCAGTAGGCGTAGATGAATACAAATCAAGTGTTCCGCCATTCCATGTGGACCTGTAAATCCTGTAATATTCCAAATCCTGAGAGCCTGTTACTGTAACAGCTGTCCATTGCAGCTGAATAGCGCTGTCACCTGCAATACTGGTTAAATTGGCAGGTGCTGAGGGCGGTAAATCCTGAGCAACACAGAACGATTGAGTATTAATAGTACCCGTAGACCAGCTGGACCAGTTTCCGACATCATCCTTATATTTTAATGCAAAATAATATGTAGTACCGGGATAAAGCCCGGTTACTGTTAATCCATAAGTTAAATTAGGAACGGTGTTTGTAGAATTGTTTAAATTATATACAGGATATACATTAGTAAAATCAGTATTGTTATTAATTGAATTGGTAGAATATTTCAAATAATATTCCCCACCGGTTATATTGCCTACCATTAAATCATTGCCGGGTGAAGTCCAATTAAGCGTTATCTCGCCGTCGTTAGTTCCGCTAAGAGTAGTTAAATTGGAAATGTTTGCAGGCGGTGGTGTATTTTCCATAGAAGTTTTTGATGAAGTTTCTACAGAATTGCTTACCACAGAATTTCCGTTATACGCCCATAAATGGAAATAGTAAGTAGTGTTAGTAGACAAAGAGAATGCGGAAGTGGTATTGTCAGTTAAATTAGAAGCATAGTTTACAAAAGTAGAAACATTAATATTGAATGATGAAGCGGTGGAATAAGCTAACCCATAACGTGTAATACTTGAATTATTATTGACATTCCAAGCAAGTGAAATGGAATTTAAACCGGCACTTGATGCAGTAAATGAAGCAGGTGTGTTAGGTAAAGTATACGTAATAGTTGATAAACTACTTGAAGCACTCTTTCCGTTTATATTTACAGATTTAATATTATATATATATGAAGAAGTATTAGGAGTTAAAGTAGTTTCTAAGTAAAATGTGGTACCTGCAGGGATAGACACACTGCTGACTATCACATTGCTATTAATATCCTGTAATTCAAAACCAAGCTCATTTGATGAATTATCTGTCCATGTAAACATAACACTGTGAGTTGAAATCGCGTTAGCTGTAAAATTACTCGGAGGCAAAGGAACAGAGCCGGCATACGGCATAGTTGAAACAGTGGTAGAAAAACCGCTTTCCTTTGCCTGAGAAACCAACCCAAACCCGGAATTACCCCTGTCAATCGCAGTAATCTTGTAGTAATATGTGTTATTATTGGTCAGGCCTGTATCTGTAAATACGGTGTATGCCGTAGGTGTAGAAGAATATAAATTAAGTGTGCCGCCAATCCATGTAGACCTGTAAATCCTGTAATATTCTAAATCCTGAGTGCCGGTTACTGTAACTCCGGTCCATTGCAGCTGTATCTCAGTATTACCGGCAATGCTGGTTAAATTAGCAGGTGCTGAAGGCGGTAAATCCTGCGCAGCACAGAAAGATTGTGTGTTAATAGTACCCGTAGACCAACTGGACCAATTGCCGCCGTCATCCTTGTACTTTAATGCAAAATAATATGTAGTACCTGGATTGAGTCCGGTTACGGCGAGGCCGTAAGTTAAATTTGGAACTGTATCTGTAGAATTATTTAAATTATAAACGGGATACACATTAGCGAAATCAGTATTGTTTTTAATTGAATTGGTAGAATATTTCAAATAGTACTCACCGGAGGTAATGTTATCAGTCATTAAATCATCGCCGGGCGAAGTCCAGTTAAGCGTTATCTCGCCGTCGTTAGTTCCGCTAAGAGCAGTTAAATTAGAAATGTTGGCAGGAGGAGTAATCCTTCTTACTGACAATTCGATATAACCGGATTCTATTCCGTCACCGTTATACGCGCAAACCTTATACCAGTAGGTAGTATTGAAAACAAGACTTGTATCAGAATAATTTGTAGAAGTCCAGTTATTTGAAAAATCTTTTATAAATGTCCAATCACCCGCCGAATCGGAACCGTTTGAACGCTGAATTCCGTAGCAGGTTGCTCCGCCGGTTCCCGCGGACCATGATATCGTAGCACTTGTTCTAAATATCTCGCTGGTAATACCGGTTGGATCGTTTGCAAGCGTATAATATATTGTTGTTTTCGGAGAAACGGAATCAACAGTTTCCTGGGCGTTAAATACCTGTACATACCGGGCGTAACTTGTATTTGGCAAAAGATCGGTTTCAGAAAACGAATTAGTATCCGCCGGTTGATCTCCGGAAACATTTTCCCCTGATGTCGAATTAATAACTCTATATCCGCTTTCATTTGTCGAGTTATCATTCCATTCCCAGTACATTTCGGTTGTAGATGCCGCACCGGTATTTTCAGACCAGGTAGGAGCCTCTATTTTTGTAAATGTGCTGACGGTATTAGTATAACCGGATTCTACCCCGTTACCGTTGTATGCAAATACTCTAAACCAATATGATGTAGAAGATAAGAGATTAGTAGCAGTTGCGGTTGACAGCGTTAAATTAGAAGCATAACTAACAAAAGTTGAAACAGTGGCAGTAAAATTTGATACCGTAGAATAAGACACCCCATATCGGGTACCGTCTGGATTTTGGTTGGATAGCCATACTAATTTTACAGAGTTCGCAGTTACCGACGAAATAGTTACACCTGTAGGTTTATTTGCACTTGTATAAATAATTGCAGGAATGGTAGACGAGGAACTGCTTCTTCCGAAATCATTGATTGAAAAAATACTATTAATAAATGATGAAGTATTTACTGTTAATCCGGTTTGCATGTAACTTGTTGTATTTGCAATAAGCGAAGCACTGCTTACTATTACTCCGTTAGTAGAACTATAAATTTCAAAACCCAATTCGTTAGTTGAACCGTCTTTCCATGTCCAGTTTATACTTTGGGTAGAAGTTGCAATTCCGGAAAAACTTATCGGAGGCAAAGGTACTGCGCCAAGATATGGTATTGTGGTAGAAATAGAGTTAGAAAAATTGCTTTCTTTTGTCTGAGAAACTAACCCGCCCCCTAAATTACCACTGTCTACTGCGGTTATCTTGTAGTAATATGTGTTGCCGTTAGTTAATCCCGTATCGGTAAAAACGGTGTATGCAGAAGGTGTAGATGAATATACATCAAGTGTGCCGCCAGACCAAGTAGACCTGTAAATCTTATAGTTATTCAAATCCTGATAGCCGGTTACGGTAACAGCAGTCCATGAAAGCTGTATCTCGGTATCGCCGGCAATGCTGGTTAAATTGGTAGGCGCTGTCGGCTGTAAGTCCTGAGCGGCACAGAACGATTGTGTGTTTATCGTGCCGGTTGACCAGCTGGACCAGTTGCCGACATCATCCTTATACTTAAGTGCAAAATAATATGTAGTGCCGGGATAAAGCCCGCTAACAGTTAAACCATAAGTTAAATTTGGAACTGTATCTGTAGAATTATTTAAATTATAAACAGGATTTACATTAGTAAAATCAGTATTGTTATTTATTGAATTGGTAGAATATTTTAGGTAATATTCCCCGCCGGAAATATTGCCTGTTGTAAAATCATCGCCTGGTGATGTCCAGTTTAAAATTACATCGCCGTCGTTTGTTCCTGATAGTGCCGTTAAGTTTGAAATATTAGCAGGCGGGACTCTGTCATATTGCGAACCGGGATAAGAATAGGAAATAGTATAACATTCCTTGTTATAATACGATGATTGTTCAACTTCCATTTTTGTAGTAGGATTCCACGCAGAACCTGTCCAGGTTTGAATATTTATATCGTTAGCGACATCATCGGTAATTAATGTAATCTCGTTAGAGCTTGAATCCTTATCCTTGTTTAAACTTACAAATCTTGGTTGAGCTTTAACATTTTGTGCAGAAGCTTCTGCACCCCATGTTGTTCCGGTCAAAATCTTATATTTAGGTGAATTATTCTTTTTTGCGTATGCTATCATACCTCTACCGGTAGCCATTTCGTACGAAACGTCAAAACACCTGTATTCGTAAGAAATACTGGTGTTAACGTTATAGCTCATAGAAGTACTGTTTCCCCAACCCGAACCGTTCCATAGAGCCGCGCCAAAATCATATCCATCATCGTAACAACCTACTATAATTTGGCTGGAAATGGCGACCGGATTTGCCGCTAATTTCACCCAAACGTAACTTTCAGTGTTTCCCGAGTCTATTACTGATGTTGGTATTGTTCCTTCACTTCCCCACGCGGATGCCGTGCTGAACCACTGTCGGTAGTGTAATTTTCTGTCTCCTTCCTGATCCCATACGACCATAGCGTAATTATGGCTGCTCGTATAAACAACATCAAAACCCTGCTTCATCGCGTACTTTACTCCGGTAGTTTCCAAAGCCTGCTGGTTTCCCCATGCTGAACCGCTCCATACTCCGGCATAAACATGGCTGCTAATACACATAGTCGCTAACACCATCTCGTTGCTGTTTGGATTAGCTTCCAGCCTGACCCAGTTTATTGCGTCGCCGTCTAAAGCCAATCCGGAATCGGTTCCTTCACTCCACGAAACTCCGTTCCAAACGCTGTAATATATCTTATTAATATATGTATTTTTTCTATATGCAATAATTGCGTTTCCTGATGTCTGTTCGTAAGCCACATCGAACGCTCTGCAGCTTGTTGTAACATCAATAGAAAATGTTTGAACCGTACCCCAAGAACCGCCGTTCCATATTTGTGCGGTAAGTTTTCCGGTTGAATCCTGTATAGCTAAAATATTTTCGTTTCTTCTGGGGCAGGTTCTTAAAACATAAGAACCGTTTGCATTACCGCCGACATTGGTTACTTTGTTTTCGGCCGACCAGCCAATGGTAGAATAATATAATCTATAGGAAGGTAATTGAGTAGACGTAGCGTCGTAATAAACGCTCATTGCAGAAGACGCATTTAAAATACTTTTCAATGAGATAAAAATAATGAAAACTAATAAGAGCTTTTTTAACATATAAAAATTCAAAAAATACGCTTAAATATTATTTCTTCTCTTTTACTTTTTCTTTTTCTTCTACATGAGGTATGCCTGATGCTTTTTCAAAAATAGCTTTTTTTATTTCTTCAGCAACTTTTGGATTTTCTTTTAAAAATACCTTTGAATTGTCCATCCCCTGTCCTAATCGGTCATTTTTATAAACAAACCAGCTTCCGCTTTTTTCAACGATACCATATTCAACACCGGTTTCTATAATACTTCCTTCAGGTGAAATTCCGGAACCGAAAGTCATCTCAAATTCTGCCTGTTTAAAGGGCGGTGCAACTTTATTTTTAACAACCTTTACGCGTACTCTTGTGCCGATTGCGATATCCCCTTCTTTTATAGTTGTAACTCTTCTTATATCCAGCCGGATAGATGCATAAAATTTCAATGCCAAACCGCCGGTTGTAGTTTCCGGATTACCGAACATAACTCCTATTTTCTGCCTTAACTGATTAATAAAAATAATGGATGTTTTTGACTTTGATACTATTGCGGTAAGTTTTCTCAGTGCCTGAGACATAAGCCGTGCCTGCAGTCCCATATGCGAATCGCCCATCTCGCCTTCTATCTCTGCACGCGGTGTTAGCGCTGCAACTGAATCAACAATAATTAAATCTATTGCATTGCTTCTAACTAACTTTTCTGTAATCTCCAGTGCCTGTTCCCCGGAATCTGGCTGAGAAATCAAAAGCTTATCAATGTCCACGCCTAACTTGGTTGCATAAACCGGATCCATTGCATGTTCGGCATCAACATATGCGCATGTACCGCCTAATTTCTGGGAACTGGATATAATCTGAAGACACAATGTAGATTTTCCGGAAGATTCAGGCCCGAAAAGCTCTATAATTCTTCCTTTTGGAATACCGCCAACTCCTATAGCAACATCCAATCCGATAATACCGGTTGGAATAAATTCTACTTTCTGATGCGGGCTTTCACCAAGACGCATAATTGCACCCTTCCCATATTCCTTTTCTATCTGTGAAAGTGCAAGGTCCAGAGCTTTTTCCTTATCAGATTTTTCTGCTTTTGACATTACTACCTCCAGTAAGACAATCTCCTTAAATATTGCTATTTAAGTATAT
>MGVS01000070.1:94379-96300 GCA_001800605.1 Elusimicrobia bacterium RIFOXYD2_FULL_34_15
ATGGTATGTATAATTAAAATAACCAAAACTATAAAAATCAGAATTATATTTTTATGCAAACTCTGTGAATCCCATATTTTATCTTCATAAATTTCAAAAAGTAAAGGAAAAGTCAAAATAAGTAATAATAACTTGGATTCTGCTTTAAAAACCTTGTTCCAATTGAATTGGCGGTCAGGTTTCTTGAAATTAGTTAACTTAGGAAAAAACACGGGCACTGTTTTTCTGAAATTATCATAAACAGACCCAAACTTATTTGAAAGGTAAGATTCTTCTGCCTTAATAATAAAATAATATTCAATCCAAAAAAACATAACAATAGAAAGAAAGAAAATAAAATTCCACCAAATAATTGTAAAACCCAACCAAATCAGAAAATTGGCAAAATAAAGCGGGTTTCTGCACATTTGATATGCACCGTCAGTAACCACTTCATTGACATCGATATTGGTTCCCCGACCGCTAGTCATAGGTTTCTTGTAGCCAATAACCAGAACTCTTAAAGCAAAACCCAATAATGCTATAAAAAACCCAAAAAAATCAGTAATAATATCTAATAATCTTGAGTCAAACGGCATTGCCGGTTTTGTAAAAATAATCAATGCTATAATAATAGGAACAAAAAAATAGCTTCTATACTTAAAAAACCAATTTCCGATACTTACAACAAAATTCTTATTCATAATTAACATCGAGATACTTCGTGTTCTTCAGCATGACACCGACAACCCTACACCGCCAGTTTCTTTATCAATTCAAGTGTATCTTTAGAAACATTCTTTTCACTGGAGGTTACTTTTTCTATTGGTATTGCTTTTATACCACATTCCTGCAAAACAACAACCTTATTTTTTTCATCTTTTAAAATTAAATCAACTGCAGAACTTCCGAACCTGCTTGCAAGATTTCTGCTTCTTGCCGAAGGGTTCCCGCCGCGCTGGATATAACCGAGATTACTTACCTTGACGTCTATACCGGTGCATTGAAATATCTTTTTTGCAAGTTCTCTGGAATCACCGCAACCTTCGGCAAAAACCATAATAACAGACGTCTTTTTCTTTTGCTGGTCTTTTTTAAGTTCTTCGCATATTTTATTTAAATCAAATTTAAATTCAGGGATAAAAACAAATTCAGCACCGGATGCAAGCCCGATTTCCAATGCCAAAAACCCGTGTTCCCTGCCCATAACTTCAATAATAAAAACCCTGTCAAAACTGGTTGCCGTATCCCGTATCTTATCTACTGCTTCAATCGCGGTATCAATAGCGGTATCAAATCCGATGGTTTCTTCGGTACCGTAAACATCATTATCTATACTTGCAGGAATACCAATAACAGAAATTCCAAATTTGGAAATCTTTTCTGCTGCCTTAATTGAACCATCTCCGCCAATAACTACCAAATAATCGATTTCATATTTTTTTAAAGTTGCTATTGCTTTAGACAGGCCTTCATCAGTCTTAATTTCAGCGCATCTCGAACTCTTTAAAATAGTTCCGCCATGATTTATAATACCGCTGACAGAACGCAATTCCATCTTAAAAATATTATTATCAAGCAATCCCTGATAACCGTTCATAACTCCGTAAACTTCCATACCGGAAGAAATTGAACGGCGAACTACCGCTCTGATACACGCATTCATTCCGGGTGCGTCGCCGCCCGGTGTAAGTATCGCTATTTTCTTCATATTATTCACCTATTGGTGTCATTGCGAACCTACCTACCGATAGGCAGGCCTGCCTGAGGGATTCCCACGCCCTACGGGCTCGGAATGACAACCATGGATTTTTTCAACATTCTTATTTTACACAACTAACGCCCAAAAATCAAGAGAAATTACCGCTAAACAAGTTCAAAGTGTTAGTGCAACACCTTATTGAAAACCTGCTATAATAGGCAGGTATGAAAAAAACATATA
>MGVS01000071.1 GCA_001800605.1 Elusimicrobia bacterium RIFOXYD2_FULL_34_15
AACAGGCGAAGATTTCTACAAGACATATGATTTCGAAAATGCCATTAATGCATATAATAAAGCGATTGAAATAAATCCAAATTATATATCAGCATATGAATCAAAAGGCTGGGCGATGAGTAAAATAAAGAATGCTAGGGAAATGGTAGTTTGTTTTGATAAAGCAAACGAATTACGAAAAAAACAAAATAAAAATTATTATAAAGATATTTCATCAAAAAAAGATGCAATTGATTATTTATCCAGAGCAGCTATTTATTTTAGTGAAGATAGGATTACTGAAGCGTTTTCTGATTATGATACCGCAATAAAACTTGATGAAAATTATGCAAAAGCATATTATTTTAGAGGACTTATTTATGCGCAAAATTATAGGGAATACAAAAAAGCCATAGTAGATTTTAACAAAGTGCTTGAATCAAGCCCGCAAAATTCCGAAGTATTCAATAATCGCGGTTTTTGCTATTTTTGTATCGGTGATTATATCAATGCTATGTCGGATTATAATAAAAGTATTAAACTTAATCCCAAAAGCATTTACTCCTATATGAATCGCGGATATGGATATCAAAAAATGGGGGCTTATGAGAAAGCCATTCTTGATTATAGCAAAGTAATAAAACTCGATTCCAAATCAGCGATGGCATATAATAACCGCGCTACAGCGTATTTTTATGCCAAGAAATATAAACAAGCAAAAGAAGATTTTGAGAGGGCAATGAAGCTGGATCCTAACGGCAAAAATGGACAAAGTGCAAAAGAAAATCTTAATAAAATTATACAGATAACCCCATATTAATTACCCGGAATAATTTCTCGCTTTAATTTTCATTCCTCCAGAGGGGACTCTGTTGTATCCCTCGACTCCCTTCGTTAAACTCAGGGCGGGTCGCTCGGGATTGTTTTTTTGGGTCTCCAGTAGGGGACTCCAAAAAAACAACTTGACAAAGTTGGGTTTTTTCTTTATATATAATAGAGGACACTAATTAATAGAAAGGAGGAAAAAATATGAGTAAAAAGTTATTTTTAATGATTGCTGTTCTTGCTGTTTCATTAATTGTCGCTCCCGGTTTGTTTGCAGCAGGCAATCATAATGGTGAACAGGATATGTTGGATGTGGATATTCAATTTATAAATTCATTTGGTACAACCGTTACTAATGCTCAGGGTACATTTTATAATGTTAACGGTTATGTATCCCGCGAAGATAAAATTTATCCGCCACAGTATTGGGGGACATATGCGCTATATTTCTTTGATGGTCCTACAGGTATAATGGTTAAAGTAACAAATAAAGGTCCCCGTGCAAAAGCAAAAATAAGAATAAAAACAGAAGCATATATTTTAAGAACAGACGGTTCAAGCGGAACTAAGTTAATGGAACCAAAGACTATAGATATTGAGTTGGCAAAAGGTGAGACCAAAAACATTGACGCATCTTTTGTTTTGCCGTATGATCCAAGTTTAGAATCCGGCTTAGACAGGTTTTTAGTAAAGGTTTTACATGTTAATGAAGGTGAAAGTGGCAAAGAACCAGGTTTGATTATGGTTAAAGAAGGTGTTTACTGTCCACCGGCGTTAGTCAAGAAGTAACAGTTTTTGAAGTTTGTATTTTGTAAAAAGAGCCAATCGTAAAGATTGGCTCTTTTTTTGTCAATGCACTATCCCACTATCGCACAAACGCACAATCCCGCTATTGTTAATTAGATGGTAATAGAAAGCAGTAAATGGTAAAATACGGTACTCCTTACCTCAAAACAAAAAATTTTGGAAAAACTAAAAAATACTTGACAAAACATGGTAAAAGTATATATACTAATAGTAGTAAAAGATAAAAGGTGGTAATAAATGGCAGAAGCAAAAGATGTAATGTCAATTAAAGAACTTTCAGAATATCTTGGAATTGGAAAGTCTAAAATATATAATTTAATTCGCCAAAATAAAATACCTGCTTCAAAAATAGGTAGACAATATAGATTTTCAAAAGATGTTATTAATAATTGGCTGAAAGAAAAAATAATTACCATTCCCAGGGCACCTCAAATGGGACTTTTCGAAAAGGATAAGGAGCAAAAAGGTGAATAATGAAGAGAGAGTTGCCGATATAGATTGGCATCAGCAAATAAAACATAGGATAACAACTATAGAAGAACTTTCCAAGTTTATCAATCTTACCGAAAGTGAATCAAAAGCTCTCGGAACTAATTCAAGATTGAGAATGTCTATAACTCCTCATTTTCTCTCACTAATAGATAAAAATGATTCCAATTGCCCGTTAAGAAAACAAGCTATTCCAACCTCCCAGGAATTAAATTTCTCGGAAGATGATCTTTCCGATCCTTGCGGCGAAGAAATAGATATGGTTGTTCAAGGGCTTGTGCACCGTTATCCCGACCGCGTACTTTTATTAGTCACAAACCTATGTGCCATGTATTGCAGACACTGTACAAGAAGGCGTCTTATTGGTCAAAAAGAAACATCACTAACGCAGGAACAGCTGGATATCGCATACAATTACATAAGAAAAAACAAAAAAATTCGTGATGTTTTGATTTCCGGCGGTGATCCTTTAATGCTCAGTGATGAAAAAATAGAATCTATTATTAAAAGCTTAAGAGCAATAGAGCATATAGAAATTATTCGTATAGGCACGAGAACGCCGGTAACCATGCCTACCAGGGTAACACCTAAATTGGTTTCAATACTTAAAAAATATCATCCGCTTTACATGTCAATACATTTTAATCATCCTAAAGAGATATCGCAAGAAACAAAAATTGCCTGCGAAATGCTTGCAGATGCTGGAATTCCTTTAGGTAGTCAGACGGTATTACTTAAAGGAATTAACGACACTCCAAAAATTATGACAAATCTTATGCACGAATTGATAAAAATCAGAGTAAAACCTTATTATATCTATCAATGCGATTTAGCTTCCGGTACTTCACATTTTAGAACAACTGTTGCCATCGGTTTAAAAATAATGGAACTGCTTCGCGGTCATACAACCGGTTTTGCGGTACCGACATATGTAATTGATGCACCGGGCGGCGGCGGTAAAGTCCCTGTTGCTCCGGAATATGTTATATCAAGAAGCAGAGGAAATGTCATAATAAGAAACTGGAAGAAAGAAATATATGTTTATCCTGAAAACAAACAACCCCGAGTAAGTCGGGAAGGAATTCTAACAGAAAAGGAGGTGAGATAACATGGCACAAGAAGTTGCGAAAGCAGGCGTAAAGAGAGCGGATGGTTATTTGTACTACATCGATAAGCAAGGCGATGTCTCTAGAGCCAAGATGGCGCGCGGCGGCAAGAAAGGCGGCAAGCCCGAGAAAGTAACAAAGGTTGGTGTAAAGAAAGAGAAGGGCTATTTATACTTTCTTGATAAGAAAGGTAACGTTTCAAGAGCAAAAATGGCGCGCAGGTAATTATCCATTTTTGATATCAAATTAAAAACCCTCATCATTTTCGTTAAACGGAATCTGAGGGTTTTTAATTTGTCCTAGAAAGGGCATCTACCGAAGCTGTGTCATCCCTGTCTACCGGTAGGTAGGAGTATAATCTATGTAATCAGACATCCTCTCTGAAGGATGTCTTTATTTGACTTTATAACTCCGATTTTATATAATCCACTTAATGATACAAATATGCAACTTAACAAAGAAATTTAAAGATAAAAGCGCACTTGATAATCTGAATTTGGAAATTAAACCGGGCGAAATTTTCGGACTTTTAGGTCCAAACGGTGCAGGAAAAACAACAACAATAAAATTAATATCCGGACTTCTTAAACCCACCTCCGGTTACGTAAAAATTTGCGGACATGACATCCAAAAAAATCCCGTAGAAGCAAAAAGAAACATAGGATTACTGCCCGACACACCTTTTATTTATCAAAAACTTACAGGCAGGGAATTTTTAGAATTTATTTGCGGTATTTATAATATCGGATACAATGATATTGATGAAAAACTTGAATTGTTTGACCTTAAAAAAAATGCAGATGAACTTATTGAATCCTATTCCCATGGGATGCAGCAGAAACTGGTTCTTGCCGGTATTTTAATCAGAAAACCAAAAGTAGTTTTATTAGATGAACCTCTTGTAGGATTGGACCCGAAATCCGCCCGTCTTGTAAAAAATATTTATTATGAATTATCAAAAAATGGAACTGCAATTTTTCTTTCAACGCACATTTTAGAGATAGCAGAAAAATTATGTACCCGTTTGGCGATTATAGATAGAGGAAAGATTATTGCCTTAGGGACACTGGATGAGTTGAAAAAGCAGGCGGTTTCAGAGTCAGATTTGGAGGATGTTTTTTTTAAACTCACCGAAAGGTAGGAGCTCGAAAATTTAAAAGAAAATAAAGTTATAACCTGATAATGTTTTGACGTTAAAAAATCCCCTTATGGCTGTCAATGAGTGAGTAATTTTTCGGGGTAGTCGGCGAGGACTGTCCGAAGCCCATCCTGGCGAAGCCGAATGGCAAGTTCCGCACCTGCCTGCCGGCAGGCAGGGACGCTTCGAAAAATTATGAGCGAAATAGCCATCGGGGTGCATTTCTTTTGCTTACTTTTCTTTGTGCAAGTAAAGAAAAGTTAGCAGGGGTGCAGGGGCGCGAAAGCCCCGCCACGCGGGCAAGCCCGCGGTTTTGGTGCTATAGAAATTGATAATAAATTAAAAATATTATGAAATAATATGCTAAAAAAACTATTTCAAATAGAAATTAGAAGCTTTTTCAATAAAATCAAGTTTATTTCCTGGTCAGATTCATTCAAGTTCTCATTTTTGATAATTGTGGGTTTTGTTTTTTTATTAATTTTACATCAAGCATTTTTAAGAGTACTTATTTATCTAAGCGGAGTAGAATTAATAGGCAATTTGCTCATTGTAAAGCTTATGTCTATGATAATGCTCACCTTTTTTGCAATGTTGATATTTTCAAATACAATAATTTCTTTTTCAACCATATTTTTTTCTAATGATTTAAGCTTTCTAATGTCTATGCCTTTGAATTTCCGTCAGATATTTTTTTACAAGTACATAAAGACAACTATATACTCGTCATGGATGGTGCTTGTTGTTTTTTTACCTTTCTTGACTGCTTACGGCAGGATAAAGTTTGCAGGAATTGGTTTCTATGCAGTAATTTTATTGTTATTAATTCCTTTTTTCCTTATTGCATCATCAATAGGTACTGCAGTATCAACTATTTTTATGAAATATTTCCCTTCACAAAAAACAAGGGATATATTCATTATTTTGGGTATTGCGGCGGTGGGTATTGCCTATATTTTTGCAAGGTTTATCCAGCCGGAAGATTTTCTTAAAGCTGATAAATTAAACGAAGTAGTCCAATATATTTCAATTATTGAAATGCCGACAGCAAAATATTTACCTTCATGGTGGGTTACTTCATTATCATTTTTGTATATTTCAAAACAATGGAGTGATTTTTTCTTTTACATGATTATGCTTGTTGGTACAGCTTTTGTTTTTATATCTATCGCAGTTTTAATTTCAGAAAAATCCTATTACGAAGGCTGGGTATATTCACGCGAAGCAACAGGTTATAAATTCCTGCCAAAAATAAATTTAAGGACAAAGGGTATAATGACAGTTTTTGTAAAAGACATAAAAATATTTTTCCGCGATACCAGTCAATGGTCACAAATGCTTTTGCTTTTTGCGCTTGTAATCGTTTATTTGTTTAATATTTATAAACTTCCGCTGGATACTTTCTTTATGAAATCGCTTATATCATTTTTAAATATAGGGCTTGCAGGTTTTGTGCTTGCGGCGGTATCTCTAAGATTTATTTATCCGTTAGTTTCTTTTGAAGGCGAAAGCTTTTGGATTATCCGATCCGCACCAATACAGATAGGAAAGTTATTAATAGAAAAATTTTTCATGGCGTTTATTCCGCTAGTATTTTTTGGTGTGGTTCTGATCGGGATATCAAATTTTCTGTTAGAAGTCAGGGGTTTTTTAAATTATTTATCATTTATGCTGATAATTCTTATATCCATTTCACTTACAGGCTTGGCAGTTGGTTTCGGTGCCTTATTTCCGAAATTTAAAGTCGAAAATATTTCACAAGTTGAAAGTTCTGCCGGTGGGATGATATATATGATATTTTCACTATTTTATGTGTTTTTAGTAATAGCTATAGAAGCAGTTCCCGTTAGATTCTGGTTTTTATCTCAAATTTCAAGACGAAGCCATTTTAATTGGCAAATAGTCGGTTTAACTAATTTACTCATTGTTGTTTTAAGCATAGCAACAGTTCTAATCCCTATTTATTTAGGCAAGAAAAATCTGGAGGCATTGGATGTTTAGAGTTTTATTATTATTGGTTTTACTTTTCACAAGTTGTGGCAAAAAATTAGAAACTATAAATCCTGACGAATACGGTAAATTTTATACAAATGGTTTGGCTGAAAAAAAGTGGGTTGCTTTAACATTTGATGACGGTCCGAAACCTGAAGTATTGGATCAAATTTTAGATACGCTAAAAAAAGAAAATGTAAAAGCAACATTTTTTGTTGTCGGTATGAATATGAAACTTTTTCCAGAATATGCAAAAAAATACATGACAAACGGCCACGAGTTAGGTACGCATACATACTCTCACAGAAATTACTATTTACTGGAAAAATCGAAAAAAAATAAGAATATAGAGGAAATACTTTCACAAGAATTGGATGACGGAAAGGCAATGATAAGAGAAATTACGGGTATTGAACCGATATTTATGAGAATGCCCAATGGTTATATTTCACCGGTTGTCAAAAAAGTTGCTAAAGAAAAGGATCTTATAATAATTAACTGGACTTTCGGTTGTGATTGGCATGATTACAAAAAAGAAGAACTAATAAGAAAATATTTAAGGGCAATCGAATCCGGTACAATATTTATTTTTCACGAGAAAAAAGTGACCGCCGATGCATTGCCTGAAATAATTAAGGGGATTAAAGCCAAGGGGTTTGAAATAGTCCCTTTAAGGCAGATTTTGGGATTACCTAAGAGAACAGCAATTAAAAATTAAAAATGCCTGCCTACCTGATATAGTCAGGCAGGCAAAATTTAAAATGTAGGAATTAAATCTTAATTTTTAATTGATTTACTTGCCGGAGGAGGGAGTTGAACCCACACGACTCATTCGAGCCGGCAGATTTTGAGTCTGCTGCGTCTGCCAGTTTCGCCACTCCGGCTGTAGAGGCAATTCCCGCCACTGATACTTTGGCGGGTCCGCCATAGAAGTAATGGCGGAAAAAATTTAAAATTACAGATTAATTATATCAAAAGAAGAGAAATTGTCAATATATGAGATTACACGACATTACCCAAAA
>MGVS01000072.1:0-1121 GCA_001800605.1 Elusimicrobia bacterium RIFOXYD2_FULL_34_15
ATTCTGGATGCCCAATAACTTAATTCGGGCATGACATCCTTTGCTCTTATTCTTCCTATCGCACCATCTCCCGCCACTGAACCTTCGGCGGGCAAGCACTATCACACAATCTCACTTTATTATCGCAGTCTTCCCTTGTGCTTTTATATCACTAAATCCTGCTTTCTTTGCCCTGATTATGTATACATACACTCCGGATGCTATGTCTGTTATATCCCAAGTATATTCATAAGCATATTTATTGCTGACAACCAAAGGCATTCCGCTAAGTTCCGTTGAATGTACCGGCTCTGCGGCTACATTGTATATGCCGATAATTACTTGATCTGCTATTCCACATTCTATGTGGATAGTTGGAAACTTTCCTTTCTTTGCAGGGTTCGGGAACGAATATACTTCACCTAATACAAAGGCAGGATTTGGACCTACAAACCTCGGTGCGCCACCACCACCGTAAGCATCTGTAACCCGTAACTCCGGTGAACAAGATGTTATAGGTTCTACATTAGTTCCCTTATTATCAGAGCTTACTAAGAATACTGCACGCCCTATAGTGTTCTGTGCTATTGCATAACCACCTGTAGATATACTTATATCCCCATATTTTATGCTTATCGTTGTTCCTGGTGTTAAGTCTGTTCCTATTGGCACTATTATCCTTCCTGCTATTCCTGTTATCCCTGTGCTTATCATCAACCCATAATTAGCGAAATAGTTAACTGTCGTTGTTGTGTATCCTGCTTTATACGGATCTGTTATTTGCGGTTCTGTCCAGCCAGTTGGTATGTCTATTGTTATTGTATGCCCAATGTCGCTATATGTAGATGTTGATATGTAGTTTACTGTTACCGTTGTTATTGTTCCTATTATTACACCCAGGCCGGTTGGTGTTGAAGTAGATGCCATTCCTAATCCATTTACTGATGTTGTCGTTATGTTTACTCCACCTGTTGATAATATATTCATATACATCCAATCATTTTTATCGCCGCTTCTGCGGGATACGTCATCTCTTGCTATTCCTCTCCCTGCAGTTGTTAGTCCTCTGCTATTTACACAATCAATTTGTTTAGGTTCTACTCCATCGTAGTTCCATAATCCTATTGTTGTCATTGATGCTA
>MGVS01000072.1:1152-8209 GCA_001800605.1 Elusimicrobia bacterium RIFOXYD2_FULL_34_15
TACATTGTTTGTGTCAAAGCCAAGCCCGTTTGAACTGCTTAGATATATTATGTTATCCACTGAGTTTATACTATTATAATCTGAATATATTTTTATTAAGTTATCGCCGTCTATTGCGGTTTCATCTGTTCCGGCAGGACTGTTTAAGTATAGCATTATGTAGGTACCTGCTATCATGTCCCCGTCTACCCAGTCATCTGTATTAGGAAACGTTTTTATACATTTAGTACCTTCATATACTGTGTAACCGCCGTATGCACCTGTTTGGGCTACATAAAACTCTATCATGTCTGTTCCTTCACAGGGTGCTATTTCATTTATTACTATTGTTTCGTCTTTAGGTAGTGTTAATGTTGATATTACTGTATCATAAGCAGTTATTATCTGATTATTGTTGTATGCACATACTTTGTAATAGTATGTTGTGCTTGGTAATACATTTTTATCTGAGTATATTGTTTGAGTATAGTTGTCTGAAAAATCTTTTATTATTGTTGTGGACGTGAAATTAGTGTCTGTTGAACGAAGTATTCCCCATTTAGTATATGCCGGATTACTATTACTACCCCAACCAAGTTTAATTTTGTAGTCATCACTGCTTATTATGTAACTTCCTGTTGTAGGATTAGATAGTGTGTATGTTGTTATTAACACTGATGATGAAGATGCCCAACTGTTATTTGCAGTTATATATACCGATGTGGATATATTCGGGGACAGCCCCGTCATTGTATAGTTTGTAGTATTTGGATTTAATGTTGATATTATTGTATTAAAATCCGCAGTTTTGATTGTATATGATGATTCATAATTTGAGTCGCTCCAGTTAAATGTTATTGTGTTTGTGGATTTATTTATTGATGCAATTGTTGGCTGCGTTAAGTAAGATTGATCGTATTTGCGTAGCCAGATATTTTCTTCTTGCCCAGTACGAGTTTCTGATCCTGTAACATAAACATTACCCAAAGAATCTACATTGATGGCTTGTCCGCCATCAGCCTTATTTTCTGGATTATTGTATGTGGTGGTCCATTGGATAAGCCCATTAGTATCATATTTACGAACCCAGACGTCATGATTAATTCCGTTAATAACTCCTGTAACATAAACATTACCTGAGCTATCTGTGGCAACACCATTACCCGAATCAATATAAGTATTATCAGTATATTTAGTGGTCCATTGGATAAGCCCATTAGTATCATATTTACGAACCCAGATATCTTTTTTATTACCAGTATGAGTTTCTAATCCTGTAACATAAACATTACCCGAAGAATCTGTTGCAATACTATTACCTTTATCATCGAGATTATCTGTTCCATTGTATGTGGTGGTCCATTGGATAAGCCCATTGGTATCATATTTACGAATCCAAATGTCATAACACACTCCGTATACATAACCTGTAACATAAACATTATTCGAAGAATCCGTAGTAATACCATTACCAAAATCACCTAAATTAGAGGGATCGTTATATGTGGTGGTCCATTGGATAAGCCCATTAGTATCATATTTACGAACCCAGATATTTTGCTCTTGCCCAGTAAACCATTCTGTACCTATAACATAAACATTATTTAAAGAATCTGTTGCAATACCACCACCACCCCCATAACTTTTGGTTGAATCATAATATTCAATGGTCCATTGGATAAGCCCATTAGTATCATATTTACGAATCCAAGCATTACTTCCTGCTTGAAGTTCGGGTCGTATCTCGTATCCCGTAACATAAACATTACCCAAAGAATCTGTTGCAATACTATTACCTGCATCACTGTTGTCATGTAAATTATTATAATACTTTGTAAAAAGAGGTAAACCTGTTAAGCCATATTTACGTATAATAATATCCCCACTTGTATTAACAGTATTGCCTATTATATAAACATTCTCAGAATTATCTCTTACAACTGAATTTCCAGTTTCACTAGTATTACTTGTATTATTAAATGTTTCTATCCAACCATCACAAACATTAGTTAGTGTATCTGTTCCTGCACCCGGAGTGTTTGCATAAGTAGATACCATATTAGAATATTCAGAAAATAAATTCGGTGCCGTAGTAACCCATACCCTAAAATAATAATCTGGTGATATTATATTATATGATGGATACGAACCCCTACCAACATCAAAACCACCAATTACCTGTATAGCTGAAGCACCAGCTGTTACACTTGTAGATACTATTACTTGTGCGTTATTATAATTCCAACTTTCACCTGAATATGTTGAGTATTGTATATAATACGAAGACCCAGCTGCTAATGTTTCCGGATAAGTCCAAGTCAAATTTATTGCACCTACATAACTACCAATAGACGCTGATAAGGATGTTATCGGCCATATTCCTTGCGTACAAATATAGGCCGCAGAATTTATTCCTGCAACATCCGCCGATGAGTTCCAGACAGACCAGTTACTCGCTTCGTCCCTCATCTTAATTGCAAACCAATATGATGTATTTTCAACTAAATTATTTACCAATAATGTCTGCTGAGTATTCGGGCTGACTGGCTGCGGTATATTGGAACACTGTAAAGCACTTAGAAAATTATCGTCGTTTATTTCAGAAATTGAATATCTTATATCATAACTCGTTGCGGCTCCGCCGGTTGTCCCATCATCACCCACGGCAGTCCATCGCAATGTAACTGTTGTTGTAGTTATTATCGTTCCTTCTAATGTAGTTACCTTTGCCGGCTTTATTGTATCAGCTACCAACGTCTTTGTAGTTGTAGAAAAAAGCGGACTCCAGTTGTTATTATCATCACCTACTTTAATCGCAAAATAATATGTCATATCCGGTTGTAATGAATTTACTGCCAAGGTTTCTTTGGTGCCCGGGTCGGCCGGAGTCGGTATGTTATTGCATTTTGATGCATCTAAGAAGTTTCCATCCGTTATTACATTTGTTGAATATCTTATATTATACTCATTTGCTTTATTAACTGTTCCGTCGTCTCCCGTCGCAGTCCACGTTAAAGTCAACGACGCTTTTGTAACGTTGCTTGTCGCCAAATCGGTAACCGCTGCGGGCGGTGTTTTATCGCTGGTCGCTGTTGTCGTTCCAACAACAATATTTGAAATATCCGATGTATTATTGTTGTCATCTATTACTTTGATGGCAAACCAATATCCGGTATTTGACGTCAAGCCGGTTACGATTATTTTTTCGCTTGTTAAAGGTACTATCGGTTTATTAATACCATAATGTGTTGCGCTTTCAAAACTGCTATCATCCTTTATCTCTGTTTTTGAATATCGTAAATCATACTCCGAAGCTGCATCGCCGGTTGTGCCATCGTCACCTGACGCGGTCCATGTCAATGCTATGCTGTCCGACATTACAGTGTCTATATCTAAATCACCTATTGCTGCAGGAGCTGTTCCATCTGGTGCTATCATATCTTTTTTGTCAAGAGTAATCGTCTGGTCAATATAACTATAACCACCTCTTATCCAGTCCTTATACAAAGTATATGCTATATCTTTTTCTGTGCTTACATATTTATTTTCAGTATTTGAATAATATGTTATTTTATATCTTCCATCCTCTTTAAGTGTAAACCATGCTTTACCGTTTTTATCCGTCATTACGCCAATAGCATTGCTTTTACCTGAAATAATAGGTTCCATTATTATATATTCATTAGATACAGCAACACCATTATCTGTCAATGTTACTATTACTTCTGGTACTCTTGTCAATCCTTGCGAATATCCTAAATCATTATACCAGCCTGCACCTGTCTCATAAAACTTCGGTGTTGCACCGTACGGAGGACAGCTTTCCCATCCAAGTTTGATCCTATCATAAAGAAAATTTGTCTTATACAAATCCAAATCAGCAAACCAGTTATATGTAGTCCTTGAACTACCACCTGCTAATGCCCTTGCTTTTAGACCTTCACCTGAATAACACGGCCAATTAATAGGCGGACTTGAATTCGCATCACCAAAAACAACTTCAGATCCTTTTAACCACGCTTCTTTTATTGGAACACTAAACACATTAAATCTTGGAATTTCAAAAATTGCAGCACGGGCAATACAATTTCCTATATTTTTATATTCGGTAACACCACCAAATAACTGAGGATTAAGAAAAGTATATGTAAATTTATCATTTGGATTAGAGCTTCTATAGAAGAAATCCGCCCATGCTTGATAGCCCTGGTAAATAGTTCCATCTACACCGTATGTTTTATTCGGAGGATCTATTCTATCTCTCGGAACTACATCCAACTCTTCTTCGCTATCCATTACCGGTTTTTGGAAATTTGTCTGCCAATTTGTAAATGCCTGGTCAGCACTATATGGTCCATCATTTGGTATTCTTGCTTCATATAAAAATACTTTGCGAATATCCATCACATCATATGTCTGATATCCCGGCATGCTCGTATCTGTAACGCACTTTTTATTTGTACTATCCCATTTGATATAAAGTGACCTGCCTGAAGATGAAACTATTCTTGTTGGATCAGCTGGTCTTACCGATTCATTAATTATTTTGTGAAACGCTTCTGCTCTTGAATATTTAACCGTTTTTTGGTCATTATTACCTTCAAACGGACTATATATCTCGTTACCATTAGCCCACATCACTATACTTGGATGATTACGATGTGTTTTTACATAATCGCGGAAAAATTGTTTCGTGTTATTTATCCATTTTCTTGTGGCTTGCGATACTGCTGAAGTCTGATTTAGACTTGTACCAAGTAAATTATTATTTGTACAAACATCCACATCTTGCATATATGTTGAAGGACAATTTGAATTACCTCTGAAATGGTTTTCGGGAAGGATCAACATACCAACCTCATCTGCTACATCAAACCACACCTGCGAAGGACTAAGGACATGTAATCTAAGAAAATTCATGTTCCTGCCCTGTTCAGACCTGTAAAACACAACTATGTTCTGTCTGTTCCATGTAAAAGTTTCCTGGGAACAATCAAGGCAGGCAGCTTGCAAAAATATCCTTTTGCCGTTTAAAAAGAAATGATAATTATATTTAGTGGGATCATTATATGGGGCAGAATAACTATAAGTATCATTTGGTTGCCTTACCCAAAATTCCCTGAAACCAAAACGGGTATATTTTGTATCTACTGTTTGTCCATTTTCCTGAAGTGATGTTTTTAAAAAATATAGTATGGGGTCGCCATAATCAATATCACTTGAATTTTTTACTTTTACTTTTCCTATTCCCCAAGGTTTTATTGAAGTAGGCCAGGGTGCTTTTGATACTTCTATAACTTTTGTAGTTCTAGCGGGAATAGTAATCGGTAAATTGGTTGATATTTTGTTTTCTTGAGGAGGTAAATCAGCATTTGTAACTTCCTGTGGATTATCACTTACATTAAATATTGCATTTCCGTCTTTTGTTACCTCATTAACCAAATTTACTGTATGAGCAACTGAATTATCGTTTTTTATATAAACCTTTGCAGTTATTTTATTGCCTTGCCTGATAGATGTGACTATAAATACATCCTCTACGTAAACGTTATTATATACCCTTAAATATACGTTACCCCAAATACCTTTTTCATAATCACCGAACCCGGTTATATACCCAAAATAATAGCCCGAATAATTTTTATTGCGGCTCATATAATCGCCTATTGCCGTTGTGTAGGTTTGGCAGTTGGAGTCGCCTAATATCGTTGCTCCATCTTTCGGCTGTCCGGGAGCACTCCCGGGTGTTGGATAAGCCGATCTCCAAGTATCTTCATTATAAACATAAAGAGTATTTGCTGCGCCCGTTGTTACAAATGTAGTAATATCAACTTCAAATGGTGTAAACGATTCTTGATGTTCGCCAACTTTTTTATTATTTACAAATACACAAGCGTAATGATTAACTCTTTCAAAATATATTTTTATTCTTTTACCTGACCATCTGTTTGGTATATTTAGAGGTAATCTATACCAACCCTGATGAAAAGATGTCCAGTCAACTTCTGTATTATCTGGTTTTTTCTCTGTATAATTTGGTCCTCTCCATACATCGTCATCTGTATCTTTTTGTTTACTAATAGGTACCTTATACCACGAACCTGGAACCCTAACAGGGAAATATCCAGACGCGGGTATTTGTCCCGTTTCTTTTGTATTAACACCAATAAAATCCCATAATCCGTTCAGGCATACTTCTTCCCGTAAACTTGCGGCATTGATTAAATTCTTACTAAATAATAAAATAAATAACATAATAACTATGATCCTTAAATTTACAAAATACCTGATTTTACTTTTCATAACATTCTCCCTTTGAATTTAAATAATACTTTTTTGTTTTGGAGTCTATCCCGTAAAATTTTGCTTCCCTAGTAATCAAAATCAACATCATAATCACTATAAGCTATTTTTCCTACGGGATAAACCCCCTTTTTAAGATTGTCATTGCGAGGCCCCGAAAAGGCTAGGCAATCTAGTATGATTGCTCTATTTTGTACTCGCAATGACATAATTTAAACACCAAGTTAAAATTATTAATTTAAAGATTTAAAAAATTTGTGCTCGAAGCTCGGCTCTACTGAAACGAGCAAGACCACAATCCCGATTTATCGGGATAACACCTTCAGAATACTTTAATTTTTCAATCTTCTAATCTTCCAATCTTCAAATTGACTTTATCTCACAATAGCTAACTTGCTCCCGCTTTGCGGGACTGCGTATCATTTTGGGTATAAAAGTAATTGTTTCTTGTAGTTGCTCATCTTGATGAGCGTCTTTAACATCGCCGAACCCTACACTTCCGCCACTACAACTTTGGCGGACAGGAAACCGTAGTCGGGCAAGCAAGTTAGGCAACTACAACCCCACTCTGCAATCTTGCGGATGCATTATCGTATTATTGCTAACTTTCCTTTTTTTGCCTGTCCCGCATTGTTCGTTATCATATACATATACACTCCGCTGGCTATGTTCTCTGCCTTGTTGTTCTGGACATCCCATGTAAGTTCGCCAGTCGGCGTGTCTTTCTCGTCTTCATACACTAACTCGCCTGCTGTGTTGTATATCTGTACCTTTG
>MGVS01000073.1 GCA_001800605.1 Elusimicrobia bacterium RIFOXYD2_FULL_34_15
TCTAATCCTTCCATACCAGCCTCCCTATATCATACATTCTGCTAAATTATGATACAGTTTTCAACTGGTTCGGTACAGAAGACAGAGCAAACCGTCAAGAAATATTGAACCGTCCCTTTATATAGATTTTTTTTGAGGAAGGAATGTAACCTTTATTTTCGACATAATTTATTGAATTTTAGAGTTCTTAAAGTTTATAGAGTTTGTTGAATTTTTAACAGTGTGCGATAGCGGGGTTATGGGATTGTGCCCGCCCTTTGAGCGAGGTCTCGCCCCTACGGGGCGGACGATATGATAAATTATAAAATAATAATTCCTATCCTATCCCACTAACGCCCGCCTGAATGACGCAGTCGGGCAGGCACCATCGCGCAATATCACGATTCTATCAACCCTATAACCTTATTTAACGGGGTTTACTATCCCTAAACATCTTAATATAATTCATGCAATATTCATCCTGAGCCAACAGCGCCTCTGATGATCTAAGACTGGATATCATCTGTGCATCCGTAGGATCTATTATTGCTGCATCCAGTCCCGCAAAAAGCGCCATAGCCAAAAATGTTGAATTTAACAGTTTTCTATTCGGCAATCCGAAAGAGATGTTGCTAAGTCCACAAGCTGTTTTTGTATCTAAAATACTCTTTATTAATCTAATTGCCTCTAAAAATTCTTTAGCCTGATTTGGTTCCGTGCTGATCGGCCTGACTAATGCATCAAAATATATCCTGTTAGACGGGATATTGTACGCTTTTGCAAAATTAATTATTTCTTTGGCAATAGTTAAACGTTCCTGTGCTGTGTTTGGCATGCCTTTATCGTTCATTGTAAGTGCAATAACATCGGTATTATATTTTTCGACAAGCGGAAGTATCTGCTCAATTCTTTTCTTTTCTCCGGTTATCGAATTAATTATTGCTTTTTTTCTGCATTGTTTAAGTCCGGATTCTATCACTTCCGCACTGGGACTATCTACAACCAAAGGAACATCTACTACTTCCTGAATAGTATTCACAAGCCACTCCATATTTTTTGCTTCGTCTTTTACATTCATCCCGCAGTTGACATCGAGCAGGTCTGCACCGGCACTTATTTGATTCAATGCTTCCTGCTGGATAAATTTTGCATTTTTCTTTTCGATTGCTTCGCCAATTGCCTTTCTGGTTGCATTGATTCTTTCTCCGATTATTAACATACTTTACACGCTCCTTTCATCAATTCTAAATAATAAAGATATTTTTTTAGCGGAACTTCGGGAGATACCCTGTAATCTAAAAAAGGTATATATCCGCCAAAACTTATTAAATCCCTCTTATCATTCACTTCACTTTCAATTAATTCTTTGTTTTTCAATAACACATTCCTATCAATGCCACCCATCAAAAGAATATTTTTACCATATTTATTCCTAAACTTTCTAGGGTTGTTTCCGGATTGAACTTCGAGTGGATAAATCCCATTAATTCCTGCTTCTAACCATAACGGCACCAATTCGTCAACATTACCGTCACAATCCATAAAAATTAAATCTATTTTATGAAAATGTAGGAAATCCGAGATTTTTCTGTATCTTTTTGATAAAAATCTCTTAAACAATTTCGGCGAAATCAAACTGCCCTTAGAATAAGCCATATCCTCAAAAAAAACCGCAAAATCTATATCTAATTCCTTAACCGCTTTCTCAATTAGTTTTAAAGTAAAATCTAAACGGAAATCAAACATCTCCATAATCAGACTTTTATCGTTATATAATGCATTTGATAGATTTTCTATTCCCATTAGTCCCTCTGCCCAACTGAAAAATCCACCGCAATGGATACCCAATGGATAATCACGATTTTTTATTGAATTTTTATAATTATCCCAATTTTCCGGATATCGCTCAGCTGACAACGGATTTAAACGTTTAACAATTTTCGAGAAATCTGATTTATTTTTTATAGGATATTCAAGAAATTGCTGAACCGAATCGAAACCTATTCCTTCCCTGAAACGTCTTATTTTTTTTTCTGAACTAAATACGACTTCAGAAATACCGGTATCACCGGTATTTATCTCTTCAAATTGCGGAACAAAATCCCATTTTATTGGAACTATGTAATCCTCGAAACTTTTATCTGTACCAAAAATTTTGCTGAAGCTAACATTGCGGGATAAGCCTTCATTATACCAGCTTTCTAAAGTTTCAGGCAAAAAACCAAAATCCCAAAGCGGTATATAATCCACTTTTTCAAAATTCATTATTTTTTTGAATCTTTCTCTGAGAAACATATTGTTTAAAGGAGGCGTTCTGAAGTTTCCGCCACTGATTCTATGGCGGACCCGCCTACGACTTAGTGGCGGGCTACTTATTAGTTCTTCTGTTATTTATCAGGTGGGGGAACCGCTCTACCTTTTCCGCCACTGATTCTATGGCGGACCCGCTAATGACTTAGTAGCGGGCTACCTCTCTACCTCCGCCAGTTGACGGATTACCCTTTACCTATTTTTATTTAGTGCTATTTCAATAATGCTTTTACTTTATCTACTGCTGATGCCGCATCCGTAGAATATGCATCCGCACCTATTTCATCGGCGTAATTTTGTGTAACAGGTGCACCGCCTATTATCGTCTTTACTTTTCCTTTTAAACCGTTTGCTGCCAGCGCATCGATTGTTTCTTTCATCATCGGCATTGTAGTAGTAAGCAACGATGACATCCCCAACACCTCAATATTCTTATTCTTTACGGCATCTACAAATTTGTCGGACGAAACATCCGTTCCTAAATCTAAAACTTCAAATCCCGCACCTTCCATCATCATTGCAACCAAATTCTTGCCTATATCGTGAACATCTCCCTTAACTGTACCTACTGCAAATCTTCCGGAAGATTTTGCTCCCGACTTAATTAGCTGCGGCTTGAGTATTTCCATCCCCGAATGCATTGCTCTTGCTGCTATAAGAACTTCGGGAATATAAAATTCCCCTGCTTTAAATTTTACACCAACAGTGTCCATTCCTGCAATTAAACCTTCTTTAAGAATCTTTGAAGGCTCAATGCCCTCGCTTAATGCCTGTTGAACCAGTTCTTTAACTTTTGCTGCTTTGCCACTAATAAGATTTTCTGAAATTAACTTTAAATCAACCATGTCCCAAATCCTCCTTATAAAAATGGTTCTAAAAACTCTTTTGCTTTTAATATATCGATTTTTTGCTGTTCACCTGTTATTTCACGTTCTATTGTTATAGGTCCACTGAAACCTTTCGCTTTTAATTTCGGAACTAAGAGAGGAAAATTTACATTGCCTTCACCGACAGCAACTTCTATACCAAGTCCCTCATTGCGGTTTGGCCACAAACCGTCCTTTGCATGAAAACCAATTACATATTCACCGAATATTTCTACGGCATCTAAAGGATGTGCCATACCGTAAAGTATTAAATTTGCCGGGTCAAGGTTTATCCCGACATTTTTAAGCCCAATATCTTTTATTGTTCTTTTAAGCGTTGAAGGCAATTCCTGCCCTGTTTCAAAACAAAATGTCTGACCGTTTTTTTTGCAGTGTTCAATAAATTTTTTCATAACCGGCAAAAAATCCGTATATAATCTATTTTTTGGATCATCCGGTATAAAACCAACATGTGAAATAATGCTTTTAACACCCATATCATAAACCATATCAGAAAATTTATTTGCCAACTCTAACCGTTTATCACGATATTTTTCTGCGATGAATCCCATTGTAGCAGGCCCGTCTTTTCTATTAAAAATCTGATTTTCAAAAAGGAGAAAAAATGCACTCATTTCAACGCCAAAATCTTTAGCCGCTTTTTTTATTTCTTTTGGTCGCATCTTGTCAATCATAAATTCCGCTGTACAGGATACCTGGCAAGTAGCGATACCCAACTCTTTTATTTTTTTAAAACTCTCTGCAATATCTTCCGTGATATTAACTATCAAACCAAATTTAAGTTTCATACAGTTCCTTGTTATATACTCTCGGGTGTAGGTGTAGCTATTGTTTCACATATAATAACCTTGTTTCTTCCAAGATTTTTTGCTTTATATAGAGCCTGGTCTGCAAGACTTATTAGCTCTCTGGATTCTTTCGCATCAATCGGATATACTGAAATACCGGCACTTACAGTAAGTTTTCCTTCCGGTTGGTTGTGCGCAAACTCAAAAGGATATCTCTCTATATCAATCCTCATCTTATTCAATATTTTACCTGCTCCATCTTTACTTGTCGCAGGAAGTATTAAAGCAAATTCTTCACCGCCGTATCTTGCTACGATATCGGTTCTTCTTAAATTATGAGAAATTACCTGTGCCACTTGCCTTAAACAGGTATCCCCGGCAGGATGGCCATTTTTATCATTGTAATTTTTGAAAAAATCTATATCTATTATGGCTAGCGATAATGCACTTTCGTACCTTCTTGCTAACTCTACTTCTTCTTTTATTTTTTGCTGGAAAAATCTATGATTAAATGTTTGTGTTAATTCATCTAATATAGATAACTCCTGTATTTTGGAATATAGTTGTGCATTCTGTAATGCAACTGCCGCCTGATTTGCAATTGTGGTAGATATGGCTAAATCCTTTGATGAAAAATTTATTTTGGTTTTGCTGTTTCCTATAATAATAATACCAAGCATCTTATCTTGTACAACAAGAGGTAAAATAATGAATTGTCTTAATCCTAATTGACTTATTATTTCCTTATCTACTAGATGATTTTTTTCAGCATCCTGTACCATTAGCGGTAATTTAGATTTTACCGCTTGCTTGATTGTCTTATCCTGATTTTCCAGATGTAAATAAAATTTTTTTATCCCGCCAAGTGCTACCGCGCCTTTTGTTGCAATACATAAATAATTATCGCTGCTTTCAATTAAATATATAAATGCAGAATCAAAACTTTTATCTCTTGTTAAATTATCCATTATTAACGATAAAAGCTTGTTAATATTTGTAGTGGTTAAAAGCGCCTGGATAACTTCGTTTGTTCTTTTAAGTTCTTCCTGACTTAATAATTTTTCTTTGCCGAATTGTTTAATTTTCTGATACTGATAAATTAAAAATGCAAAAATAACTAAAAAAGCGCAATATCTTTGTGCTGGATCCATTATTCCTAAAAGCTCTGCAAAAGAAATCACGAGCAAAAACATGAATATTATTATTAACATTATTCTCCAAGGATTATTTTTACTTTGCTTTTTAGATCGTCTAAATCGATAGGTTTTACTATATAATCGGCTATTTTGGAAGACCAGACTTCGTAGTCGGCTTTAAAAGAATCGTAGGCGGAACACATTATTATAGGAAGGGTTTTTGACTTGCGTCTTATTTCCTGCAAAATCTGAAGTCCACTGGTATCAGGAAGTTTAATATCCAATATAACTAAATCCGGAGTAATCGTCTTTAGTAATTCAAAACATTCTTTGCCTGAATTTGCAGCGAATACTTTGTATCCCGATTCCCTTAACTCGTCACATATTATTTCTGACAATGGTTTTTCATCTTCCACTGAAAGTATCGTTTTCATTTTGATTATTATTGTAATTTCTGACAATCAGAAGTATCAAGCAGTTTTTCAATCTCAGCTATGATTTTTTCTATAGGAACTGGTTTTAAAATGAAGGTGCATAACTTTTTCTCTTTTAATAACTTTGATTGTAAACCTTTATATTCTTCAAATGCAGTGTAAATTATAACTTTTGTTTCGGGATATTTACTATTTATTAAATCCAGAATTCCCATTCCGTCACCAAATTGTAATCTCATATCTAAAATAACCAGATTTGGCTTCATTTTTTCAATTATATCCATCGCATCATTTTCTTTCATCGCTACTTCGACATTATAGCCTACTTCCACAAAAGCTTCCCTAAGAATTTCTGTAAGGTGATTATTGTCTTCCACAATTAATATTTTTTTCATAACACCCCTTCAAGTAAATAACTTATAGCTAAAACACTAAACTCAAGCTTATTTTACTTTAGCAAGTTCTTTTTTTACAATACCTAATAGTGAATCTAAGTCAACCGGTTTAATTATAACTGCACTTGCCCAGCGATCGTAGTAGGTCTTAAGCTTTGGCGATGGAATTGCCGTGCATATTATGACCGGTACTTTTGTATCATATTGCCGGACATACGCTAATATCTCTGTACCAGTTATATCAGGAAGTTTTACATCAAGTATAATCAAATCCGGCATTTTTTCTTCAATCTTCTTTAATGCAGATGCCCCGTTATAAACGGTAATTACATTGTAATGACTGTCTTTTAGCTCATCAGTAAGTATATCTGAAAAGTATTTTGTGTCTTCAACAACTAAAATTGTTTCCATCATAAATTTTCCTTATGAAAGCGGAAGAATAATTTTAAATGTAGAACCATAATTCAAAACACTCTGAACTTCTATTCTCCCTTTGTGTGCTTCGATAATTCTATTTGATATAGCCAGGCCTAAACCGGTACCGCTTGGTTTTGTAGTAAAAAACGGATCGAAGATTTTCCTTATATTTTCTTCGGGTATTCCGGGGCCTGTATCAGATATCTCAACAATAATATTAGTACCATCCTGCATTGTAGCTACCTTAAGATCCCTGCGCTCCCTGTTTACCATAAAATGCAGACCATTCTGAATTACATTTAACAATACCTGTCTAATTAAAGCTGGATCTATTTTTAGCATTGATATTGATTCATCAAACATTTTTACAAGCTGAACCTGCGAACTTTCTATTTCCGGCTGCAAAAAGTATAATACATCTTCTAACAACTTATTCATATCCGTATCAACACTTTGCGGTGTCGAATCGCCGGAAAACAATAGAATATTTTTAACTACACGCTCCAACCTGTCTGATTCCTCTATAATATACCTTGTATATTTCTTATTAGGATCTTCATTGGCAATTTTTTTACTTATTCTCTGGGCACTTGCCCTTATTGAAGCCATCGGATTTCTTACTTCATGCGCGACAACAGCTGCCATTTCACCCAGGGCTGATAAACGCTCTGACTGTATAAGTTGGGCTTGTGTTTGTTCAAGTTCCCTTTTAGCTATATCAACTTGCCTTTTTAATTCTTCTACGAAATTCTTTTCCATTTCAAAGAGGCGAGCATTATCTATAGCCAAACCCGCTTGATTTGTAAATGTAGTAAGATTTCTGATATCCCGTTCTTCAATTTCACGTTGTGACTTCGTATTATCAACAAGAACCAAACCAATAACTTTATCTTTTGATATTAGAGGAATAGCTGCTAAAATGTTCGGTTTCAGATTCTTATATGATTCACTAAAACATTTGGGTAATACTTCTTCTTCTATAGAATAGATTATTTTCGGCTTTGCTTCTATTATTGTTTTTATAACAAAATTATTTTTATCTTTCATGGGAATCGCTAATTTTTCAAGCGCTTCAGCTTCTATACCAACACCTTTTTCAGGTCCAAGAATACCGTTTTCTATCAGAAATATTATTGTCCTGTCAAAATTGAGATCCTTTTGCACTGCTTCAAGTATTAAACCCAGTATTCTATCCAAATCAGTAGTGGATATCATTGCTTTATTGATACGGTTAAGTGTTGTTAATGTTTCTGTTCTCTGTTTCAACATTATATTTTTTTCTTCCATTTCTTTTTTTGATAATTCCAGCAGATTTGTAGTCTCTTTGTATTTCTCTTGTGAGATATTCATATTAATCAATTGTTTTTTTGCAGGTCTTAATATAATCGACAGCAATACGGTCCCTGCACAAAGACAAATAATGATAGATAATGGAACAGCTAATCTTGGTAAGAAAAAAGGATTAAGTACTTTTGTGAGTATAAAAAATAATATAATACTTAAACAAATTAAACCTAATGTTGACCACCTAATCCTGCTAAGCATTATCTATTCCCCCTAATATAATTAAAATTATATTTAATCAGACATCCGTCTCTTTTAGGATGCCTTGAATCCCTTCGGATGTGATTTATGCCAATTCCACGCTGTTTCTATAATCGTTTTAATTTGATGATATTTTGGAGCCCATTTTAATTCCTTCTGTATTTTCTCTGAAGTTGCTATTAGTGTTGCAGGATCGCCCGCTCTGCGAGGAGTATCTTTAGTGTTTATTTTTTTACCTGTAACTTCTTCGGCTACTTTAATAATTTCACGTACCGAAAAACCTTCACCATTTCCCAGATTGTAAATAGCACTGTTCCCGCTATCCTCCAGTCTTTTAAGAGCAAGTATATGCGCCATTGCAAGGTCTGTTATATGGATATAATCTCTGACACAAGTACCGTCTTTAGTTTCGTAATCGGTACCAAATATCTGAACGTACGGCCTCTGCCCTAAAGCTGCCTGTAAAACTATGGGTATTAAATGCGACTCCGGATTATGATCTTCACCGATTTTACCTGATATATGTGCTCCTGCTGCATTGAAATATCTCAGAGATACATATTTTATTCCATAAGCGTTGTCATACCATTTTATAACATTTTCAAACATTAACTTCGTTTCACCGTAAGGATTTGTAGGAAAAGTTTTATTATCCTCCTGGATTGGTATTCTATCAGGTTCTCCGTATACGGCAGCAGATGATGAAAAAACAATCTTTTTTACTTCGTGTTTTACCATTGCATCAAGGAGATTCAAACTACCTATAAGATTACTTTTAAAATATTTATTTGGATTTTCTACCGACTCTCCGACTAAACTATCTGCAGCAAAATGAACAACAGCATCTATTTTATTATTTTTAAAAACTTCATCTAATTCCTGTTTATTTAAAAGATCTGCCTGGATAAATTTTCCGCCATTGACAGCTTCCTTATGTCCTTTCTGAAGATTATCAAGTGTAATAACTTCATAACCCATCTCAAGCAATTCGACAACTGTATGACTGCCGATGTAACCCGCACCACCCGTAACTAGAATTCTCATTAAGAATCTCCTTTATGTTGTATCGTACTGAAATTTTAATAACTTTTTGAGATTATACTAAACTAACATTCTTTTGTCAACAATCAGAATTACTTTTTTATTACCCGACCGGCTTCCTGATCTGCGCTATTTTGTTGATTTTTATTTTTATCAATAGTAATATGCAAGACAGCATAAACAATAAGAGCAATCAAAAAAACCAATATAACATATTCTACCGCACCTTGAGCCCTTTTAGATTTCATTATATTCATCACTATTTTTACCCCGTACGAAAATGTAGATTTATAATGCCAATATAATTCTGTAAGTTTTACTGCAATATCCTACAACATTTTCTAACGGGGCTTATTCAACTGTTACAGATTTCGCTAAATTTCTCGGCTGATCAACATCGCACCCGCGCAAAACACCTATATGATATGCCAACAATTGCAAAGGAATTATATTTAGGATAGGATATAAAAATTCTTCGGTTTTAGGAATGTAAATAACATGGTCTGATTTCGCTTTTATTAATTCATCCCCTTCCACTGCGATGGATATCACAATTCCTTCACGTGCTTTAACTTCTTCAATATTTGAAAGAATTTTTTCGTACACCTTTCCTTCAGTAGCTATGCATACAACCGGCAAATTCTCATCAATCAAAGCAATCGGTCCGTGTTTCATTTCGCCGGCAGGGTAACCTTCCGCGTGAATATAAGAAATTTCTTTAAGTTTAAGCGCGCCCTCAAGTGCAATCGGATAATTTAATCCCCTTCCCAAATAAAGAAAATCTGACTTTTTGAAAAACTTTTTAGCTATTGTTTTTATTTCCTGTTCTTTATTTAAAATATTAACTATATCTCTCGGTATTTTAATAAGAGAATCAATAAATTTTACTGAGAATTCTTTTGATATTTTTCCCTTTACGATTCCGAAATATAAAGCCAACAAATAAATGGCTGTAAGCTGGCCGGTAAAAGCCTTAGTTGAAGCAACTCCGATTTCGGGACCGCATCTTGTATAAAGCGTCGCATCTGACTCGCGTGTGATGGTTGAACCCATTACGTTACAAATTGAAAGTGTTTTTGCTCCGTATTTTTTTGCTTCTCTCATCGGGGCTATTGTATCGGCTGTCTCACCGGATTGGCTTATCGCGATAAGAAGCGTTTTATTATCAATAATCAAATCTCTATATCTGAATTCGGAACCAATATCTGTTTCGGTAGGAAGCCCTGATATTGACTCGAACAAAAATCTGCCTATCAATCCTGCATGATATGAAGTACCGCAGGCAACAATAGAAATTCTATTTATATTTTTAATGATTTCGGTATTAATGTTCAATTCATCAAAAAAATCGCTTATGTCTTCCACTCCAATCCGTCCGCGAAAAGTATCTTCAATTGTCTGTGGCTGTTCGAAAATCTCTTTAAGCATAAAATGTTTATAACCTGCTTTCTCCGCCATAAGAGAATCCCATTCAATGGTATTAACTTTCCGCTGGCAAATATTATCTTTTGAATCAAAAATCTTATAACCATCTCTTTTTAATTCAACTATATCTCCGTCTTCAAGAAAAATAAATCTTTTAGTATAAGAAAGAACTGCGGGTATGTCCGAAGCAATAAAATACTCATTATCTCCTATGCCAACAACAAGAGGTGCATCATAACGGACACCTATTAAAACATCCGGGTTATCAAGTGATATCACGCCCAAAGCATACGCACCTTTTAGTTGTTTGACAGCAGATTTTACTGCTGACAAAATATCTCCACTAAAATGTTTTTCTATTAAATGAACAATAATTTCCGTATCAGTTTCTGATAAAAATTTATGACCTTCTGAAATCAATTCATGTTTTAATTGTCTGTAGTTTTCTATAATACCATTATGAACAACAACTATTTTTTTATTACAATCCGTATGCGGATGTGCATTCTCTTCAGATGGCTTGCCGTGTGTTGCCCAGCGAATATGCCCTACACCGGCTGTCCCGGAATATTCTTCATTTTTAATAACTGTCTCAAGATTTTTTATTTTGCCGACAGCCCTGCTAATTTTTAAATTCTTTTCTTCAATTGTTGCTATACCGGACGAATCGTAACCACGGTATTCCAACCGTTTTAAACCGTCCAAAATTACTTCTGAGGCAATTTTATTGCCGATATATCCTACAATTCCGCACATAATAATTCCTATCTAAAAATAAGTAACGAGTAACGAGTAACGAGTAACGAGTAAATGGTAAAAAGATAAATTATATTTTTTTCCTTTCTACCCTTTTACCTCCGCCAGCTGGCGGATACCTCTTTACCCGACTCTTAAAAGCTCTTTCATTTCTTTTATCGCACTAGAAAATCCGATGAAAACAGCCCTGCATATTATCGAATATCCTATGTTCAATTCCTGCATCCCTTCAATTCTTGCGATATCTTTTACATTACTATAGTCCAACCCATGCCCTGCATTTAAACCAAGACCGACTTTTAAAACATATTCCGAAGCATCCTGAATTTTTCTTAGTTCTTTTTTTCTTTCCGTTTCATTTTGAGCATCAGCATATTTACCGGTATGCAGTTCTACAAAATCTGCTCCTATGTTTTTTGCTGCTTCTATTTGTTTCTTGTCAGGATTTATAAAAACACTCACTAATGTACATTCTTTTTTACTGCTTTTCAACTCCTCAATCACATTTTTGATTTTAATCTTATTTCTTATAATATTTAGTCCGCCTTCCGTAGTCAATTCCTGACGTTTTTCGGGAACAAGGCATACCGAATCAGGATTAATTTTTTTTGCAAAAGCAACTATATCAGGTGCTATCGACATTTCAAGATTAAGTTTGGTTCTAATAATTTCTTTCAATTGTTTAACATCTTTTTCATTAATATGCCGTCTATCTTCACGAAGATGAACCGTAATGCCATCAGCGCCGGCATCTTCAGCAACCTCTGCGGCATAGACTGGATCGGGAAAATAACTTTTCCTTAAATTTCTAATTGTTGCAATATGATCAATATTTACACCAAGTTTTACCATAAGTTAAACTCCACTTACAAATTTTATTTAGAAACCTTGATGACAATCTGTATTAGTCATTGCTTCTATCAGTCTTAATCGTTGTTTCTAAAAATCTACCACGTCTGCAATTTCCTGCGCATAACATTTTGTTACTTCATCATCAGGACCCTCAACCATAATTCTCAAAAGTGGTTCTGTCCCGGAATATCTTACCAAAACCCTGCCATTATCCTTAAGTTTCTTTTCAATAGTTTTAATAGCATTTGCCAATTTTGAGTTCTCGGCAATCGGTAGTTTTCTATCAACTTTAACATTCAATAGAACCTGCGGATATTTTTTTATAATTTTAGATAATTCAGATAAAGATTTTCCGCTCTTTTTAATAATAGAGGTTATCTGTAACGAAGTCAGCAGTCCATCACCGGTATTCAGAAAATCTCTAAAAATTATATGCCCTGATTGTTCACCACCCAGAATTATGTCATTATTTATCATTTCTTCATAAACATATTTATCGCCTACAGCACTACTTAGAACTTTGATCCCCTCTTTTTTCATTGCTTTATAAAAACCAAAATTAGACATAACCGTGGTTACTACTGAATTATTTCTCAGTTTTTTATTTTTTTTAAGATAGTCCGCGGCTATCGCTATCAGATAATCACCGTCCATAACTTCACCGTTCTCATCTACAAATATACATCTGTCACCGTCACCATCGTAAGCAATTCCAAAATCAGCTTTACAGCTAATAACAGTATCCTTAAGGTTCTGTAAATGAAGCGCCCCGCATTTTTTATTTATGTTTTTACCGTCCGGCTCTGTAGATATTGCTGTTATATTTGCTTTTAAATTTGAAAATACTTCGGGTGCGATTTTATAATTTGTTCCATTAGCACAATCAATAACTATCTTCATTCCATTGAAACCGGAAACATCTCTGATTGTCGAATATAAAAATTTTTCATAAATATCTTTTGCATAATCTTTTTCGTTCAATATTTTTCCCTTATTTTTTTCTTCGACAGGTAAATCCTTATCCAGCTCTCTTTCTATTTTATCTTCCAATGAATCTGCTATCTTTATCCCCAAATTTGAAAAAAACTTTATACCGTTAAATTCCGCAGAATTATGTGAAGCCGATATAACGCAACCGGCGGTTGAACCTCTTTCAACTGTAATATATGCTATCGCAGGTGTAGAAATAATTTCACAATCAAGGACATCCAATCCTGCTGAAATCATTCCTTCAGATATCGCTTTTGAAATATCTAAAGATGATTCACGGGTATCCCTACCTATTACAAACTCTTTTTTCCCGGAAGTCTTCAGGATGTTCGCAGTAACATATCCTATTTTTTTTATAAAATCAGGCGTTAACGGATACTTGCCCGCTATTCCCCTCATTCCATCAGTACCAAATAATTTCTTCATATATTTTTACTTACCAAGTTTTTTCTTTACAATCCATAGTAGAATAGCAAGAATTACCGAAAGGATTTTTATATCTAAATTTTCTTTAAACCACTTTGTTTTCATTATTATCTACCTTTTTCTTTAAAAATCGTCTTTCATTTTTCTTCCAAATATCAATTAATATTTTTTCTAAACTATCAGCATCAACATTTCTCTCGAATATCCCGTTGTGTGAAAAAGATATTATTCCGGTTTCTTCGGATACAACAATAACCAAAGCATCAGAGACTTCAGTTATGCCAATAGCCGCCCGATGGCGCATCCCTAAGAATTTGGAAATAGCAGGATTTTCAGTTGAAGGTAATACACATGCAGCTGCAACTATTTTCGAGCCTTTAACTATAACAGCTCCGTCATGCAAAGGAGAACGCGGATTAAAAATGGAAACTAAAATCTCATGCGAAACATCGCCGTTTATTTTTACACCTTTTTCAATAATGTCTTTTAATCCCGTCCCCTGTTCAACCACAATCAGCATTCCAATTTTTTTATTTGAACATTCCTTAATTGCAGAAACAAGTTCTTTGATTGCAGTAATTTCCTCTCTCATAAAAAGCCGGGTTAGTTTGCCGCTTCCTATTTGTGCTAACGCAGAACGGATATCCGGCTGAAAAATAACCACAAGTATTACAACACCGGCTGTCCATAGATTTTTTAGCAACCATGATGTTGTCTCAAGTTTAAGATAAATTGAACCCACGGTTATAATACCTATGATCACAACACCTAGCAAGACCTGAACAGCACGTGTACCTTTAATTAGAAGTAATAATCTGTACAAAATAGATATTAAAACTATAACATCCAGTATATTTAGAAGAATTTCTTTATGCATTTTGAATCGCCTCAAAAATCGCTATTGCTTTTCTAATTTGTAAAACATCGTGTACTCTTAAAAAATCAGCTCCATTTGCAACCGAAATAAGTGAAGCCGCAATTGTACCCTCCAACCTGTCGCAAACGTCAGTATCAAGCAATTTACCAATAAACGATTTTCTGGAAGGTCCCAACATAACCGGTAATTTCAATTTTTTAAATTCAGAAAGATGTTTAAATATCATAAGATTATGCCTAACTGTTTTACCAAAACCTATCCCGGGATCAAGAATTATTTTTTCCTTCCTTATGCCTTTTGATTTTGCAAATTCAATCCGGTCTTCAAAATATCTGTAAATATCGGAAATTATATTTTTATATCTAGGATTTTTTTGCATATTCTGAGGAGTACCTAACATATGCATAATAACAACGGATACTTTTTTTTTAGCAACGATATCTGCCATCTCGCCGTTTTGGAATCCAAGCCCGAAAATGTCATTTACAATTTCGGCTCCTTCGTCTATTGCAATTTCTGCTACTTTACTTTTATATGTATCTATTGAGATGGGTATTTTTGGAATTTTTTTTTTAATTTGTCTGATTATGGGTATTACTCTTCTGATTTCTTCATTTTCTGAAATCACGATACTTCCGGGTCTTGAGGATTCGCCGCCTACATCTAATATGTCAGCGCCTTCTGAGATAAGCTTCTCGGCATGTCTTAATGCGTCACTTAACTTAAAATATTTTCCACCATCAGAAAAAGAATCAGGTGTTATATTTAAAATACCGGCTATTTTAACCATATCCTGGTTAATATCATCCTTTAATTAGCGACATAGCTTCGGATCTTGCCTTAGCATCTTTAGCAAAAACACCCCTTATCGCTGAGGTAACCACTTTAGAATTTTGTTTTTTTACACCGCGCATAGTCATACAAAGATGCTCGGCCTCGATTACAACTATAACTCCGTATGGCGAAACCTTTTTCATAATAGTATCTGCAAGTTGTTTTGTAATCCTTTCCTGCAATTGTAACCTCTTTGAAAAAATATCAACAACCCGTGCGATTTTAGAAATACCTAATAACCTTTCCTTTTTAGGAATATAGGCTATATGAACTTTACCGAAGAACGGGAGAAGATGATGCTCACAAACAGAATAAAAATCAATATCTTTTACCAGAACTATTTCTTCGTGGCCTTCTTCACTGTAATAAACTGTCAATTCGCTTTCCGGACTTTTATTCATTCCGGAAAGTATTTCTTCATACATCCGCGCTACTCTCTGCGGAGTTTTCTTAAGTCCTTCTCGGTCAGGATTTTCACCTATAGCAATTAAAATTTCCCGTACAGCTTTTTCGATTTTTTGTTTATTCATAGTAACACTTAAGCTTTTGGTGTTTCGGCAGATAATGATTCACCGTTCAGTAATTTGACCAAATCTTCGCCTTCTAAGATTTCTTTTTCTACGAGGTTCTCGGCAAGACGATTTAGTTTATCAATATTATTTCTTATTAGTTCTGTTGCTTTATAATAAGCTTCATCTAATATTCTTTTCATTTCTTCATCTATTATTTGAGCCGTTTTCTCTGAATACATTTTTTCCTGAGTAAATATATCTCTTCCTAAAAAAACTTCCTCTTCCCGTTTTTTTAATGTAACATTGCCCAATTTTTCTGACATCCCAAAAATACATATCATATTAAAGACCATACTCGTAGCAACCTTTAAATCATTTTCCGAACCGGTAGTAATATCATTAAAAATGAGTTTCTCTGCAGCCCGGCCTGCAACCAGAACAGTAACCTTTCCTAATATTTCTTCTTTTGTTAATAAATACTTATCTTCTGTAGGTAATTGAATAGTATAACCCAACGCCATCCCTCGCGGTATTATAGATATCTTATGAACTTTTTCGGCATTCGGCAATAGTTTTGCAACAAGTGCGTGACCGGATTCGTGAAATGCAATAATTTTTTTCTCTTTATCAGAAATCTTTCTGGATTTAAGTTCCGGACCTGACATAACCCTATCTATAGCTTCTTCGAGATCCGGCATTTCAACGGCATCCTTACCACGTCTTGCGGCCATAAGAGCAGCTTCATTTACGAGATTTGCTAAATCCGCACCTACAAAACCCGGTGTTCTCTTAGCTATTATAGATAAATCTGCAGACTCTGAAAGTTTAACATTCCTTGCATGAACCCTAAGAATTTCCTCACGGCCCTTTATATCAGGCACAGGAACCATAACATGCCTGTCAAACCTGCCTGAACGGAGAAGTGCTGAATCAAGAACATCGGGTCTATTTGTTGCAGCAAGCAGTATGACACCTTCTTTCGTATCAAAACCATCCATCTCAACAAGAAGCTGGTTCAACGTTTGTTCTCTCTCGTCATGTCCACCGCCGTAACCTGCACCCCTGTGGCGGCCAACAGCATCAATTTCATCTATAAACAAAACGCAGGGAGCATTTTTGCGACCCATATCGAATAAATCACGCACCCTGGAAGCACCGACACCAACAAACATCTCAACAAATTCCGAACCACTTGAAGAAAAAAACGGTACACCCGCTTCACCTGCTACAGCCTTGGCAAGTAATGTTTTACCGGTTCCCGAAGGACCAACGAGCAATACACCCTTTGGAATTTTACCGCCTAATTTTTGAAATCTCGCGGGATCTTTAAGAAATTGAATTATCTCTTTCAATTCTTCTTTTGATTCCTCAACACCTGCTACATCCGCAAATGTCACTTTTTTTGTTTTATCCGTCTGTAAATGAGCCTTACTGCGTCCAAAAGAAAATATTTGTTTACCGCCCATTGAAGCACTTCTGAAAAAAAGAAAATACCACAAGACCAAAAATAATATCCAAGGTAAAGCTGATAAAACAAGTTCAACAAACCAACCCCGGTTTTTCTGTCCCTTATATTTTATCTGATTGTTTTCTAAATCCTGAACAAGATTAGTATCTTGTACCGGAACAGTTTTGAATTTGATCGTTTTATTGTCTTTTATTATACTACCTGAAATTATATCAGGTGAAATTATTATATCAGAAACCCGGTGTTCTTTGATTGCCTGCTTAAATTCAGAATAATCTACATCTATAACCTTAGATTTTTCAGAAGCTATCAGCCAGAGATAAATAAAACCAACTATGATTAACATCCATAACGCTAGATTTTTTGCCTGCTTATTCATTTAATACTCCCTTATTGAATTTCTTCGTAAATTTCCGGTTTAAGTACGCTTATATACGGTAAATTTCTATAAACCTCATTAAAATCCACGCCATAGCCAACAACAAATTTGTCAGGTATTTTAAAACCAAGATAATCGATATTTATATTTTTTTTCCGTCTTGAAGGTTTGTCCAGAAGGGAACATATTTTTATTGACTTGGGATTCTGTGATTTTATTCTCTCATAAACATAATTTATCGTTATGCCTGTATCAATTATATCTTCCACAATTAAAATATTTCTATTTTCAGCCGTTTCTCTTAAATCCATCTCAACACAGACAAAACCGTTTGTTTCAGTATTCTTGTAAGATGAAACCATCATAAAATCTACACTAATAGGAATTGTAATACTTTTTAAAAGATCACCCAAGAAAACAGTTGCACCTTTCAAAATAGGTACAAGTGTTAACGGCATTCCTTTATAATCTTGAGAAATCTGTGATGCAAGCTCTTTAACTTTTAACTGAATCTGATTCTCATCAAAAATTATCTCGGCTACATCATCATGAATGTTGAATCTATCTTTTAGTTGCATATCTCCAGTTTCAATATTTTTTTTGTATTATCGTTAACTATCGCATCATTTGATCTTTTAACACCTGCAACCCATATAATATTATTATTTTCTATAATTACCGGTATTTTTTTTCTTAAATCTTTCGGTATTTTCTCGTCAACAAAAATATCCTGGAGTTTTTTTGATTTCGTCATACCAAACGGCACCATTTTGTCGCCGTCTTTCCAATTTCTTTTCTTTATTTTTAAAATATCCAATTTGTCTGCGTCAAAATAAACTGTTTTTTCTTTGTAATTAACCCGTTCGACTCCGCTCAGGGTTAATACTGAGCGACGCTTTTTACCCTGTTGATTTATTCCGTCGAATGTATTAAAATTTACATTATTATAATACTTTTTACTTAAAGTGTCAACTTTATTTATTTTATTATTCGGGTAATCAACAATATGTAATTTTTCGGAAAGATCAAATATATGTTTTTTTACTCTTGGATTTATTTCTTCAAGAACCGGAATAACTTTTAAGCGTATTTTATTTCTATTGAATTTCAGTGAAAGATTGGTTTTATCATAACAGTATTTTATTCTTTTCTTATCAAGATAATTTAATATTTCTTTTTTTGAAATACATAAAATAGGTCTTATAATTTTCTCTCTCTTTACAGGAATTCCTTCAAGCCCTTTTAATCCACATCCACGGGTAATCCACATTAAAACTGTTTCAGAATTATCATCAAGTGTGTGGCCTGTTGCTATTTTATTGCATTTAAAATCACTTGCAACTCTTTCAAAAATCTTGTATCTTAAATTTCTTGCTTTTTCCTCAGAAAATTTTTTAATCTTAATTTTTTCAATTACTATTGGTATATTTAATTCTTTACAAAAATTCTTAACAAACACCGAATCTTTCCAGCTTTCCTTACGGTATTGGTGATCGATGTGGCAAGCATACAAATTTATTTTATATAAATTCCTTAGTTGAATAAGAACTTTTACTAAAAATACTGAATCGGGTCCGCCTGAAAGTGCAACCAGAATTCTATCATTTTTCTTAATTAGTTTATATTTATCAATAAATCTTTTTATTTTCTGTAACATAATTAAAAACGATTACACGGATTTTTAAAAGCGATTACACAGATTTCTCAAACGATTATTTAGATATGATAAAAATCCTTAATCTGTGTAATCTTGTCTTTCATCTGCGTAATCAGAGATTGTCGGGTTTTTCGACAATCTCATTATACGATTTTTATAATAAAAACACAATAAAAAAGGCTCTGAAAAAAATCAGAGCCTTTTTAAATTTAATTTTATTTTTTATCTACCCTGTCTTTGCTGAGTTTGAGTCATTATAGGTTCCCGGGTTTCTGTCTGCGTCATAGTCGGCTCTTCAGTACGCGTTTGCGTTTGTATTGGTTCTTCCATGCGTGTCTGCGTCATGGTCGGCTCTTCAGTACGCGTTTGCGTTTGTATTGGTTCTTCCATGCGTGTCTGTGTCATAGTCGGCTCTTCAGTACGCGTTTGCGTCTGTGTTGGTTCTTCCATGCGTGTCTGTGTCATAGTCGGCTCTTCAGTATACATTTGCGTCTGTGTTGGTTCTTCCATGCGTGTCTGTGTCATAGTCGGCTCTTCAGTACGCGTTTGCGTCTGTGGTGGTTCTTCCATGCGTGTCTGTGTCATAGTCGGCTCTTCAGTACGCGTGCGCGTCATTTCTGATTCTTGAGTATGAATCAGCTCCCTTTTAGAATCTTCCGTTATATCGTTATTTCTTAAAATTTCAGAATTTTCACTTGAATTTCTTTTTCTTGTAGTAATTTTACTATTCCTATTTTGCTTTCTTACTTCAGTTTTTGATTGTTCTTTTTTATTTGAACTATCAGTTGCTATTGTACTGTTTTTTTTCACTTCTTTCTTCTCAGATCTACTTATTTTTCTCACTTCCTCATTTTTTCTCTTTTCTTCATTTTCATTATTGATTGGACCGATAGAACGGCCTGTTTCTATATCTGCATCAATATCAACAGAAAATTCATCTTCTGTATTTTGCGCAAATAATTCCCCGCTTTCCTGAGCAAAAAGTCCTTTTCCACAAAGCAACAACAACATACATACTAAAATTACTCCAACTCTTTTCTTCATACCAACCTCCCTAAATTATGCTTTTTGTACCGATACCGACCTTTTTATATTTTTAACAGTATTACCTTTTTTTGCTGTAATATAAATTTCCCAAACACCTTCGTGAGTTGCCATTATTGGCAACTTTATAACATTCTTACCAAGATTTAGATTACCGTTCCAATTAATAATTTTATCACTACAATTAATCTTAGCATTCTGTACTAAACACAGTCCTTCGGGTAAAAGAATCTCAAAATTTATGTCTTTCTGTTCCTTTGGAGATGAAAAATTTATGCGCAGGACACCTTCCGTTCCCATATTCAATACAGAAGAAATAACGCTTCCTGTAACCTGTCCTTGACTAGTTTTTATACCCTTTACATATCCCTGGAAGTAAAAATAACCACCTATTATTAAAAATAATAAAAAAGTGGTTACTGAAACGAAAACCGGTTTAAATAAAGAATATCGTAAATTACTGATTATATCCGATATTTTATTATTATGTTGATGCATTTCTCTTTTGGTTTGTAAAAGTTTTAGATGCAGTTCCGATGAGTAACTATTGGGAAGGTCTTTAGATTTAACAGATCTAATTATTTTTTCTAAAACCTCTTCTTTCATTATTTTCTTATTTTCCATATTTGTTTCTCCTACTATTTTAGACAAATTTTTTTAAAAAATTGTTCCCCTAATTATTATAAAATCATTTTATTATTTATGCTTTCGCTATTAAAATCACTAAAATTAACCATATTAGATAATATTTCTTTAAGATGTTCTTTGCCTCTGCTCAATCTTGACTTTACCGTTCCAATTGAAGAATCCATAATTTTAGCAATTTCTTCATATGAAAATCCTTCAAGATAGTAAAGAATTACAACAAAAATAAATTCTTCAGGTAATTGCTGTATCGCTTGCCTAACCTTCTCCTGAAGTTCTCTTATTTCAAATTCCTCAACAACATTATATCCATCAGAGATATTTAATAACTTTAAATTTTCGTTATCATCAAGTGATGTTTCTATGGATTTCTTTTTATTATAATACCTTTTGCTTTCATTAATAAATATATTTTTTGCTATACTATATAGCCATGTTGAGAAAGAACTTTCACCCCTAAATTTAGTTAATGATTTAAATACTTTAATAAATACTTCCTGGGAAATATCATTCGCTTCTTCTTCATTACCAATCATATTATATATAATATTATAAACACTCTTTTGATATCTTGAAATTAACTGCTCAAAAGAATAAATATCTCCTGATTTTGCTTTAGCAATCAAATCTTTTTCTTCCATGTTATTTATCAGATACTCTATATATTTTTAGACAAATATTTTAAAAAAAATGTTCCCCAATACTGAATTATTCCTCACAGGCAAGCATTAAACCTTCGGCGGGTCACTTCTCTTTATCCGCCTTCGATAACCATGTCATCAATAGTAATGGCTATTCGCCATATTGATGACACATCTTCGGCGGATTATTTTTTTTTGCGTCTCCGGTAAGGGACACAAAAAAATAAAAAATGAGCCCGGTGCGACTTGAACGCACGACCACTTGATTAAAAGTCAAGTGCTCTACCAGCTGAGCTACGGGCCCAAAAATTTTATTACTTTAAGTTATAATAGCCGGCGAGAGGGATCGAACCTCCGGCCAGCGGTTTACAAAACCGCTGCTCTACCGCTGAGCTACGCCGGCGACGTAAACCATTTAAATTCAATTAAAAATTAAAAATGCAAAATTTAAAATTTAGATTAATTCGAAATTATTTTATTAAATTAAAACCACAATTTTTAATTTTGAATTTTAAATTGCCTTATTTAAGTTCTGCTTCTATATCGTATGCACCAACTTTGGAAATTTTTACTGTAAAATTTTGGTTTTGTTCTAACCGTTTTGCGATGTCGGAA
>MGVS01000074.1 GCA_001800605.1 Elusimicrobia bacterium RIFOXYD2_FULL_34_15
CGGCCTTTTAAAAGGAACTTCTATCCCCTGTTTTCTGCAATATTCCATTATTTCGTCATCATCACTTGATAAAATTATCTTATCTATTAAATTACTTTTTTTTGCCTCATCTATAGTCCATTTTATCAAAGGTTTCCTACATAAATTAGATAAATTCTTTCCTGGAATTCCCTTTGATCCACCGCGAGCAGGAATAATTGCTAATATTTTTTTCATATAAACATTTGGTATCTATGCTAATCAAGATTAGCAACTACAAGTAGAAGAAATCATGACTACCCCCTATCCCACAATCCCACTATCGCACTTTCCTTTCTATTATATTAAAATCCTTTTTTGTATATCAACTTTATTTAAATCTATTTCACTTAAAATTTTTGCTATTTTCTTACCGGCTTTACCATCACCATATATATAATCCGGCTTATATTTTCCATGTTCTATTTGTTTTTTAATTGCATTTACTATTTCATTTTTATTATAATTAACATCAAAAACGTTCTTTCCCCTACATCTCCCCTGTTGCCTGGTACCAATATTTACCACAGGAACTCCTACGATAGCGCCTTCTCTTATGGCACTGCTCGTATTTCCTATTAATACTTTACACATATCCATTAACTGCACAAAAACTTCCATAGGTAAATTTTTAAAAATATGAAACCAATCCGGCTTATATTCTTCTCTAAAAGTTCGTATTCCTTTAGAGATTTCATCACTACCTGCATCTGCATTCGGCCAAAGCATTATAGTCGGTATCTTTAACTCATTTAAAGCCATTAATGTCTCATTTATATGTTCCCTATTTTTATGAAATTCGGTAGTAACAGGATGTTGTAATACTAATAGAAATTTTTCTTTTTTTAATGAAAAATTGCCGCCTACTCCTTTATACTTCTTCCAAAAATTATCTTCATTAAAATTGTTACTTTTTCTGCTTTCTTCTATAACTTCTTTAACTATATCTATTCTCGGACATCCGGTTACAAAAACATTTTTTGGTTCTTCTCCCATTTTTATAATTCTGTCTGATGCCCTTTTATTTGCAGGGAAATGAATATGTGCGAATTTTGTAACAGCATGCCTTATAGACTCGTCAACTGTTCCCGAGACCTCTCCGCCCATAGTATGCGCTAAAAATATATTAAGATATGCGGCAGAAATAGCGGTGGCCATTGTCTCAAACCTATCTCCTACCGTAATTACGATATCTGGCCTTTGATTTTGAAATATATCAACCAGACGTATAATCCCCAAACCGGTGGACATAGCCATTGTTTCAGGTGTTTCACCTTCAACCAACATATAGAATCTCTCATCTATATGAAATCCATCCTTTTCTATGATATCTTCAACCTTACCATATTTATCTAAAATTGCAGAAGCACCCGCATAAATATGAAGCTCAATATTCCTATTTTTCTTAAGTTCCCGTGCCACAGATTTAATGCTCGCATAATTTGCCCGGCTTCCGATAACAATACCTATTTTTCTTTTTCTTTTTCTTTTCATTTTATATTCTCCATTAAAATGCTCTGCAAGCTATTACTGAATTAATTGATTTTACAAATTACACAGAACTATCTTGAATCATCCTAATTTCTTCTATCACTAAAATCTTTTAATGTATATTTATGTTCTTATTATTCTTTATGTTTAATAACAGTTACGCCTATATTTGGATTTGATAAATCCTGAAAACTCCTCAGATCAAAGTTCGTAATAAAATTTAGCCATGCTTTATTCCACAAAACATCATCAGAAATTATAATTTTACCGTCTTGCATATTCAAAAAGGCAGTTACATATTCCCATATCATATGTTCGTATGTATGCAGACTATCGTGTATAAAAATATCGCAAGGTTCTTCTCTTAAACATTCGACGAGCAAATCTTTCGAATCACCTGTTCTCAATTCCCATCTATATTTATATTGTTCAGGTACTAAAAAACCTGCTTTCTGCCGTTCCGGCAGAGACCAATTCATAGTATTTTTTCCTTTTTCTGAAGGCAAATCAATAGAGATTAACTTTCCAGAATTATTTGCTTCAAGAGCAGCAAGAATCATTGATGTTGTACCACCAGCAGCTGTACCTGTTTCTACAACTCTTTTAGGTTTTAATTCTCTTATTAAAGCGTAAAACCAGGATATATTTGCGCTTGAACGGAAAAGATTGCTAAAACGATCCTCATATGAATCACACTTTTTAGGAACCCATCCCTTTTTAACTGCACTAAGATAAATTTCTTTTAGGACATTATTTTTTAATAATTCTTCTTGATAGATTTCAAGTTTCAATTCAGATTTATTTAATATATGTTTTAATAATGATTTTAGTGCAGCACCGGGAGGACAGACCGCTTTATGAATAAATCGTTTTATTCTAAAATAATTTAAAAATTTTTTATTACCGGGTCTTATTAAATATTTATCCCACATATTCTACCCCTTTTATTTAAATCAGTTAAAAATATCAATACATTCTACTTGAAATATAATCTTCATCTTTAGAATTTTTTATGAAATTACATAAATTTATTAAATCCTTATTATCAAATAAATTCTTATCAACAATCTCAATATCCCTATTTAATGGATGTTCTTGTGGATAAGGATAAATATCATATATATATGAGTCATATTTTGCCGGTCTTTCTTTAAAAAACAGATACGCATGCTTAATAGCCAGATCTTTTTGATATTCTGATAATGCAGGTATTTTTTGAATATTTGCTATCTTATCTAAATATTCTTCTACACTATCTGAATCAATTGTAAATCCCCTGCCTGAATACCTTCCGGTCCCTGCTGTCAATACAGGGACACCAAAACACGGTAATTCGGCCCCTATTGTTCCCCTTACAGTTATCCCATAATCAGCAATCTTAAAAAAAGAATAAGGATTAATATTAATATCGGCAGGTATAATGGTAATATTTTCCGGAATTTTTCCTAGTGATTCTTTTATTGCGATTATTTCCCCATATTCGCCCTGGTATTTCATATTTTTACGTCTGAATATATTAGCTGGATGTAATTTCAACAACCAATTAACATCTTTATTTTTACTTGCGACTTCCACCGTTTTTACCAACCATTCAGTAAATCCATTTTTAAACAAATCTTTCCCAAAAAAGAAATTTGCATCATTTAAAATATGCGAAAATATAATTGCTATTTTCTTGTCAGAATTTAATTTTAATCTCTTAATTATTTCCTCTTTGGTAACCAATGCCTTGTTCGTTGCCAATTTTTTATATTCAAACCATTTGCCGTCCAAATATCCTTTTTTAAAATAATCCAGTACAAATTCACTATAATTTTCATTATTGTTTTTATAGTTATTCCATGTTTTTTCTGAGACTGAAAACGGATGTTCTCTGAAATTATCGGTGTTATATCTCTTAACTATTATAGAATTTGGTTCGTGGCAACTTGCCCATTGTAAATAATCTATCTCACGATAAATTGATTCATAAAATATTTCACAGACACCAACCGTTCCCTTATCCAAAACTAAAACCTTTTCTGGTTTAGTTAATTCGATTATTTTCTCTATGCCATCAACAATGCGGCACGAACTCCTTACTATTTTTGCAATATTCTTTCTTGATTTTCTATCAATTTGTATTTTACCTGAAGGTACAATTCCGCTAAATGACGCAAGTGAATGAATCCCAACCAAAGTATTCTTATATCTCATATTTTTTATTTCATTAACATCATTTATTAATAATACCTTATTATACAACCTCTTTGCTTCAGGTGAATTTCCAATGCTTAAAAAATCTTCCAAATATAAAATATCATTAAAATCATATATTTCACCATGTATAATATCGGACATTTTTTTCAAATGGATAAAAGTTAATATCACTATACTAAATCCGTATTCTTCCAGCTTTTTTGCAATTATTGATTCTATATTCATTGAATATGGACTGTTTAACGTACTAAATATTAAGACCGTATGGCCGTTTTTGCTATTTCTTTTTTTTGTTGTCAGAAACTCCCCGTATTTTTCCTTAAATTTTTCAGTATACATAACAATATCTTTATCATATTTATTTAGATTTTCACTTTTTAAAAATTTGAACAAATAATATTTTATTTTATATAAAATATTTGATAATTTCACTTGAAATACCTTGTTAAATATCATCCTAATATTATTTTAGCTATAAAAATTCCACAAAACTACATTTTTTAGCGGGATTTACTTAATCCGTTATAGATTTCTACTAAAATCTCTTTAATATTAAAAATATAATTCCAATCAGGATAATGTGATTTAAACTTCCGCACATCACTAATCCACCAAATATGATCTCCGATACGGTTTGTTTCATTGTAAGACCAATTCATTTTTTTTCCGGTTATTTCTTCGCACATTTTTATCGCTTCTATCATTGAACAATTTGAGTGCCTGCCTCCGCCTGCATTATAAACCTCTCCCATACGCGGTTTCTGATAAAAATTCCAGAACATATTTACAAAATCATAACTATGTATATTGTCTCTGACTTGTTTTCCTTTATATCCAAATACGGAGTATTTTTCACCCGAAATTGCACATTTCATCAGATAAGCTAAAAAGCCATGTAATTGCGTACCGGAATGGTTAGGTCCTGTCAAACATCCTCCGCGGAAGCACGCTGTCTTCATTCCAAAATATTTTCCGTATTCCTGAACTAATACATCAGCAGCAACTTTAGATGCACCAAATAAACTGTGTTTTGAATTGTCTATACCCATACTTTCATCTATGCCAAACTTAAAATATTGATGTTTTGTATCAACTTCCCATCTTGTTTCTAATTCTATCAAAGGTAAATTATTGGGAGTATCACCATACACTTTATTAGTGGAAGTAAATATAAATACTGCCTCAGGACAATATGTATGGGTCATCTCCAATATTGTCAATGTTCCGTTTGCATTAACCGTAAAATCAGTGAATGGTTCTTTTGCCGCCCAGTCATGTGAAGGCTGCGCCGCAGTATGAATAACCAGTTTTATATCTTTCCCGTATTCTTTGAATACTTTTTCTACAGATTCCTGATTTCTTATATCAATATCATAATGTTTATAATTTTCAATTTCTTTTTCTATTTTATTTCTATTCCATTTGGTAGATGCTTCATCACCGAAAAAATATTTTCGCATATCATTATCTATGCCTACAATTTTAAAATCCTTTTTAGAAAAAAAACGGACACTTTCAGAACCAATTAAACCCGCAGAACCAGTAATCAATACTATTGACATATTAAAATTTCCTTTTACTAATTTATATTTATCATACAATCAATCATTTAAAAATAATTAATGTCCGCTTTCCGCGACTTCCAAAAAAGTACCTATTTTTCACTTTCATTTTACATGCTCCAGCAAAACCATGGTATTTCCCGGTATATCAACCTTTACTTTTTTCCCTATTATTTCTTTCATTCTATCAGCCCGTATACCGTCACCTGGTTTTTTAAAATCTAATAAATCGGAAGTTATAACAGTACCTTTTTTTATATATTTTTTAGAAACAATGCTTTTTTCAAAGATAAACTTCATATCTTTAAATTTAATTATATCATCTTTATCAACCTTGTTATTCAGCATTATTTCAATATTTCTTATACCTTCTACTAAATTCTTCATTTCATTTGGTTCCAAGGAAAATTTAGCATCAGGACCATAAAGATTCTTATGAGTAGTAAAATGTTTCTCAATTATCTTTGCTCCTAAAGTCACTGCTGCAAAAGAAGCATAAATAGTCAATGTATGGTCAGATAAACCTACCGGCATTTTATATCGTGCTTGCATTTCTTTTATAACATTCAGGCCTACTTCTTCATATTTACAAGGATAAGAGGATGTACATTGCATAATAAATAGATTTTTGTTGTATTTATTAATAGTTTTTACAGCACTATCTAATTCCTTCCAATTATTCATTCCTGTTGATAAAATAATCGGTTTTTTAGTTTTTGCAACAATTTCTAAATATGGTGTATTTGTAACTTCTCCTGAAGGGATTTTATATATATCAACACCTATCTTTTCCAATGATTTCACTGCTTTAATTGAAAATGGAGAACAAACAAATTTCTTTCTTTTATCTTTTATATGCTTTTTAATACCTATCCATTGTTCCTCTGTAAACGATGTTCTTTTAAAAAACTCTTTCCTGCTTTCATTAGTAAAATATTTCGGAGATGGTGCATCCGGCAAACTTTCTTCATCAAAAATATGCATTTGAAATTTAACAGCATCTACTCCGCAATCTACTGCGGAATTTATCAATTTTTTTGCAAGTGATACCGAACCATTATGCGTCATTCCAAGTTCAGCTATAATTAAAACTTTGTTTAACATATTCTTATCTAATATCTTTTACACTTAAGATAATCCTCATCATTTGAACGAGTTATGAAATTACATATTTTTGCTGAATTTTTATTTTGTATACCGACAAATATAATCTCATTTTTTCTGCCAATTAAACAGAGTATAACCGCAACCATTCCGGAGAAATTTTCGCCTTTGATATCTTCAACCACGAATAATTTGAAATTTTTGAAACGATATCTGCACCGGGATTATATTCAACAGGCTTATTAATATCTTCTATAAATGAAGAAACGGCTCTGTAAATTTCATCGGCTGAGTTATTATATAAATTAAAACCAAACTCCTCAAAATTATAATGATATGAATAATCGGATAATAATTTTTCGAACTTCATTAAATTTCCGTTTCTATCTCTTACTGTTTTATAATACACCCAAGAATTTGGGAGACCATAACTAAAAGGAAAAGCATTAATAATCAACTTCAAAATATTATTTACATTTGGCAACCATGCCCCTCCACCAGGTTCTCCGATAAAAATATCTGAATTGGTTGCAGCATATATATAAAATAGATTTTTATCAATTTTGATAAGTCTATTATCTATGAGCATCCCGTTAAATTCCTTCATTTTTAATAATGAAGGGACAACATCTCCTGTTAACAATACTATGTAACCGGAATTATTTAGTTTTTTTATTGCCATAATATAATCTTCAAAATTTGAACCGCTTCTTGTATAATTAGAAGCATCGTCTTTTTCTTCCAATCCTTTCTGTCGCAAGTACAGACAACATAATTTTATTTTATCTTTTTTTTCTTCCGGCAAATAATTTAATATTTTATTTTCAATATCTCTTTGTAAACTATTAGGCAAATAAACATTTGGTGCAAATACCTTTTCAGACAATTTAAAATATCCCGTTGGCCATGAATGGCCAAAATTATTTAATCCCCCCGGTTTTGATTCATCTTTTCCTATCTCATTGGGTAGCTGCAAATTGCCGTAAATTTCGTTAACATAGTGAATATTACACGATGCATTTAACAATTTAAAAATGTTTTTCACAATATTGGGAACTCCTTCCCTATACCAATAAGCCCATGGGAAAACCAATGCTTTTCCAAACACCCTATATTTGGTACCAATACTCAATGGTAAAAAAATAACCTCAATATCAGTCCAAATTAACGACACTTTCCAATTATGCCTTCTATATTCTGAAAAAACTATAAAAACACATCTTTGGCCTTTATATACCTTTCTTGTTATGTCCGGGCCTGTAATAGTGTGACCAAAACCACCATCAGGTAATAACACAACCACCTGAGCTTTTCTAATAATATTTATATTTATTAACAGTTTGGCTATAGAATATGTGAAACAAATAATAATATTTATAGATTTGATTATTGTTAAAATAAATTTTTTCATAATGAGATCTTATTCATCCTGCAGCCAGAAGACCACGTTTATAAAAGCGATAGTGAATGGTCTTCGGGCAGGATTCCGCTCCTAGAATCTTAAGGTAAACTATATAACGGGTTTTTAACCCGTGTCGCTTCATTTAATGGTTGTTTTTAAGAAATATGACGTTATAAGATGATCAAATATTAAATGAATATCTTCTATCGGGCCATAGTCCTCTGCGGGAACTACTATGCATAAATCAGCTATTTTACCTACATCACCACCATTTCTGCCGAGAAATGCAATCGTTTTTATTTTAATTTTCTTTGCCATCTCTACTACACGCACTATATTTGGCGAGTTACCGCTACCTGAAAAAACGATAAGTATATCATCTTTATTACCCAATTCTACCAACTGTGCAGAAAATATTTCTTCATAACTATTATCATTTGCTACTGCTGTTATAATAGAATTGCTGTCAGAAAGTGAAATGGCTTTAAATCCTCTATCTCTTTTTTTGGCAACACCCATCATAAAATCGTTTGCCATATGGGATGCAGTTGATGCAC
>MGVS01000075.1 GCA_001800605.1 Elusimicrobia bacterium RIFOXYD2_FULL_34_15
ATAAATTACAAGGTATGGGGAAAACTAACGAAATTAATAGTTTGGAGCCATTTGCTGAAAAATGGAGAAGCTTTAATTGGAGCGTTAAGGAAATTAACGGTAATAGTATTTCGGAAATATTAAAAGCATTAAAAAATGTTCCATTTACTAAAAATAAACCAAGTGTTATCATTGCTAATACAATAAAAGGCAAAGGAGTATCTTTTATGGAAGATAAAGCGATATGGCACTATAGATTACCAAATAATGAAGAAATGAAAGTCGCCTGTAAAGAACTGAATATTGAAGATATCGAAAAAGTATTATGATATTGTTGGAAAAATATTCGAGATGTTGCCCTGAAAATAGATATTGTGTCGCATTGTAGTTGCCGATCTTGCTTGCCCGAACGTTTTTGTTCTCAGGGCTCGGCTATAAGTCAATCAAGATTGATAAATACAGGACAGCGAGGAGACCTCGCAAATACAATAAAATCCTAAGAATCACTACACAGATACTTATTCAATGGTCTTATAATAACTTTGGAATAATATTAATATGAGAAATGCATTTGTTAGCGAATTAACTGATATATCTAAAGATCCGAAAATATTTACTTTATTGGCTGATAACGGCATAATCGTTTTTGACGATTATATAAAACTTTATCCAAAACAATTTTTGAATGTAGGTATTGCGGAATCAAATATGATTGGTGTTGCAGCCGGAATGGCAATGTGCGGTTTCATACCTTTCGTTTATACTATAATTCCATTTTTAACAATGAGGCCTTTTGAATATATTAGAAACGATATATGCAAGCAGAACCAAAATGTTAAATTAATCGGTATAGGTGCGGGTTTTAATTACAGTACTCTTGGTCCTACGCATCATGGTACGGAAGACATTTCTATTATGCGGTGTTTACCTAATTTAACGGTATTATCTCCGGCAGACCCGTTAGAAACGAGAAAAGCTACAATGGCAGCTTACAAAATGAAAGGACCGGTTTATATACGAATAGGGACGGGAAAGAATCCTTCTGTATATAAAAACGATTATGAATTTGTCATAGGAAAAGGTATTGTACTTAATGATGGCGATGATGTTACTATTATTTCAACGGGTTTCATAATTCAAGAAACGCAATTAGCTATAGATGAATTGAAAAAATCTGGAATTTCAGTTAGATTGATAAATATTCATACAATTAAACCTATTGATGAAGAAATAATATTAAAAGCATGCCGGGAAACGAAAGCGATTTTAACAGTTGAAGAACATTCTGTTATTGGCGGGCTTGGAAGCGCGGTCGCGGAAGTGATTTTAGAAAAATGCCAGAAACCGATTAAATTTAAACGGCTTGGTTTAAATGGTGTATTTGCTTCGGGTTATGGAAATATTCTGGAAATGAGACAATTGAATGGCCTGAGTAAAGATGATATAATTCGTGAGGCTAAAATATTAGTAAGATAAAATATTTTAGGTGATAGTGGAAAAGTAAGAAATGATTATTGTTAACGTGCATTGGAGGTAGTATGAAGTATTTTTTTGTTAATCCAAGTATTTTGTCTCCGTTATCTCAGAGAAAAAGCAGGGCGGTAAGAGCAATAGAGATTATGAATCTGTTATTGAAAGATAAATACTTAAAAGATAACCGTTGGGAGCTTTGGGCTCAGAATCATAAGAAAATGACGAATCATATAAATGTCAACACATTATTAAAATTTCAATCAGATTCAATTCTTGGACCGCATATAATCGGCGGCAGCGGTTTGCATTTTATGGATTTAATGATTAAAAAACTGGGATATTCAAAATATGAATTTATAATGAAAAATTATACGGAAACAATTTGCGGCGAGCCAAAAGATTTGACTACATTTGATAGCCGTCAAATAACCCGAACATCTATGAGGCATATTTACCATCTAGCAATGCTGCACGATTATTGTAAAAATGTTTTTTCTTTTCCAATAGATTTTGTTGAAGTAGGAGGAGGATTTGGTAATTTAGCCCGTTTAGTTACACAATATCATCTTTGTAAAAGATATTTTATTTTTGACTATCCTGTAACATTGGCAATTCAATATTTTTATTTAGGGGAATTTTTTAAATCAGGCGAAGTAGCTGTTATCTCTGAAAACGGAGAATTTATAGAAGGTGATGAAAACTCCAAAATTATGTTATGTGTTCCTGCTGTGTTAACCAGAGCAACTGAAATGTTAATAACACCTTATGCATTTGTATCGACTTTAGCTCTTACTGAAATACCCAAAAAAGGTCAGGATGAATACCTGGAAAAACTTAATCCGGCTTTGATTTATATTTACGGGCAACTGCAGAATTTAGCTGTAGCTGACGGAGAATCAGCCGGGAAAAACAAGCTTGATAATAATAGTGCACTGTTTTCATTGATAAATAAATATCACACTATCAACTATGATTTTTATGGTTATAATTTTGAATATATGGGCAGAACATTTTATTAGGAGGATTTTATGATAAAAATAATTAATGTAAACGATAATAACTTCAATAAAGAAGTAATCAGTAATAAGGGAATTGTAGTTGTTGATTGTTGGGCGACAAGAAGCGAGGTGTGCAGATTTAATGCTCCGGTTGTTTATGAAACAGCAAAAGCATATAAAAGTATTAAATTCGTAAAATTAAATATCGAGGAAAATCCGTATACAGTAAGTAATAATAATATTAAGATGGCTCCGTGCGTAATAATTTATAAAAAAGGGAATATCGAGGAGATTATTCTTGGGGTAACCGACAGGAAATATCTTGCTCAGAAGATAGGACAAGCAAATAATATAGTAAGAAAATAGCAAAATTGAAAATGCTTTTAATTTATTTTATGGTGAGGAGCGGGTTATGAATAGTAGTAAACTTTGGCAAAAGGTAAAGAGTTGTGTCGGTAATAAAAAATTTATGTTAGGTCCGTATTTTTCAAGACAGTTTTTAGATGATCCCAAACATGCCCTTTTTATTCTATCCAGATATAAATTTGCTGCTAAACTTTTAGGAGAAGAACCAAAATTGAATGTTTTAGAGTTAGGTTGTAATGAAGGATTGGGAAGCTTGATTTTGGGAAGTTTTGCTAAAAAGGTTGTTGCGGTTGATTTTGATGAACGTGCAATAAATTGGGCGAAAGAAAATATAGTAAAAGAAAACATAGCTTTTCAGAAAAGAGATTTTTTTAAAAATAAAATAGGTAAATTTGATGCGATGGTATGCATAGACGTTATGGAACATTTAAAAAAGAATCAGGAGGAGATATTTTTAAAAACATTATCGGAAAATCTGCAAAAAGACGGATTTTGTATAATCGGGACTCCGAATATAACTGCGGCAGAGTACGCTTGCAAAGCAAGTAAAATTGGTCATGTAAATTTGTACGATGCTGGAAGATTGAAAAAATTACTTTTAAAAAAATTTAAGAATGTTTTTATTTTCGGCATGAACGATGAGGTTGTACATACAGGATTTTATCCTATGTGTCATTACTTGTTTGCGTTAGCTTGTAATAAAAAATAAGAATGAGTTGTATAAATAAATAGTTGACTGTACGGATTAATCGCAAGAATAGATTATAGTTATGAATATTTTGCTTACAGGGGTTAGTGGTTTTGCCGGGTCATATCTCGCTGCCGATTTATTGGAAAGCGGGAATAATGTCATAGGACTCGACAAGATAGATGATTCCGATGTTATAAAGAAGCTGTTAAATCTAAAGAAATTTAGAATTATCAAGGCGGATTTAAGCCAGAAATTTAACGGTCCGGACAATGTTGATGCCATAATACATACTGCGGCAGAAGCAAGGCCTTCAGGAGTCCCAGTTGCAGAATATATAAAAAACAATATGACCGCGGTTGAGAATTTGGCTTTGTATGCGGTAGAAGCCGGTGTTAAAAAAATAATATTTTTTTCCAGCATAAGCGTATACGGTGAAATAGAAAATAAAGTGGTTGACGAAGATACTCCAATAATAAATCCTTCTGTATACGGGATTTCAAAATATATCGGGGAGTTATTATTAAAGGATATTTCAGATAAAATCCCTTCAATAGCCCTTAGGTTACCGGGACTGCTCGGAAAAATGGCTAAGGGACCGTGGCTTGCAAAAGTACTTCAAAAGGTTTTTAAGGGTGAAGATATAACCGTATATAATCATTCCGAAGGGTTCAATAATGCCATACATCTGTCAGATTTGGCGGCATTTATTCAAAATTTATTAAAAAATGATTTAAAAGGATTTGATGTAATTAATTTGGCATGTAGCGAAGTTATAACTGTTGAAGAAACGGTCAAGGAACTTATAAAAAATGCCGGTACGTCTTCTGAAATTAAAAATAAGGAATCGGAAAATATTTCTTTTATAATTTCTACTGAGAAGGCAAAACGCGTTTATTCGTTTGAATCGTCACCGATAAGAAGCGTTTTGGAAAGATTTGTCATTGAAAACAAGGAATCTAAAATATGAAAAAAGCAATAGTAGTTGGTGGCGGTGTTTGCGGCTGTACTGCTGCATATTTACTTTCAAAGGATGGCTGGGATGTAACTTTATTTGAAAAGGAAAAGTGCCTTGGTGGTGGAATTAGAACTTTTTTTTATGGCAGTCATCCGTATACGTTTGGTCCAAGGCCGCTTTATACTCCGTATGAAAAGGTCTATAAATTTTTAAATAAATTTATCCCGGTAAAACCATTCAAGTTATATCTTAATACTTTTATTGAGAGTGACGGGCAGTTTTATTCATTTCCTATACATAAAGATGATATACCAAAAATGCCTGATGCCAGGAGTATATACAAAGAATTGGAAAAAAGGCCGGAAATAAAAGGAAAAATGGATTTTGAAGAATATTATACTAAATCAGTCGGAAAAACACTTTATAAAAAATTTATTAATAATTATTCAAAAAAAATGTGGGCTATTAAATCCAATAAGGAATTGGAAGATTTTGAATGGTCTTTAAAAGGTGTTGCATTAAAAACAGGGACAAAACAGGTTCGGACTGATTTGATCCATGCTCACCCGACTAATATCGATGGTTATAACAGATATTTTGATATAATTAGCAGAGAATTTAAAGTTAAGTTAAATTGCAATATACAAAAATTTGATGTTGAAAAACGCGGTATACAGGTAAATGGTAAATGGCTTTATTCCGATATTTTGGTAAGTACAACTTCAATCGATTCTTTGTTTGATTATTGTTATGGTGAATTAAAATACATCGGGAGAGATTTTATAAAATTAGTACTACCAGTAAAACAGGTTATTCCTGATCCGGTAATATTTTTACATTATCCAAATGATGAGATATTTACACGGGTAGTTGAATATAAGAAATTATATCGTTATAAATCAGATACTACATTATTAGGTATGGAAATACCGTCTTTCAATAATAAACTATATCCGTATCCTATTAAAAGTGAAAAGGAAAAGGCAAAAAAATATATGGATTCGCTGCCAAAGAATGTTTTTTCGATAGGTAGAAAAGGCAGATATGTTTATGATAATATAGGTGAAGTGGTTATGCAGGGTTTTGAACTAATAGAAAAACTTCGAATTTGAAATATTTTTTGAAGGAGCGAATATGTCAGAATTGTTAAAAATGCTTCGTTGTCCTCATTGTGTAACGCGCGGTAAAAAAGGTTTTTTGATGTTTTCAGGAAAATGGTTTATTTGTAAAGAACCGGATTGCCAGCGTAAATACCCTGTTTATAAGGGGATTCCGATTATGCTCACAAGGGAAGGAGATTTTTATCATTATAAAAGGGCACTTGAAAAAGCAGATTTAAAAGGGAGTAACAATGGCTAAGGTTAATCTTTTAGATACGTTGCCAAAAACTGTAAGACCTGTTGTAGAGCGTTCGCAAGTAAGTGCTGAAGACCGGTTGTTATCTTGGAAATTAGATAAGGAATATTTTGACGGAACCCGTCAGCAAGGATTGGGCGGTTATTATTATGACGGCAGATGGAAATCGGTTGTTAAACGTTTTAAAGAATATTACGAGCTTAATAGTGAAAGTAAAGTATTAGATGTAGGATGTGCTAAAGGATTCTTAATACACGATTTTTTGGAAGAAATACCGGGTATTACGGTTGCAGGAATTGATATATCAGAATATGCACTTAGTAATGCTACTGATAAAGCAAAACCTCATATATGCATGGCTAACGCAAAAGAACTGCCTTTTCCGGATAAATATTTTGATTTAGTAATTTCTATTAACAGTTTGCATAATATATTGGAATTGGAAGAGGTAAAAAATGCATTAAGAGAGATAGAACGAGTAAGTCGGAGACATAAATATATCAGTATTGGGGCATATAGTAACGGGGAAGAAAAGAATAAACTTGATAAATGGGCGGTAGTCGCTACGACGTATCTTCACTGCGACGAGTGGGAAAAAATGTTTAGAGAAGTCGGATATACGGGTGATTATTGGTGGTTTAAACCATAGCTTTTTCTATGAAAAAAAAGAAAATAATTATTTTAGGTGCAACCGGCGGTTGTGTTGATATTTTAGATACAATTAATGATATTAATTTAAATTCATCAAATTGCAGATATGAATGTATCGGTTTTTTGGATGATAATAAATCTTTATGGGGTAAAAAAGTTTTAAATTCCAAAGTACTCGGACCATTTGAGAAATCCTCTAAATATTTAAAGGATTGTTATTTTATAACAGGTATAGGCGGTCCTCATAATTTTTGGAAAAAAAAGTCAATAATTTCAGGATTAAATATTCCTTTGGAAAGATTTGAGACAATTATTCATCCTACTGCTAACCTTTCAAATACGGTAACGTTAGGTTTTGGCTGTGTAATCCATCAGAACGTAACTATAACAAGAGATGTTCAAATTAGCAATCATGTACTTATTTTGCCAAACACAGTTATTACTCATGGCGATATAATCGGAGATTATTCAATTATAAATGCAGGAGTATGTATTTCAGGAGATGTCAATATGGGAAAATCATGTTATATAGGAGCCAATAGTTCTATTAGGCAAAATATCAAAATTAGAGATTACTGCCTTATTGGTATGGGGAGCGTCGTTTTGCATGATGTTGCTGAAAATAGCGTCGTCGTAGGAAATCCGGCTAGATTTTTAAGACATACTAAATAAAAATGTTAATTACAAAATTTTAAAATATAAGAGGTTTATAAATGCCAAAATCAAAAGCACCACTAAACAAAGAATATGTCAGGGAATATAAAGATATTTTAAACAAGGCGAAGCATTACGTGAATCATCCCGATGAATTAAGGCGTGATATTGAACTTGAATATCTTGAAAGAGAAAAAGACAGAGAATTACTGAATATTCCGGTTCCCAAACCGGATGAATTTTCGTATAAGATGATTCAGTATAATGGTTTTATTCATTATCCTGAGAGGTTAAAGAATTTTATTATAGCTAAGAATGAACTGAGAAAGATTACTCGTTCTTTTTTTCCGGTTATTCTTGAT
>MGVS01000076.1 GCA_001800605.1 Elusimicrobia bacterium RIFOXYD2_FULL_34_15
GGTGTGCTGTTTATTATAGACCAAGTTCCCGGCGAGGTAACCCCAACCGCGCGTTCAACAGAATATTGTGCGGCACCGACGTTATCCCAGCTTACGGTTGCTGAGCTTCTATATAAAACATTCACTATCAAATTTGTCGGCGTCAAAGTTAATGTATAACTGGATATTACATTAGATGAATTTGATTCAGTAGCATTAAATGCCGCTACATAACGACTATGTTGGGTATTAGCCGGCTTATTAGACTCTATCCAATATGTAACATTTGCTGATAATGTTTTTACTATTCCGTCCGTAGATGCATAAACACGATAACCATTTTCAAAATTGGAATTATCTGTCCACGACCACATTATGCTGCTTGTAGATATCTGGCTTGCGGTAAATCCGGAAGGTGGTAATGGTACTGTTACTGTGCTTACTATATTGCTCGCTGTAGCAGTTAATACTCCGCTATCATTATATGATTTTACTCTGAACCAATATGTAGTCTCCCCTAATAATCCTGTATAGGTATATCCTACTGTCGGCGTACTATTTATTACCGACCAAGTTCCCGGCGAGCTAGCTCCAACCGCCCGTTCTAATGAATAACTTGTCGCTCCGACATCATTCCAGTTTACGGTTGCTGAACTTCTATATAAAGCACTTACTGTTAGATTGTTTGGCGGAGCACTAAGCGTACAAGTTGATGAATTAACAGAATTATTACTTCCGGCACTATTGTATGCCTGAATATATCGGGTATATAAAGTATTCGAGCTCAAATTCATTTCATTCCATGAAGTAATATCAGCAGCAGTTGAGCCTACGTAAGAACCTCCGGTTGATGAAAATATTCTAAATCCGTCTTCCTGATCAACATCGCCTGATGCATTCGGATCAGTCCAATTCCAAGTTACAGAACCGCTTGTAATATTTGTCACGAATAATCCGGTAGGTGCTGACGGGACCGTAACACTTGAATATACAATTGTAACATCATTTAAAACAGGGGTAAGTGTAGAATACACCGTACTGAAAGTAGAACGATACTGCATATATTTACCTACTGCTGCCATCATAGTATCGGAACTGCCATTTACATTAACCCATGAAGGAGCACCATCTGCTTCAAAAAATTGTGTATCAGAAGCACGCACTTGAATATTTAGCTGCCCTCCTGTTGCCGCTGTTGAACTAAACCAAACCAAAGTCATTGGTGTGCTATTTATACCGGTAAAAAGTATACTAGAAGCATACGAACCGCCGGAATAATATTTAGTTTGTTCAGTTCCAATACTGCAAGTGGGTGTTATTTCAACATATCTATGCCGATAATAATGCGATATTACTTCCATAGAAGACATTACTACATTATAAATTGCAACACCGTCAACCATACCTGACAAAGAATTTGCGATTTTCAAAGCATCACCGTCGGTAAAGGAAATAGTGCCACCTACTGTAGCACGTGTTTTGCTTAATAATCCATTTACATACATTTTTAAATTACCTGATGTACTATCATAAGTCATCACAATATGATACCAATTATTCACAATTGCAGGGATATCCCCTGTATCGGATATATGTTCCCATGTTCCTCCGCCACCTGTTACTTTTATTTTACCATTAATTTTAAAATCAGCACCTGAAACATTTTCAGGATATATTCCCCAACCACCATTTGCATTATTACCTCTTACAATCCACAAACTGTTATAATCTGATGGCGGTACGGAAGAACGCATTAAACCCCATGCTTCAAGTGTAATAGCACTTGTCATATCCAGACTTGTATCTTTATCGTCAACAACAATTTCACAATTAAGCGCAGCCATACCGCTAACGCTGTCACCATTAGAAAATTTTACCGTATCTGAACTTATATCACCGCATCTTCCGCCATCATAACTATTAAATGAAGCTACACCAAAAGTTTGTGGTGCACCAAACCTAAAACGTCCGTTATTGATATTAGCACTTCCATCAGATATAGAAGGTGTAGAATATCTAACCGACATATCATCGAAATAAGCAACACCGTTTATTTCATTATCCATTTCTATCCTGATTTCAGCCCAACCGGTTGCGGTTGCAGTAGCACGAAGAGTATAGTATCCTGTATTCATTGATATTAACCTATTTTGTATTGTCGTGGACGATATTACAGCACCGTCTTGCCACATACCGACATGTATTTGACCTGATTGATGAGCAGAATACTCCATCCAAAAATTAATCTGATAACATCTGTTATTTTGAACCTGAATTCCTGTAGACAAATAAACATCACTTGTCCCGTCACTACTGATTGCTGAGATTTTCACTGCATAACTACCGCGTTTTCTAGGATTTACGACACGGTCAATTTGTCTTACTCCTGCAGAAACACCATTTTCGTCCCAATTAGTTAAATTGGTAGCAGAAGTCCATTGCTCAAAAACACCGTCAGGAAGTAGTTCCGATTCAATCTGTGAATCATCCAAATTATATAATGCTTTAATCCTTGTATCATAAACATTTGCAGCCGTACTTGTTGACGTCTTTTCCATCGTATTATCAAAATTGGAAGTAGTACCTGTTGAGGAATTACCGTAATACATATATACCTTACGGGTACCGCCGGTTTTTGCAATACTGGAAACCTTTACCCAGAATCCAACCGTTTTGCCAAGAGTTGATGTAATTGTGGAAGGTTGTATCCAATAATTCAATAATGTTGTTCCATCAATATCGGTAAACCTGACATCACCCTGGTCACTTTGCATTTTACCTGCATTAACGGGTGTATCCAAATCTACTTGACCGGTAGATGTTCCGGTAGGTACCCATACCTGAAAATTTACAATTGCCTGTGTATTAGGATTAGTTATAGTTATTTCTTTGCGATATGCCCAGTTATTACTGTACCAGGAAGGAGATGCCATCGTAGATAATTGTACACTGCCTGAAACCGTCAACGTGTCTGTTTGTACGCTGTATCCGTCGCCAAAATCCGCTGCGGATGTTTCTGTTACTGTAACGGAATAAATATAATTAGAAAAAGTTATAAGTAAAAAACTTAAGGAGAGAAACGAAAAAAATATTTTACTAATCTTTTTCATAAATATATTTGCTACATATAAAAATTATTTTGTTTGTTTTAATTTATTATAAGCATTTTGTTTAAACCATTTATTATATATACTATCGTAATCTCCGGATAGCTTCAATTCATCTATAAAATAATCCAGCCATCTAAGAAAATCAGGATCCCCTTTTGCAACTGCAAATGAGTAATATTCATAATTAAGCTGTTCTGTCAATATTTTGATCTCCGGATGCTTAGCAACTAAACTATCTGCAAAAGGTTTATCAAATGCAAAAGCATCTATTCTGCCTGTTAATAATGCGTTGGACGCTTCCTGTTCTCCGTCAAATTCAACGACTGTAACATCCGGCAATTTTTTCCTAACAAGATCTTCGCCTGTAGTTGCTTTTACGACAGCAACTTTAATTGTTTTATTATTAAGAGCATCGCAAAGTTTTTCACAATGGACAAAATTGACATACTTTTCATTTACTAAAACAACAATTCCTGTCTCGAAGTACGGCTCTGTAAAATTGATATCTATTGCACGCTTTAATGTTCTTGTCATTCCTGATATTATAATATCAACATCACCACTTTTTAAAGCAAGAATTAAATCATCCCACTTATATTCGCGAATATAAAGTTTTGCTCCTAAAGTATCGGCTAATTTCTTAGCAATGTCCACATCGAATCCCACTATTTCTTTTTTATTATTTTTATATTCAAAAGGTACATACTCAGGAGTCATGCCGACCCTTAATTCTCCAAGTGGTATAACATAATCCAATCTGCTGTAATATCTCTGTCCTGCTATCTGATCCTTAATTTGTCCTGGATCCTGAGCAAAATTTACACCGGAAAACAAAATCACCGCACCAAACGAAACATAACCCAACCTAACCAATTTTTTCAATAATTCCATACTATTTTCTCCCTTGTTCCTTAACATAAATTAAAAATGCAAAATTGTAATTTATATTTCAACTAAGCCGCGCCCTAATAACTAAAACTTTCGGGCAAGCAAGCTTGGCAACTACATAAACCAAAAGACGAGATTCTTCTCCCGATGAATCGGGATCAGAATGACTTCTTTCTACCTCTCTATCTTTTCCGCCACTGGTTCTATGGCGGACCCGCCGAAGGGTTAGTGGCGGGTTACCTCTCTACTTCTCATTACTCGTTACCCGTTACTGTCCTTCATCTTCATCTATTTGATCATCATACGAACTTCTTCTTATTTTTGGATATAACGCAAGATAATATACATCATCATTTAATTCACTTGATGCTCCATTATACCATGTTGCCCTATAACGTATAAATCCGCTATTAGGATAATTTTTATTTATATTTTTAAACCAACTGCACGCAAAATCTTTAGTTTTTGTAAGTACTTTTGTTACATCATACATAGATACCGGCATCGTCGCTTTATCAACAACTTGTACGCCCATCCTTAGGCCGTCATCAGTTATTTCTACTGAAGCACTTACATGATCTTTTTCTATTACTTCAATATCAAGTATGCTTATTAAACCCTGGCTCCCCCATTTTCTGGCTTTTTTTGCCATTTTACCCTGATATAAAAATGGCGTATCACCTATCCATACTACTTTTCCGCCAGCTTGCATATATTTGTAAATTGTGCAATCTTCGTCCATGGTTTCAGCTACTGTATCGGGTGCTATACCCATGAGCATTACGCAAACACTATTTGGCGCATTTTTTGATATCTTTAAATCCATCCAGTCCTTTAACTGGTCTGCTTCCTGTTGATAGAAATTCTTATCTTTTAAAAAATTCAGTAAAGTTTCTATATTTTCCACATAACTTGCAGGAAAATATCTTGTGTCATAGTATACCACATTATTACCCTGATAAACAATTTTTTTTTGAGTTTGATTATTTTTTTCTTTTTTTGATACCACTTCACAATTACATTTTTGAAAAATCAAAAAGAGTGACAACAAACCAAAAATTACAACTAAAAAAACTTTTTTCATAAACTTTTTTCTCTTCTATTAAAAAATAATTTCTTTAGATTTTATTATTAAGGTCTAAGTTCAAATCCAACCCAGACGTCATCAATAGTTCTTTTCCGTTCAAAATTCAAATTATTAATCAAGGTTGAGTAGGTTGGCTCCTGCAAAGTATAGATCCATGAGGGTGGGTTGTATGGATTTCTTGCGCCGAACATATAATTCTGATGAGAAACTCCAATTTGAAATTCCCAATTAGGATTGAGTCTATAGAAAGTAGTAAGTCCTAACCTATTATAATAGTACTGGTTATATTGACTGGTTGTATTTATATCCGGTGTAAGCGCCCCTGTCAGTTCCCCTCGGAATTTAGGCGACACATTGAATTGCCATCTCATATCCGCTATCAAATAATCTGTTTTGTAATAACTTCCTTCATATGGCCTTGCCCAGAGATTCGCATCCGGAAGCTGATCTAATGCCGTATATAAATAAGATACGTTACCTGAAGTAATCCTTGCGCTGATATTTGAGTATTGTTTTCTTAATGTAAAACCCGCCCTGATTTCGTTATCAGTCCTTTTATATTCTAATTTGTTAATTGCTGACAATTGTCCAAAATCATCTCTTAATGATTCTGCTGTCCATGGTGCGCTGTAACCATCATATTCGTAATTGTGTTGTGTTACCCCGGTTTGTATTTGAAAATCAGAAGTAACGTCATAACCAAGATCAAACGCAATAGTTTTTCTGCCGTACATTTGGTTATTTCCCTGGTTGTGCGTAAAAGGGTCTGTTCTTGTATATAAAGTACCGTTTATTTTTGGCGATGTCCTGAATCTAAGCCAATTCTCCATGTAGTAGAAATCTGAATCTATGTAATCACCGGCATAGGGCTGAGCCCATCGTGCAATATTATATATATCATCCAATTTTCTATAAGTATATGCTGCTGTTTGATGATGCACAACAGTTGTTAACCGCGTATCATATTTTTTGGCAGTTGAACGTATTGTTGAACAACCCGCAAATAACGCTAATATAATTATCGGTATTATCTTTTTCATATCTGATTATTTAATTAAAATATCTTGAAAGATGGTTTAAAATCTTGTAATTAATGTAAATCGGTGGGTATTCCCAAGTTCGCCCATGGGATTGAAAGCGTAATCTAATTCGAATTCATCCAGCCCCTTGGGTTTCATTCTGATTCCGGTACCAAGCGTATATGAATTCAAATCATGTCCTATTTTATACCCGCCGCGTAATGCAATTATTTTTAGAATAAATACTTCTGCACCTAAATTCCACATTAAATTATTATCGCTATATTTATTTGCTTCAAGTCCCAATACTAATTTCGGGTCTGCTAATTTTTTTGCAATACCAATTCTGAAACCTTTTGGAAGCGGATCTTCCTCATACAATAATTTTAATTTACTGCCAAAATTACTTAATGCGGCACCGATTGAAATACCTTCTATCGGAAGTTCGTATATCGCACCTAAATCTCCGGCATATGCCCATGCATTATATTTTCCAACCTTTGAACTTATTGCCTTGAAACTGAATCCCCAAGATAATAAGTCTCCATATTTTTTGGCAACAGATAATGAATAGAATGCATTACCTACAATTATTTCACCTAATTCATCACCTTGCGCATCTGCTTCACGCATTTTAGCGCCGAACGATCCGCCGCTGAAACCAATTTTTGTTTTTGGTAACGGGAGCAGATATCCAACGTAACTATATGAAAGTCCGGCAGCATAATTAACATACGTAGCACTTAATTCATGTTTTTTTAAATTCGACAAACCTGACGGATTATATTGTATTGTATTAACATCATCGCCCACTGCTACAAATGCTCCGGCCATGGATGACTGCCTTGCTGCTGCATCTATTTTTAGAAAATTTGCCGCGGTTGTTCCTACACCAGAATCCAAAGCAAACAAATAAGAACCACTGACTAATAGCGTTAATATTAAAATTGATATTTTCTTATTTTTCATAACCATAATTTTTAATCCCGTAGAACGGGACAGGTTTTTGAATTTTGAATTGCTTTACTTTACTACTGCCAATATCTTTGAAGCTTTTAAGTCACCCGCTTTTATATGGTAAATATATACCCCACTGGCTACGCTTTCCCCGCTTTGGTTAGTGCCATCCCAATTCACATCATACAATCCTGCTAATTTTGATTCTTCAACTAAAGTTTTTACTAACTCTCCTGATGCTGTGTATATTTTTAGTGAAACAAAAGCATTTTCCGCTATATCATAACTAATTGTTGTATAAGCTTTCTTTGATGTTACAAACGGATTAGGAGCGTTCTGAAATAATTTGCCAACTGTAGGCGCCTCAACCACTTGAACTGTTAGTGGTAACGGAACAGAACCAGCTACAGCTCTGACGCTGCCGCTCGAAACGGATATTAAACTATCGCTGCTTGTCACCCTAAGTATAACTGTATAAGTCCCGGTAGAAGTATATATGTAAACAGGATTTACGCCTTTTGCATCATATACACCGTCATTATCAAAATCCCACTCATATGTATTTATAGTTGCGGAAGAAGTAACTACTGATCTTGACCCGTCAAACATCACCGGCACATTTTTTGTTATATATCTCACTAATGCCGGTACTTTAAATATATGATTTGACGTATCGTAATCTATTTTATAACGTCTTGGAACTAAAACATCCGGGCATGCAAAAACTCCGGTGGATATTGCCGGTGTAAATACTTTAACTACATAACGGTCTGAATAGGAAGTCGCTGACCTTACCGGTCTTAAATTATCCTGACCTAAAAATAATTTATAGGTTTTTGGCGGTTCCGGAGGGACCGCAAATCTTAATGATACATACTGCAAACTACTTATAGTTACACCTAATACGTCTGTGTCCCATACACCTTTATAATCAGTATCTATCATATCATACAAAGCATTATCGGCACTTACTGCTAAATCATGGTTACTCCTATCATCCGGATCACCATAAAGGTACATAGACGGTACGGTACCGGTTGCTAATTTGCCAATGTTTCCCATATCTATTTGAACAAATAAATCTATATATCCCCGTGCACAATGTACCGGAGTTATATATTGAGCAATATCAATCCATGGAATTGGATAATCGTTCGCCAATGCTTCTGCTGCCTGATAATCCGGGTCCAAGGCAACGCTTATATCACAAATATATGCTTTTGATTGACATACTAAAGTAGCACTACTAAATATACCGCCATCTGTTATAGTGCTTTTTACAGAACCTGCAGCTGACAATATATTTTTTATAATCAGCTGAAATAATATTAAAATAATTATTTGTTTAATTCTTATTTTCATTCTTCCTCGTCTTCTTCAGCTTCTTCATCATCAATTGCTGCCGGTTTAGTCGCCGGCTTTACTTCAACCGGTTTCGTCTCTGCCGGTTTAACTTCTGCGGGTACAGTAACCGGAGTTGCAGGTGCTACCTCAACCGGTTTTTGTTCTACGGATTGAGCTTGCCCGCTGCCTGTTTTATATTTCTTTAAATATTCTTTTACTTCTTCATTTGTGGGATCTATTATAAGCAATTTTTCCCAGACGGTTACTGCAACATTTATTTTATTATCTACATAACTAAGATATCCTACTGCATATTGTAAATCTTTTTCTTTTTTAAATTTATTTACAGTTCGTTCCACATTACCGCGCATACGGCTAATATAACGCGGACTTATCCTATCTTTTGGGTCCAATTTTAAAACATAATTAAATTTATCATAAGCTTTTAAAAATTTATTTTTATTGTATAGTTTTACCGCATCTAAGTATGCAGTTCTAGCCAATTGTTTTACTGATTTACTAACACCTGGGGTAGTTGTTACGGGAGTTTCTGATGTAATCGCTGTTGATTTTTCCGTTTGAGTTGATTGAGCTTCTTCAGTACCTTCTTCTTCCTCTTCCGTCTCTTCGGCAGACCCTTCTTCTTCATCTTCTAATATACTGCCAAATCTTAACCCTAACGAAATTCTGTGTGTTCCTGAAACAGCATCTACAAAATTAAAAGGACTTATAAATGCATAATCCAATTCACCTTCGGAATCTCTTAATTTAAATATATAACCGGCACCTAAACTGATATCCCTGTTGCTAAAACCCAGCCTGGTCGCCAATGTCCTTTCCATAAACCAAGCTTCTAAACCTGCACGGATACTATTGGTTTGTGCAATATTTGAATCTTCCAATGTCGCTGTAAAACCGCTTAATGGCCCTAACACATCCAATTTATAAGCAGCTCCGACACGGTAACCCAAAGGAACCTTATCGGTTGACTGCAGACTTATATCCGGCTGATTAAGGTTTTCAACAGAAAAACCTATAGATAACGGCTTATTTATTTGGCATAAAAATCCTAAATCCAACGAGATACCGCTGGCACTTGTACCACCTGCAAAAACAGGATTAATTGCGGTCCATTCATTTGCAACGTATTTTTTTGCCAAATATTTAAGATTTATACCACCCGATAACACCGGCAACTCACCAAGCAACTGATGTCCATATGAAAGTAATACAGTGTTTTCATTATAAAGATCTTTGGTTACAAAATTATACCAACCTATGCCAAAACTTCCATATCTTTTACTTAAAGGATATACATACGAAGCAAAACTATTACTCAGACCGTCTATACCAACATATAGCTGGGAATATGTCAATGTAACTTCTTCACGTGTCAGCTGTGCCAAACCTGCAGGATTATACAATGTAGTATTAGCATCGTCTGCTACCGCAACAAAAGCATTCCCCATACCTAAAGGACGCGCTCCCGTTCCCAAATCTACAAAAGCAGAATGTAAAACGGCAGGTAAAAGGTAAAAGGTAAAAAGTAAAAGTGTTATAATTAATTTCTTATTCTTCATAATAACTTCAATATCAACGCACTATCGCACAATCCCACAACCGCACTATTCACTAATTTATTTAGCTACCACGATCGGACCTTTTCCAATTACGGAACTTCCAACTTTTAATTGGTATATATATACTCCGCCATCTACGATTTCGTCTTTATCATCGGTACCGTCCCAGAAAGTATTTGTTGCTCCTTCAAAAGTAACCGTTTTTACAAGTTTTCCCAACATATTATATACTTTCAATACAACTGTTTCGGCATTTTCATTAGGAAATGCAAAACTTATTTTGTTAAATCTGCTATCGCTGCTATTAGGAGTAAATGGATTAGGACTAACATTTAAGGTTGCCAATACACCGGCTACAGGTTTTACAACTATTCCATATTCCGTCAAATGCGAAATACTAGCTACTATCGTTGCTTTATCATTTGTTATACTTACTGTGCCGCCTATTACATTCCATTTCGTACCGTCAAAATAAGCTATCGCCAATTTGGTTGCAGCATCTTCTAATGCAACCGGCGGATGAATATTATCGAAATAATATTTACCGTCCACTGCTGACCATCTTGCTGTACATGTGATACTCATTGTAATTAGACCGCCAAGGTTTTTTACTATCTCTCCGGTATCAGAATCTTCTGCTTCAACATCATATGATATTATAGCCTCTTTTGGATCTCTAAGATATGATATAGATGGTAATACTTTTCTTGTTAATGAATATTTTACATTCCGATTTACTGCTCCTTCCGGAATAGTTAGTTTTAACCAATTGCCGTCTACTACGCCTGCTTGTCCTGCTGCTATAGTGGTAGCAACTTCAGTTGATGAAGGTGCACTATATGTTATAGTAACATCTTCAAATGTGGGCGTCACAGTACCATGACTATCGCCTGTTAAATACGCTCTATACCTTAAATATCTATGACCATCATGATTAAACCAAATTTTAGTATCAGTTGTAGGGTTGTTATAGTATGTGGATGTTGAACCGTCGGGACCATGGTATATCCAGGTAGTATTATCTTTATTACTGGCTAATTGGAATTTTAAAGATGTCCCTGCCACTGTTTGAGTTGCAGGTGCCCATGTTATATTACCCCAAACGGCTCCGTATAAATCAAACCCTGTATCTAATGTCGGCGAAGTAACAGTACCTGTTAATTCATATGCAGAACTCAGTACCCATGGTCCTACTTCTTCACCTACGTCACTTATATATGGTGCAACAGGCAAATATTTTCTGCGTTCAAAATCTGCCCTAATTTCATCCGGTGTTAATGCTACATTATATGCAGCCACTTCATCCATCATAGCAAAGGTACCTATTCTAAACGTAGCTGAAGCGGTACCGCTGCTTGCTTTGACAGCAGTTGTGGAGGCGGCTTCCTGACCATTTAAATAAAATATAATTCTACCACTTCCGGTTTTATCAAATGTAAACGCTAAATGATACCATTGATTTAAATTAGCCATAGCTGAAGGTAAAAAAACTGTTATAAGGCTTGTATCTCCCGGATTCAGCTCATATTTATATTTCCCGGTTATAGCTATACCGGTAGCAACAGGTGATAAGTATAACACATAATTTGACCTACTTATTAATTCTGGAAAACCGGAGGGGTTTGAAACATTAAAATATACCCACGTCATTAAAGTATATGAATTTGAAAAAGCTAAGCTGGAATTTGTACCGCAATTTACTGATCCGCCAGCACTAAAATCTAAAGCACTTCCTGTTTGAAATTTTACAGTTTCCGTACTTATATAGCTAAATTGACCACCGTCTCCAGAAGATAACCATGAAAAAGTACCGCTTTGGGAACCGATATTACCGTTCCCTGAAGCATCAGCAATAGTAGTTCCGGTTCCCTCATCAAAATGCCATAAACCTTTCAAGCGAGTATCCGGATTACCAAAAGCAGTAAGAGAAGATATTTTTGTCATTGCGTCAGTGAACGATGATGTCGTAGTTGTGCTTGTATTTCCATAATACATATATATAGATTTGCCTGCAGCCGGTATTGTTGATTTTATTCTAACCCAAAAACCCTGTAACGCACCTACAGGAGCGGTAGTGGAATAATATATCCAGTATGGCAGCATAGTTGTGCCGTCAGTGTCTGCAAATCTTATATCACTATAATCGGTTTGTACTTTACTTGCATTAACTAATCCGGTTATATCTAACTTACCTTCTCCTGCACCGGCCGTTAAGAAAACCTGTATGTCGCTGAGAGTATCCGTGGAGTGAGATATAGTTAATTTTCTCCTGTATAGCCAACTATTATCATACCATGCGCCTTCGGAAGGAACACCTAATATTACACTGGTAGAATCACCGGTGCCGCTTAGGGCTACTTTTTTCAACGTACCTGAAGAAAAATTGATATCGCTGGTTTGTGTCCAAGTTTCGCAATATAATAGGTAAGAACTAAGGATTGTTATTAGCAGGCCTGATAAGATGGAAAGAAAAAATGTTTTAAAAAATTTCATATATATTGTTTGTTACTTAATTTCGTTTTTAAATAGATACTTAAAACCATTGTGTCAACTATATTGCCAGATCAATTACTAATTAAATTTAATTATTTTTTAAGTTTTTTTCTTTTTACTTCACACTTTTTTACTTTTGTGAAATATTTGTTACTATTACATTTTTGGACAAGTTTCTTTTGCAGTCATTGCGAGGCCACTGTGGTGACCGAAGCAATCTCAAAACATATATTAAATAGGGATTACTTCGTCGTCCAGATTTTTACGGGACTCCCTGCCTACCGACAGGCAGGCTCGTAATGACAAGATTGATTTTTCAATGATCTAATACTATACTAACTAGCTTCTTAATATATAATATATGACGACTTGAAATTAATTTTGTTTAAACTTTTTTTATTTATTTTTATTTTTTTTACAAACTTAAATTTTTTGCAATCTCATTTATATTAATTATCTTCTTATATGTTAGACGATTTAAAATGATTTTTATTTACACATTATTGAACTATTCTAATATTTTTTTATAAAAAAGCAACAAAAATAAATTTAATAAAAAAATAATTTTCAGGACTCTGTGTTTTTCTTTCTGCCTATTTACCCATTACCCCCGCCATAGGCGGGCAAGCGTTACTCGTTACCCGTTACTTTTTTATTGCCGCCCATGCCAGTTTCATAACACGTTTTGCATTTGCCATTACTAACTCGCTGCTTTCGCCGGCAACCGGTTTTACTTCAAAGCTGATTATAGGCAATTGACTTTCGTCTTTTACATCTTTCAAAAAACCTAAATCAAACAATACTTCAAAAAATTCTTTCAATTCTTTAACATCATTTTCCCCGCCTGAAATTCCAAATCGCGGATGCTGGTCGCCGTAAGCAGGATGTGTTTTATCTTTCATTGCGCAATTACCTATATGCAAATGCGTTATATATTTGGCGCAATTTTTTAAAGCAATTTTGCTGGCTTCATATTGTATCGGAAAGTGAGATAAATCCAAAACTAATCCGAAGTTGTCATATTCTTTTCTTATTTCTTTTGCAATTAATGCCGCTAATTCGGATTTACCTACCAAGCATTTTTTATCTACATCAAAATCAAATGTTTCCAACTCAAATTTTAAATTGTACTTTTTAGCATACCCGCACAACTCTTTTAAAGATTTTTTTAATTGTTCCACGGCTTCTTTTTCTTTATCAGCTCCCGGATGCGGACCTGATAATACAGCAACGCCTTTAGCTCCCAAATATGAAGCCTCATCAATACATTTTTTTACTTCATTCACAGCATTTGTACGCTCGGCATCAATTAACGAATTCAAATTTAATTTGTTTACCAATAATACCGGCTGTGCACCGTATGCCGTTGCTATATGGCTGATTTCAAGCATTTTTTTTACCTGCTCGCGAACTTTATCGTCTTTCATCCGTGTAACTTCAACAGCCATAAAAAATTCATCACTTAAAATTTTGCCGAGCGTTTCAATTATCGGGCCTTCACCCTTCATCGTTTCGGGATATATCATAAAATGAATTATCCCTAACTTCATATATCTATCCCAACTTGAATTCATAAACACCCCTTTTTATAGTACTCAGGATACAGAATACAGAATACAGCTTAAAAATTAACTATTTTTAACCTTTAGCTGAATCCTGTGTACTGTTTACTGTATCCTGCCACTATTTTACGCTTTATAAACTGATGCGGCGGTATCTCCGCCTTCGCCTGTCCAGTTAGTATGGAAAAACTCGCCTCTTGGCTTATCAACTCTTTCGTAAGTGTGCGCGCCGAAATAATCACGTTGTGCCTGAAGCAGGTTTGCCGGCAGACGTTTACTGCGATATCCGTCAAAAAAGTTCAATGCGGTACAAAGTGCAGGTACAGGTACGCCTAAATTAATGGCTTCTGTTAAAACCCGTCTCCATGACGGCTGTGCTTTTAATACAGCATCTTTAAAGAACGGGTCTAATAGAAGATTCTTAAGGTTTGGATTTTTATCAAATGCATCTTTGATTTTACCTAAGAAAACTGAACGGATAATACAGCCGCCGCGCCACATCAATGCAATACCGCCGTAATTCAAGTTCCATTTATATTCAACTGCGGCCGCACGCATAAGCTGATAACCCTGGGCATAACTGATAATTTTTGAAGCATATAATGCTTGTTTTAAATCATCAAGAAATTTCTTTTTGTCACCTTTGAATTTTGTATTCGGACCTGACAATACTTTTGAAGCTTCAACTCTTTCATCTTTTAATGCCGAAAGACATCTTGCAAAAACGGCTTCGCCAATAAGCGTCAATGGCTGGCCTAAATTCAACGCTTCCATAGATGTCCATTTACCCGTACCTTTTTGACCTGCGGTATCAAGAATAAGATCAATTACTTCTTTACCGTCTTCATCTTTATAGCCGAGAATATCCCGCGTTATTTCAATAAGATATGAATCAAGTTCGCCCTTATTCCATTCTGTAAAAACTTCGTTCATTTCTTTATTGGACATACCAAGACCTTCTTTCATTATCTGGTATACTTCGCAAATCATCTGCATATCGCCGTATTCAATACCGTTATGAACCATTTTAACAAAATGACCCGCTCCGTTTTCGCCTACCCATTCACAGCAAGGTTCGCCTTTTTCTGTTTTTGCGCATATTTTCTGGAAAATCGGTTTAACATGCGGCCATGCAGCCGGTGATCCTCCGGGCATAATGCTGGGACCTTTAAACGCGCCCTCTTCACCGCCGGAAACGCCCGTACCTATATATAGCAGGCCTTTTTCCTCACAATATTTTGTCCTACGGATAGTATCCGGAAAATGGGAATTTCCACCGTCAATAATAATATCGCCTTTTTCCATTAATGGTATTAATTGGTTAATAAAATCATCTACTGCTGCACCGGCTTTAACCATAAGCATTACTTTGCGCGGTCTCTTAAGTGAATCTAATAATTCTTTAATAGAATGCGTACCTATTATATTTTTACCTTTAGCTCTACCCTGAACAAATTTGTCCACTTTTTCAACTGTGCGGTTGTAAACAGCTGCAGTAAAACCTTTACTCTCAATGTTAAGAACCAAATTTTCACCCATAACTGCCAAACCAATCAAACCAATATCTGCCTTATCCATTACTAATTCCTCCTAATAAAACGATTACACAGATTACTTACACCGATTACACAGATTAAATCAAAATAAAAAAATCTATTGAATCTCTTTTTCTAATCTGCGTCAATCCGCTTCTAGTATTTCCGCGTTAATCAGCGACTCTTTATCAGCGTATATCTGCGTTGTAATCCGCGTAAATCCGCTTCTACTTATCCTTTAATCTATACAAAATCTCGCCTGCTTTAGCTACGTACAAAATTCCTTTGTCTTCTTTATCTTTATAATCTTCTATTTTTATTTTATCCGGATTCATATATCCCAAGTTTACTTTACGGCAGCGTTCTTCAGGAATTTTTGTTGCAAGAACAACATTAACTCTGGGCTTTTCTATATTATTTTCAAAACTGCCTATACCTTTGACATGAGTAGAATGTGCAACAACACCCCATGGAAAATGTTTGAACTTGTCCCATTGTTTTACAAAATAATCGCGGGTATGATAACCTATCTGATCAATAATCTTGCCATGGCTGTAACTTATCTCATCTATATGAGGTGCATAAATAATCAGTGTGCCACCATCCGCTACAACCGGTTCCAATTTATACATGCATTTACCGGCTGTCCAAATATCATCATACATTTTCGGGGCGCATGAAAGCACGGTATTATACGGTTTATCTTTATATGTAATATGTACTTTATCCGATAAATCTGCAGCACTGAACCATGCTTCTTCAGGAGAACCGTAATATAAACCGGCAAGCTCCTCGCCCTTAACCACCAGACAAAAAGCACTGCGTTTAACCTTCAGATGTGAAACTGCACAATCAATCACTTTCCGTACCGATGTATATTTATGTCCGTTTATTAGCGGATTAGTAATTACAGCCCCTAACCAGTGAAAGAAATCAATAATCTCCTGCCCTGCAATACCCGGAAAAATATACTTATTGCCTCCGGAAAAACCCACAACTTCATGAGGAAAAACAGGCCCCATAATCAACAAATGATCATAATCAAGCACCTTTTTATTAACAACTATTTTAACCGGCATGCTAAAAGCATTATCTGTAATCTTTGAAATTTCTTCTTTAGGAATGGTTCCTATTAAGGTAAGTGCATCCGGTTCTTTCCAGTGATGATTGAAAAAACGGACCTTTGAATACTTTTGTTTATGTTCCTCGGCGGTTATCTCCACTCTTTGATAAATCTGTTCATCGGTCATTGGCGGATGCGTGCCAAGAGCTAACAGAAAATCAAGTGTTGCTGCCTTATGAGCAAGCAATTTATAAAGCATTTTGAACAGCTTGCCGATAGGCGCAGTCCGTGAATGGTCAGGAATAATAACCAGCACTTTTTTCCCGGAAAGACCGGCAGATTCTATAGATTCGGACATTAAGCCGGATATTTCGTCATCCGACAAAAATCTGTTTTCATATCCCTTTCCAATAACCATAAAAATTTAATCCCTAAAATAATCTGGCAAGATGTCATTCTGAATGTAGCGTAAGCGAAATGAAGAATCTCGCATTAAAATATCTTCCACAAAGATCCTTCTCCCGATGAATCGGGATCAGGATGACTTCAAAAACCATTTATTCTTTATCAGCGTATATCTGCGTTGTAATCCGCGTAAATCTGCTTCTAGTATTCAACGTTAATCTGCTTCTAATATTCTATATAATTTTAAATCCAAGTGGAGCCAGAACTACTGCTACTCTTTTATCACACCCTGACATTTTTACATCTGCATTCTGAAACTCTCTGCGAACCGGATATTTCTTTCTTAAATTGTCAAAATAAGAACCCTGCGCGTCCGCGGGTAATTCAATAATTTTTCGCAAATTTTGGTCGTCAATTTTGATATTATACATCTGACTGACAAGTTTGTCAACCGCATCCTCTATTTTTTCTGCATTGCAATTTTCATTGTCAAAAATCAGAGGCGGACGCGAGCTATCAGAAAGCATCTTATCAGGTTTCCATTTAAGAGGTATTTTTAAAAACATGCATAATGCCTCGTAAATCATAAACATACCGTTGACTTTCCCGTCAAAAGAATAGCCGGCAATATGCGGTGTTCCTAAAGAAACAAGTTTTACAAGTTCTGTGTCAATTGACGGTTCTTTTTCCCAGACATCAAGCACAACATCGGACAATTTTTTACTTTTCAGAACAGTTTTTAGAACATTATTATCCACCACAGAACCCCGCGAACTATTTATAAGTATACTACCGGGTTTCATCTTAGCTAAAAAACTTTCATTAACCATATGATATGTAGCATCTCTGCCTTCCATATTCAATGGCACATGAAAAGTAAGTATATCTGCCATCATAAGCTCTTTTATAGGAAGATATTTCCAGTCACCGGTACTTCTCGCAAGCGGCGGGTCATTTAAAAGTACATTCATCCCCAAAGCATTAGCTTTTTTTGCTACCCGGCTGCCTACCTGGCCCACTCCGATTATTCCTAATGTCTTATCTTTAAGCTTGAAATTATTTTTCAGGGCTAAAAAAAGAAGGGCAGCAGTAATATATTCCGCCACCGAATTGGCATTTGAACCCGGCGCGCTTACAAATTGTATATTTTTGCTTTTTAAATAAGGAATATCTACGTGGTCGGTTCCTATTGTTGCGGTACCTACAAATTTAACAGAACTACCTTCTAAAAGCTCGGAGTTAACTTTGGTTATAGAACGGACAATCAGGGCTTCAACGTTATTTTGCTTAATTACATCCGGAGTAATAGCACGACCGGACATAATAATTGTCTCACCTAATGTACCGAACGATTCCTTGGCAAAAGGTATATTTTCATCAGCTAAAATTATCATAAATTAAAAAGCTCGAAGCAACTATCAAAGAATGTATTTTTTTTCTATTTTGTAGCAGCAAAGCGTAAGCTTTGCTTTACTTTAGCAGAGCTAGTGCTCTGCGGCTACAATTTCAAAATATTTACACATTCTAAAAAACTGGTAATAAACATTATTAAGGTTACTTCAACTTCCAGGGCGGAGTTTCCGGCAAATAAGTATTAAACTCGGCTATCAGTTTCTCTTCATATTTACCGGCGTATTTGCCTTCAGTAAACTTTTTCAACGATTCCTTTAATAACTTTTCCCAGGAAGCGTCTTCATTACCCGGATTAATAGGATAAAAATGAACATTATTTGCATGTGCCGCTTTCATATCACCGTTTGCGTCGCCAATCATTAAAACTTTATCTTTATCGTACCGGCCTTCAGTAGCAATTGCAAGATGTTCTTTCTTTGTGCCCATCTCCTGCCCGGCAATTACTTTAACATATTTATCAATACCGTGTTCTTTCCATTCGCGGACAAGTGCCTCGCCCGGTGTGGCTGACACAACAAGTATATCAGCTATCTTTGACATAGCTTCCAAACTTTCTCTGACAAACGGAAATGGCGGTACTCCGCGTACAAATTTTGCAACTGTATTATTAACCTCTTTTGACCATTTAAGTGTTCTGGCTAAAACCGGATCATTTGTTTCCTTAACTATTTTTTCCAAAGCAGGGTTGCCTAATTTTGTTTCTTTTTCTATCCACTTTCTAAGTGAATCAACTTTAGGCATCTCAACACCGCGTTTTTTAACTTCTTCGCGCTCGCTCAAAAGATCAAAAACCATAATCAGTGCAGGGAAACGGTTAATCCCGCGCCATTTGGAATATAAGTTTACAAATTCCGATGCCTCACGCGCATACTTGGAAACCGCCTGCAAATCCCATTCATTAATAATATTGGGAGTAAAACATTCCTTGTGCTTGATTTCCATCGTATCAAATGCACATCCGTCGGAATCAATACCGATTAAAAAATCTTTCTCTTTTTTAAAATCTCTAAGTTCTTGTGCCGGATCACTCATATTCTCTCCTTATGCGCGGAGGTCGGACCCACCGGACCGACCGAGCACATAACTCCGAAGCATATCCAGAAAATTTTGATGCGATAGCTGAAAAATTTTCGGATGTTTATGCAAGGAGTCACGATACATTATGTCTCTATAACCTCAAATTAACTGCCGCCAAGTTCCAACCCCGGGTTGGCAATGGCTATTTATTTTCTAAAGGTTTGCGGAATATATTCAGGACATTTCTTATCGGCAAATATTTGTTTGAATTTTGCAAAACGCATCCTGCCGTCAACCAAAGGTATGCTTACCCAATCCTCGCCGATTAACGGCCTTGCATACTTAACAAAATCGTCCGTAACATCGATTCTATTCTTAGTTAACCATTTGTCAGGAAATGAACGTTCTGAATTAGCTACTTTTTCCAACCCTACTTTATCGTATTCTACATTATATATTAAACCCGGCTTCCTTAATATTGTGGACATATACCCGTTGCCGTCTTCGATTGCTATAAGCGCCGCTTTCTGACCTAACCTGTACGCTTCGTCTAAATCCACATTTGATGCATAAACCATAGCGTGCCGCTGGTCAGTACCCGGCACCTGCCCGCGTGCTGAACCCCGTGCTTTTAAACCTTCTTTATTTAAATAATTTACTACAGCTTGTTCAACGGTAATCTTACTTGCACTGAATTGTGTATGCCCGAATGCATCTTTGCTTTCACCCAGGTCGCCGACAGGAAAACCTTCACCAACCACAACTATTACACGTCCGGTTTTCTTTAACTGGTCATTAACATTATCCGCCAATTCCTTAATACCTATACCCGATTCGGTCATATAAATCTGTAAAGGTAATTCTCTTTTGGTATCTGCCAACCTGGCTGCGGCGGGAATAAAACCTATCTTTCTGCCCATTGCCTGAATCACTAATACCGGATCAGCAGGCGAAGAACCTGCGTTTTCTTCATTAGCGTTTTGTATATAGCAAGTCCAAAATTTTGCAACACTTCCGTATCCGGGCGTATGGTCAATAAGTTTAAACTCCGAATCTCCGACATCATTATCAATTGTTTTTGGAACGCCAACCGCGATTAAGTCCAATCCTTTTTCTTTTGCCAAAACGCTTACCTTATGCGCGGTATCCATTGAATCGTTACCACCGATATAAAAGAAATATCCGATATTCTGTGCTTTAAAAACATCGATAACCCGTTGTATATCTTCCTGCTGGTCTTTTTTTAATTTGTAACGGCATGTACCTATAGAACCTGCTGCGGGTGTGTTTCTTAAAAGTGATACTTCGTCTTCATCCTGCGCGCTTAAATTAAGTAGTTCTTCTTTGAGAACGCCTTCTATCCCGTGATAACCGGCATAAATGGTACCGAATTTATCCGGAAACATTTTACAGGTCTCAATTATCCCTCGCAAAGAATTATTAATTACCGGTGAAGGTCCGCCCGACTGTGCTATAACCACATTTTTTGTTTTCGACATTATAAGCCCCCTAACTTTAAAAAAAATATTTTGTCATCCTGAACGAAGTGAAGGATCTCGTTTTTCTATTGAAAGACAAGTTCGAGATTCTTCTCCCGATAAATCGGGATCAGAATGACATCCTTACAGACTTTCCAAAACCGATCTTTCGTCCATGCTCAGGACAAGTTTACGGTGATTTAAAGATTCGCTCTAACCTTGCCTACCGTCAGGCAGGTCTGTGTAATCGCGTCTCGAAATCTGTGTAATCGTTTCTCTTTACACGCCGCTATATGCAGAAAATCCGCCGTCTACAGGTACTACGATACCGGTAACAAAGTTAGACGCGTCGGATAACAACCATATAATAGTCCCGAATAAATCTTCAGGCACGCCAAAACGCGACATCGGCGTATGTGCAATAATCGACTTGCCCCTTGGTGTCAATTCTCCTGTTTTCTGTTCAGTTAATAAAAATCTGTTTTGTTCTGTAAGGAAAAACCCGGGTGCAATCGCATTCACGCGGATATTAACCGGC
>MGVS01000077.1:0-2824 GCA_001800605.1 Elusimicrobia bacterium RIFOXYD2_FULL_34_15
GTGGCCCAGTGGTAGGGCACTCGCTTGGGGTGCGAGTGGTCGCAGGTTCAATTCCTGTCACCCCGAAAAAATTTCCAGACATATTCAATTTTTATTCGGGGCGTAGCTCAGTTGGCTAGAGCGTACGGTTCGGGACCGTAAGGCCGCTGGTTCAAGTCCAGTCGCCCCGATATACAAAAATCAAGTCAAAATAAAAAGTATAAATTAAAATTGAGTCAAAAGAGACGAATAAAAATAAAACCACAAAAACTTAATTTTAACTTTTTGCTTTTAACTTTTAATTGTCTCTTTATGTTCAGTTACATTATAATAGTAAGTGGTCAGGTACAGGGAATAGGATATAGATATTTTGTTGAACGCGCGGCTAAAAATATTAAAATAACCGGCTGGGTTAAGAATCTTGATAACGGCAATGTTGAAATATTAGCGGAAGGTGAAGAAAAAATTTTAGAAAATTTTGTTAGCACATTAAAAACAAAACATCCTTATGCAATAATCAACGATATCAAAATAACAAAAAATAAAATCAATAAGATAAATTATCCTGATTTTAACATAACTTTTTAAGGAGGTATGCCCCGTTAGAGAATGTAGATATATAATGTAAAGATAAATTTAGTAAGTTTAACAGAAACACTTTACAACATTCTCTAACGGGGTAAAAACTATGGATGTTTTAGATCCTGTAAAATTATATTTTTCAACAATCAAAAAAATTCCGAAAATTGCAAAAAGAGAAGTCGAAGTCCTAATTCCAAAAATATTAAAAGGCGATAAATTTGCAAAAAAAAGAATGATCGAAGGCAATCTCCGTCTTGTTATACCGATAGCAAGAAGATATTATAAGCCCGGAATACCTTTTCTAGATTTAATTGAAGAAGGTAATCTTGGATTAATGAAAGCCGTAGAGAAATTTGATATTAGAAAAGGGTATTATTTTTCTACGTATGCAACTTTCTGGATAGTTCAACATATATCACGTTACGCCTCTTTACAATTAAAAACAATTCGTATTCCGGAACATATAATGGCAAGGCTAAGAAAATGGTTGGGCGAATTTGAAATCTTAAAACAAAAACTTGGCAGAAACCCAACACCTAAAGAAATAGCAAGAAAACTTAAGCTTTCGCCTGAAGATATTCTAAGACTTCTTGAAAACCTTGAGGTCTCTAAATCACTAACTTCGCTCGATATGAAAATAGATGAGGATGAAGGTGTATCCTTATCTGACATAATTTCTGACGGCGGTAAAGATGACCCAACTGTTTTCATAAAATATCTTAAGGTGACAAAACAGATGGAAACCGTTTTAAAAAACCTTTCACCAAAAGAGATAAAAGTAATAGCAATGCGTTTTGGTTTAATGGATGAACTTCCACATACGCTCGAGGCAACAGGGAAAAAAATGAAATTAACCAGGGAAAGGATCCGTCAAATAGAAGAAAGAGCATCTGAAAAAATAAAACAGGCGGTAATGAAATTAAGATTCCTCGAAAAAGATGAGATGGAAAATAGTTGATGTGCGATCGTGGGATAGCGGGATTGTGCCCGCCCTTTGGGCGAGGTCTCGCCCCTACGGGGCGGATGATATGATAAATTATTATATTAAAAGATCAATCTAACCACACATTGCACAATTGCACTATCGCGCCATAATACAATCGCACAAAGTCGGAACTGCTATAAATAACTCATTTAGGGGGTAGAAAATGAATCTCAAAAAGTTAATTAGAGATGTACCTGATTTCCCAAAACAAGGAATAATCTTTAAAGATATAACTCCTCTGCTTGGTAACGCGAAAGGATTTAAGGCAGCAATTAATAACATGGCAAAAAAATATAAAGGCAAACAAATAAATAAAATTGTTGCAATGGAATCCCGCGGTTTTATTTTTGGTCCTGCACTTGCATTAAAACTTGGATGTGGTTTTGTACCAATAAGGAAAAAGGGGAAACTTCCGTACAAAACAATTAAAGAGGAATATCAGCTCGAGTATGGCACAGATATTCTTGAAATTCACGAAGATGCTGTTAAACCCGGTGAAAATATTTTAATAGTTGATGATGTTTTAGCAACAGGCGGAACGGCAAAAGCTGTATGTTCTTTAATAACAAAACTTGACGCAAAAGTTGTAGGACTTTGTTTCTTAATTGAACTTTCTTTTCTAAATCCATACGAAAAATTAAAAGGTTATGAAATAACTTCTTTGATAAAATATTAAAGTTGTTAAAAATTTTAACAACTTTATGATTACACAGATTAAAGACGATTGCATGAGAGAAGCAATCCTTCGACTACGCTCAGGACAAGTTGGTGAACGAGGGAGTCGTTGCATAAAACAATGTTCTATGGTTCTGCTGTTCTATAGAACTTCAGTACAACAAAACATCAGAACGCCTTTGCTTTTAATTGTTGAGCGAAGCAACAATTTTCTTTTAGGTTTTGATGGGTGAGTGAGGGAGTCGTTGAGGAATGCCCTCACGGAGTCCCGCTTACGCATTCAGCGGGACGAGTGGGGACGGTCCCACCAGGGAACCGTGTGCCTGCCTACGGTAGGCAGGCTGACGAAACAATTCCTAAACCTTATTTTTTTGATGTTGAGCGAAGCAACAATTTTCCAAAGACCCTTGAGGAGCGACGATTAAAGCGAGGACGACAGGGTGGTCGGACGAGCGGGTCTGAGAAAATTCGTTGCGAGTGAGATACCCCTGTAGCTCAGCTGGATAGAGCATCGGTTTCCTAAACCGGTTGTCGGAGGTTCAAATCCTCTCAGGGGTATTCAAAAACAGAACACAGTAAACAGTACACAGAATACAGTTAAAA
>MGVS01000077.1:2913-24008 GCA_001800605.1 Elusimicrobia bacterium RIFOXYD2_FULL_34_15
ATCCTGAGCACTGAAGTAAGCAGTACACAGAATACAGCACATAGAATACAGTTAAAAGTCAAAGCCTTGTGTTGTATCCTGTATACTGTATCCTGAGTACTGAATTTAAAATTATGATTGATTTACATACACATACATTTTTTTCTGACGGTGTCTTAATTCCTAGTGAATTAGTCAGCCGTGCGAAAACCGCAGGTTATGATACTATTGCTATTACAGACCATTGCGATTTTTCAAACATAAAATTTATAATTAAAAATATAAAGCAGATAACTAATGATTTAAAAAAATATTACAAAATAAATGTTATCGCCGGTTGTGAATTAACGTACATACCGCCCGAACTCATAAAAAAGGCAGTAAAGCTAGCTAGAAAATTGGGTGCAAAAATTGTAATAGTACACGGTGAATCACCGGTTGAACCTGTACCTCAAGGAACAAATAAAGCAGCTATCCTTTCCGGCTGCGATATCTTAGCCCATCCGGGATTTATAACCGGAGAAGATGTCAAACTTGCTATAAAAAATAATGTATTACTTGAAATAACCACAAGAAACGGCCATAAAAAGGGAAACCCGCATGTAGCGAAACTTGCAAAAAAATACGGGGCAAAACTTATTATTAATACCGACACTCATCAACCTGAAAACCTGCTAAATAAAACCAAAATAAAAAATATTTTGAAAGAAACACATTTGAATTCCGATGATTTCAAAGAAATTCAAAAAAATGCTTATAAACTGGTAAAGAAATAATCCTTCGACTGCCCTTGAAAAGCTCCCGCCCCAAAGGGGCGAGGCTCGCCATAGGCAGCAGGATAAAGGAGATGAAATTATGGCAAGACAATGGGTAAAAGATGAATTAAAAAAAGATCCTCTAAAACACATCGTTGAAACGTCGATTCTCTATATTAAAACACATAGAGAAACTGTAATAGCAGCTATTATAGTATTAGTAATCGTGATAGCTATTTCTGTAGTCACAACAAATAGGTTAAAAAAAGCTTCAGAACTCGCTTCGGAACAAACAGGGTTTGCATCAATGTATTTGAAAGCGGGTTACATCGATCAAGCAATACAGTTATGTGATCAAATAATTCAAACACATCCTTCTGGCATACAAGGCGGTTTCGCAAATTTTTACAAAGCAGAAGCATTTTATCTTAAAAAGAACTATGAAGAAGCGGTGAAATCATATCAAAAAGCCTTAACCTTACTAAGAAAAAAAGAAGATTTGGGAGCTATGATTATTTTCTCGATAGCTAATTCTTATGAAAATGCAACAAAATATCAGGATGCTATAAATTCATTCAAACAAATTGTAGATGAATATCCGGCACATTATCTTGTTCCGGAAGCACAAATCGGGATGGCAAGATGTTATGAAGCAATTGGTGATTTAAAATCCGCAATTTCCTACTATCAAACTGTAGGAAGCTTAAATCCTACAACTGTTTATAAAACCGTGGCAGATGCAAGATTGAAAATATTGGAAAAACCAATAATTAATCAAAATTGAAGCTATATTTTAAAATTAACATTAATTTGTGCTATTAAAAAAAAATAAAAAAGATAGAAAATTATTGACATATTGCTCATAATTTTGTAAAATTCAGTTAGTTTGAGAAAGTTCCTTTAAAATTGAATATAAAAGTCGTAATTAAAAAATCCTCAATTTAAGCCGTAAAGGAGGTGAAAAACCCTAAAATGGCCTGAGGTAAAATTTTGGCAAAGTTTAGTCAAAACAAAACTTTACCAAACACACATAATGCTAGTTTCTGTTGTTTTTATTAAGAACTACGCATTACAACTCACACAGGGGGAAAAAAATGAAAAAATTACTAACTATGGTGATGGTCATATTAATGGCAAGAACTGCCTTTGCATTTGTACCATTATCAAACGCCGAAAATATCGGTTCATATCAACGTGGCGCAACACGCGGTATGTTCTATAACGAACTTGATATTATCAGTGCAGCACCGGTAGAATTGTTAGATTTCTCGGGTAACGCTCTTTATACAAATTGGGGAAATATCCGTAATTTTAACGATATCGTTAATTATAACCAACTCCTCAGATTTGGATCAACGAGTGATATAACCGATACCAGTTACTTTACTTTTGGAGTAACCGGTAATCCAACAAATAACGATAAATCAAGATCCGGTATTATTTACCAAAATTTTGGTGGAAAAACATCTACAAAAAATTTAGATCTTGTAAACGGCAATGAATCAGAAGGCATATGGAGCACAAACGCATATACAATTGTTTATCCAACTGCACCAGTAATTGACAGAGCAGCAACTACTAATTCAGATACAAAATATTTTACAAATAGGTTTGTTACTCAGTGGAATTTAGGTTCAGCGTATAAATTAATGGATAAACTTTCCATAGGTCTCTCTCTTTATAGGAATTCAGATTCAACCATTTTAACATCTGAAGGTTCAAAATCTTACGGAATCAGATATTTAACAGCTAATGGAGCAGTAAATGACGGCGGAAGACCCGCAACCGCAACAGAATCAATTACTTATACCTTTACATACCCAGACCAGGAAATCGACCAAAATTCATCAGCAACAACAGACGTACTTCCACAAGCAAGACTTAACATAGCTGATGATTTGTATGTTGATGCAGGTATAGGTTTAAGATTTTCTAATGCAACAAACGGAGCTGATGTATTCAAAGGCAACGTATCTTGGGAACAGAATGTTGTTACAGCTACTTCCAGAGAAGATATCCTTGTCTCAACCGCAGCAGGCGGTTTAGCAACAAACCAACGTTTCAATACCGGTACCGCAATTCTTATTAAGAGCGGCGGAGCAGGTAATTACAATGTTGACATGGACCAAACCAATCTAACAACAAATACAAATTTAGCCAGTGACATTTACAACACAAATAACTGGACACATGACGATAAAGGTTTGGCTGACTTTTCAGATGACAGAACAGGAACCGGAGTTTTATTAAGACTTGAAGCAAAAAAGAAATTTGCGAAATATGATGTAACCGGTCTTGTTAATTTCAGTAGTGTACCTCAAGATATCGATGCCACAGCAACTTCAAGTGAATATGTAAAGACAACTCATATTTTATATGCGGGTACAACTTCAGATACTGCTGATAGTTTTATAGAAAGAGATTTAGCACAAGCAGTATCATTTAAGGGAACTGCAACAAACTCAAACTTAGACTTAGGTGTAAAAGTTGAAATGAAAGCCCTTGAAGGTTTAAAACTAGCCCTGGCTGGTTATATTCAAAGAGGTTCAGTTAAAACAGATCTTGATACTACAAGTGACACATCAGAAACTACTACGTATGATGACGGACTTGCAGCAATCAGTTCGGGAACTGTTGGCGGAACAACACCGGCTCAGATATTAGCAAACAGACCCGGTCCAGTAGATGGTTCAATCTCTGAAACAAACGTATACATCACAGGAAGAGGCGACATAGGTATGTCAATAGCCGGTAACGGTGAGGGTTCGTGGCTTCAAACGACATCACAGACCGGAACAAGATTAACCGAAGTAGTCACAACAAATTTCGGAGTTCCTGTTGGTGTTGAAATTCCGCTTTCAAAGAAATTCACATTCCGCGCCGGAACCGAATACATATTGACAAAAACCCAGACAACATCTGAAACAACAACAGTTGCAACAAGTAGAACTACTACTGCAACTCCTACCGGAGAAACTGCAAAAACAAGAACAGATTCTACAACAAATGCACAAACTGACGAATCAATAACAAACGCTGAAAGTCATAGCGTATATTATTCTTATGGACTTCAGTTTGATGCAACTCCGAGCCTGACAGTTGCTATCAATGCGTTCCTTGATACATCTTCAGACGTATTCGGAGCAAATGCAAGTATTTTCGATTTATCAACATATCGCAACCTTTCGTTATCAGCAACAGTTAAATTCTAAAAATACGATTTGTTGAACACGAATTGAAAGCCCTTAATTAAATTAAGGGCTTTCTTTTTTGTTTGATTTTCAATAGAAAAAATAGTATAATTATTTAAAATAAAATGAAAAGATTCTATATTATAATACCGACACTATTCATATTAACCACTTCTAATTTCTTATTTTCAGATGTAAGAATAGGAAGCGAAATTGAAACCGGCGGAGTTTCCTATTCAAATCCAAATTATGGGAAGACATCCGGCGTTAAAAACACATACTTATACGAAAAATCCAGATTTTATATAGAAGGCGATCTTAAAAACAATGTATCTGCAGGGTTTAAACTATTCAGCAGGGGAGTTTTTGGCAAAGAATTCGGCAAAGAATTTACAACAGTAAAATCTTCGATTACATTTATAAATTATACCCCTCAGATAGAAAACGTATTTGTAAAGTTTAAAGAAATAAACGATTATCCTATTGATCTTATTGTAGGAAGACAACCTGTAAAAATAGGCCAGGGAATAATTGTGGATGATGACGGACTAGGTTTTGACGCTCTAAGATTACAAGGGACTATTCCATTAGTAAATATTAGGGCAGATACTTTTTTAATAAAGCGGGTTGAAACATCAGCAACACAATATACAAATGAAAAAGGTGAAGACCTTTATTCAATAGGCGGAAATTGGACCTATGATGATGATTATAATTTCAGGGTTTACTATTTTGTTGAAAATTCGTCTTCACCATTAAAGAAAGATTTTATATCACTTCGTGCAGACGGCAGATTCAAGCAAGGTGTTGATTATAGAGCAGAAATAATAAAAGCCGGCGGAGGCTATTCCGGGATATCATATCTTGTCGGTCTAACCGCTTATTCTAAAATAAAACGGCTTGGTACAACATCGGTAAATCTGGAATATGCAGTTGGTTCCGGGCAAAACAATGGATTAGGGTTTGATCCCACATACGGTCACAAAACAGATGGCTTAGAACGTGCCGGTTATGGAGAATATTTTGGTGCATCTATGTCCGATTTTTACGGCGGATTGAAAAATTTTAAAGCGGATGGACAGGGAGTTCACACAACTTTACTTGGTTTAGGTTTTGAACCATATAATAAACTGCATATGGATTTTAATTATTATGTTCTTTTTTCGCTTGATTCTCCTGAACTCTCAGGCCAGGAAAGTTATTTAGGTGAAGAGTTTGATATAATGGCATCTTATAAATATACGGAAAATTGTTCAATAAATCTTCTGTACGGAAAATTCTCACCGTTAAGAATATTAAAAACAGAAGGGATAACCAAGAAAATTTCTGCTAATAAACTCGGCTGGTCTATTTCAGCTAAATTTTAAGAGAATTCGCAGATTTACGCTGATCAACGCACCTGCCTGCCGGCAGGCAGGGATTAACGCGGATAATTCAGTGTTAATTAGCGATTATAGGGGGGAAAAGTGAAGAAGTCAATTTTGATTACAGTGTTGGTTGGGTTAATCAGTGTTTGTTTAGTAAGTTCCGGTGATGCTAAAGATACAGCAAAACGTATTATGGAAAAAGGACCTTCAAGAACAGGTATCGGCTTTAATAACCAGTTATCCAATTTAGGTATTACTTCTCTTTCAATCCGTCATTGGGCAACCAGAAATACAGGTTTTGAAGGATTGATTGGTTTTTCACTTGGCGACAATACAATTTTTGATATTGGTGCAAAATTATTAATGGTTCTAAAAAAGGAAGATAATCTAAGTGTATACAGTTATGGTTTAGCCGGCATAGAATCTTTTGACGTTAATAGTCAGAATGACACATCGTTAACTCTAGGTGCCGGCTTTGGAATAGAATTCTTCCTGACCGGGCTTAGTAACCTCGGTTTCGGAACAGAATTAGGTTTAAGTTTCAGCAATGCTAATAACAGAAGTCAATTTGGAACTTCCTCAGGATTTATATCTTCAGTTGGAATAAGATATTATCTATAGAATTACTGATTACGCAGATTTATAAAGACGATTACACAGATTTTTAAATAATGATTATAGTGATTTAATCACCGTAGTCTTCTTTTCGATAATCCTTGTGATCGTTTTTTTATGCAAACCCAGTTAGAAAATGTAGATTATAGTATTTATTAAATTAACTATAATAAGAAAGTAATATTTACAACATTTTCGTACTGGGCAAAAACTATGAAACCTTTATATATAGCATTTGTTTGGCATCAACATCAACCATATTATAAAAATCCTGAAACAGGCGAGTATCTGCTTCCTTGGGTAAGATTACATTGCACTAAGGATTATTATGATATCGCGGCAATATTGGATAATTACCCTTGTATAAGACAAACCTTTAACATAACACCTTCCTTAATGGAACAAATAATTGATTACTCAAAATGTGCAAGTGATGAATTTTTAACTATTTCCCGTAAAGTAACAAAAACACTTTCTAAAGACGATAGAGTTTTTGTATTAAAGAATTTTTTTATGGTAAATCCTTCTACCATGATAGAACCCTATCCGGCATATAATGAGCTCTTTAGAAGACGCGGATGGTTAGTATCGGATGATTATTTGAAAAGAATTGAGCCATTATTCAGTGTCTCGGATATATTAGATTTAATCGTATGGTTTAATCTTTCCTGGATAGACCCTTCTTTCAGGCAAAAAAACGAAAATATAAAAAAAATATTTCTTAAAGGAAAAAATTTTACCGAACAAGATAAACAAATTCTTTTAGACGAAATGTTAAAAATTATTAATCTTGTCCTTCCAAAACACAAAGAATTGCAGGATAAAGGCCAAATAGAAGTAACAACATCTCCGTTTTACCATCCTATCTTGCCTCTTTTAATTGACACTAATATTGCAAAGATCGGAATGCCTCAAGTTACACTTCCCAGAACAAGATTTCATGCACCTGAAGATGCAGAAATACAAATAAAAAATGGTATTGAACTTTACGAAAAAATATTTAACAGGAAACCGAAAGGCATGTGGCCATCAGAAGGTTCTGTATCCTCTGAAATAGTTCCTATGTTTGCAAAAAACAATATAAACTGGATAGCTACCGATGAAGAAATATTATTCAGGACTATTGTAGATTTAAAAGAACCTATAGAAGAAATTCTATATAAACCATACAGAATAAACGTTAATAACTCAAAAGTAAATGTTATTTTTAGAGATCACAAACTCTCGGATCTAATTGGTTTTGTATATCACAAAATGGATCCGGAAGCTGCTGCTGACGATTTTATCGAAAGGCTCTGTAGTATAAAAAGATCTCTTAGAAAAGATGATGAAGAGCATCTTGTAAGCATAATTCTTGACGGTGAAAACTGCTGGGAATATTATCCTAACGATGGTATAGATTTTTTAAATGCACTTTATACAAAACTTTCACATGCAGAAAAAAACGGCTATATAACAACTACAGTTTCAGATTATCTTGAAAAATTCCCTCCAAAAGACGAACTTAAAGGAATATTCCCCGGTTCTTGGATCAACGGAAACTTTGGAATATGGATTGGACATTCAGAAGACAATACCGCTTGGGACTATCTCAATCAAGCCAGAATATTTTTAGAAAGCAGATCAAAATCAGCACCTCCTGAAAAAATCCAAAAAGCATGGAAGGAACTTTATATTGCAGAAGGAAGCGATTGGAACTGGTGGTATGGCGGAGACCATTCTTCAATGAATGACGCTGAATTTGACATGCTATTCAGGGCACATCTTATAAATATTTATAAACTTCTAAATGAAAAAGTACCGGACAATCTTTATCTTTCTATTAAAAAAAGATGGGAAACCGGCAATTTTATAAATCCTGTTGATTTCATTAAACCTAAAATTGACGGAAAGATTTCAAGTTATTTCGAATGGTACAACTCAGGTTTCTATGATGTTATTAATTCAGGCGGCGCAATGCAACAAACCGCTACTGTAATTAAAGCGTTATATTGGGGTTTTGATGAAACTAATGCTTACTTTAGAATTGACTGCAGTTATCCTTATCCTGAAGATACTATTTTCAAAATAATTTTCATTAAACCTGATAATAAAGAAATAATTATCAACGCTAAAAACAATACTGCAACATTTAATGATGCTAAATTAGATAAAATTATGGTTGGCAAAAAAGGCATAATTGAGCTTGCTATAAACCTTTCATCAATCGGAACCAAAGTAGGGGATACAATCGAATTAGTAGTTGTTGCAGAACAAAAATGTGTAGAAATTGAAAGATGGCCATATCATTTTTCAATAACATTTAACCATCCCGATAAGAACTTTCCTAAAGAATTCTGGTCCGCTTAAAACAATCAGCCGCAATCAAACTTATCTAATTACTTATTTTATACCCATTTTTTATATCCAAATTGCTATTATCATTCAAGGTTATTCTATAGCTTTGATGTAGTAGTTGCTTAGCTTGCTAGCGACTCTTTCTTTACACCGGATACGATCAATGAGACCGCTCTAGCCCGTTTTGCTCACGTTTTATAGCTATTTGTAGAGATCTTCAAATACAAATAGTTTTTTAAGCTTATTCTTGCCAGCATAGCCAAATCTATATAGGATACCTATCCAAATATTTCAATTAAATTAGCCAAATATCCTGTCTATAATCATAAATTACATCTCAAAATTGACCCTTTTCCCTCAGATACTGGTTCGCATAAGATATCTTATGTTAACTTATATACTATATCTGGCCTGGGCCTGCTAAGATTTATTACCGTTATAAAATGTATAGATATTATTAGAATATAGCCAATAATTGAGCTTATTTGTATTGTATATCATAACTTATATTGAAAATAATGACTTGGCACTCTAATATATTTTAGTTTCCCAAAATTTTGCTAAAAATTTCAAAATTTGCCGAAAAAATATTTTTTATTTTAAATGACCGGAAAGGGTAGGAACATCACAAAAATGATTTGGCTAAAATTTGCCAAAAATCTGGCAAATTCTTTGCTATTAAAAAGACCATGGAAGCCATAAAAATGGCTTTAACCGTGAAATGCAAAATTTGGCAAGAAGTAAGCTAAATTTCGAAAAAGGTTGGCTGAAATATGCTGAAAATCAAAACACCATGGAACAACACAAGACTCCCTGGCAGGATATCAAATTAAAATATTAAAAATTTGGCAAGTTTCCGTAAAAGACAAGGAACATTAACAAGACATAAATAAAAGACGGAAGACAAAGAGCAAATTATCAAAAAAAGAGGTAGGAAAAACACTAAAAACGATGAAATAATTTAATCTACTATCGACAAATTATAAAAATATTGCTCAAAAAAGACAGGAATTCGCTAATTCTTACAACTTAAAAACCATTTTTAAAACCGGGAATCATAGAAAACACTAACTTAATTACAAAAATAAGGAAATAAGCAATGTTAAATGTTAAACACTATATAAATAAGTCAATAAAGAAGCTTCAAATCACCGTGAGTATAGAACCCGCGGTACATTTAAGTTACTAGATTAACCTCAACGGAAAAAAGATAAAGGAATTGATTACTGATTTGTATAAAAAAGGATAGGAAAAAGCGAATAAAATTACAAATTAATGTAATTTACCGTCTGGAATTTACTAAATTTATTTTATTTTTCAGTAGTGCAGGATAAGCATTTGGCGAGAATATCTTCTTTTTGCAGGCCTTTTTCTTTTCTGACTTTATCAATCATTTTATTACCGCTTGAGATCGAAAAACAGCATTGTGAACAGATCCTGGTACCCATTAATTGACAATTCATTTCCTTTTTTGATTCTTTACCGCACAGTACACAAAATAACATTGAATGCCCCTATCTTACGAAATTATGCCTATTGCGATAGTTATATAGCCACCTATAAGAAGAAACGGAGAAATGATACTAGCCCAATTATCGCCCTGTGGATTTGTTTTTGTTAATATTAAGTAACCAATTATAAGAAGACCGATTCCAATAGAAATAACTGTTTTTCCCCTCTTCGAAATCATTTTTTCCTGAATTTGCGGTAATTGAATTGCTTTTGATTGATTGTGTTTATTTTTCATTTTTAAATATTCTCCTGATTATAATAAATTCATCTTAAAAATCCCTGCCTGCCGGCAGGCAGATGTGCAATAGCTTTTAAAAAATCAGTGTAATCGAGAACATTGATGACTTTTTCTCGCCAGAGTTCGGCGAAGTCTGACGACAACGTTCTCACTATATTTTTTCAAACATATCTTTTGCTGCACCACATTCCGGGCATACCCAATCTGCCGGTAAATCTTCAAATTTAACACCAGGTTTTATATTTTGAGTAGAATCTCCAACTGCAGGATCATATACCCAGCCGCATACTGTACATTTCCATTTTTCCATGTTTACCCCCAAACAAACAAGTTAAAAGTTAAAGGTTAAAATTTTAAATCCTTTCTTCTAACCTCTTACCTTTTACCTGCCTTTTTTATAACCTTTTACCCAACTTGTCCCGATACATCGGGATTACTCGTTACTCATTACCCGTTACTGTCTTTTATTATTTTATATATTTCTTTGGTTCTGCTTTAAAGCCTGCAACACACTCGGGGCAGCAAAAATAGTATGTTTTACCCTTATATTGTACCGCTTTAGTATTTTTATCTACTGTTACTTTTTCTTTGTAAACAGGACAACGTGAAACAGTATTATACTCGTCCTGAGGAGGTATGAAATCCTTAACAATATCAGAATCCGGTAACACCGTCAAATTTTTTGTTTCATCAGCACTCTTACTAATCTCAGATTTTTTACAACTACAAGTTACTATCGATATAAAAACTAAAAATAATAATAAATATTTATTCATTTGCGCCCCTAGTTTTGTTCTTTTAATAATTGCGATAATCTTATAAAATGTTTTCTTTCTTCAGCAATAATATTATCAAGAATTTTCTTGTCATCATCCCAAACAAAATTTTTAGATTCGGTATAATATAAAATTGAATCCTTTTCCATGTTTATGGCAAATTGTAAAGCTTCAACCGGTTTATTTATTCCTGAAAATTCTTTATTGAATATCTTAGTATCTGCATATGCCCTAAGATACATAAAATAATCTTCATTAAATGCCTCCGGCGGGTTATAATTTTCCACTTTCTTTAAAAAACTTTCAAATATCTTTTTATGCTCAACCTCTTGGTTCGCAAGTTCTATAAAAAGAGTTTTTGTTTTTTCGTGAGCAATTTTTTTAGCTGATTCACGATAAAAACTTTCCCCGTTTTTCTCTATTTGAATTGCGAACTCAACCATTTCGCTTATCTTAAAAATATTCATTTAATCTATTTATCCTTTTTTATCCACAAAGTTGTTTTACCGCAAATTGGACATTCACCCAACTTTTGACCCTTTTTCAATTTAGTTTCTTCTATGCCGCTCCCAGTTCCGCAAATGTGGCAATAATAAGTTCCTTCTTCTTTTACTGCTTCTTCGGGTTTGTGATATTCGATTGGAATTTTTTTCATAACCTATCCCTACCTCAAAATATTCTACCAAAATAATTGAAATTGTCAACTCAAATAACTTCTATTTTTTAATAACATAACCTTTTAAAATTGAACCGTCTTTTTCAATTCCTACAAACTTTTCACCAGTCATTTTACACCATGCAGCTAAATCCTTTTCAAAACCGGGATCATCGGAATCTATTTCAAGTACCTGCCCAGATTTCATAGTATCAAGCAATACCTTGGTTTTAATTATAGGCATAGGACAAAAAAGCCCTGTGCAATCCAATATTCTATCTGTTTTCATATAAAGAGATTTATTTTTGAATCTTTTGCTTCATTCAAGTATGAGGAAGCACCGGCAAATTCATCAACGACACCTGCCAAACTTTCTTTTGATAGCCCCAATACTCCGCAGCTAGTGGTACATGCAATGTATTTTATTTTTAATTGCTTTGCTAATATCATCAAATCTTCAAGAGATGCCATTCCTGTTCTTTTCATTAGTCTTTTCATCATCCAAGGACCAAGTCCAAACATATTTAGGCGTGAGAGCGGTAATTTTGAGGTACTCATTAAATTGAACATTTTCTGAATTGGTCCTTGAAATCTCGTTATTGTAAATCTTGATTTCTTTAAAATATTTAGTCCCCAAAAAGTAAAAAAAATGGACACATCCATATTACTTGCAGCAGCGGTTGTAGCTAAAGTAAAAGCTGCGATCGCTTTATCAAGTTCACCGGAGAATAATACTATTGTCATTTTGTCTTTCATATTATTTCTTGCAGAAAGGACATTCTTTTATTTTCGAATTGTAAATCTTTCCGCATTTTTCGCATTTAATTATTTCTATATTACAAGTTTGGCAGAAAAGCGGTTCTAAACAACCTTGAACCAGTTCCGTTTCACAGAAAGGACATTTGCACTTTTTTTTCACTTTTTTTCCTTTTGCTTATTTTTATAATCTTCAATTGCTTTGTGCAGAGCTGTTGCTCCTAAATTAGAACAATGCATTTTATTTGGAGGAAGTCCGCCCAATTCCTTTGCCACCATAGCATTAGTAATATTCATTGCCTCTTCTAAAGTTTTTCCGATTGCTATTTCAGAAACCATGGAAGATACCGCTATTGCAGCGCCACATCCGAATGTTTTAAATTTTACATCCTCAAGTTTATCATCCTTTACTTTTATATAAAAAGTCATCATATCACCGCAGACAGGATTACCGACTTCGCCGATTCCATCCGCATCTTTTATTTCCCCGACATTCCTCGGATTTTGAAAATGATTCATAACTTTTTCAGAATAAAAAGCCATAATTCTCCTTATTCGCAAACTTCTTTTTCATGGTGTGCTTCTTCATGCTCATAATCAGTTCCGGGTCCTGCAGCATGTCTTTTACCTGTTTTTTCAAAATAACTATACAAAGGCGACATATTTCTTAGTTTCTTTACTATTGAAGGAAATTCATATAGAAAATAATCTATATCCTGATCATCATTATATTTAGAAAGTGTCATCAAAATAGAACCCTGACCAAGTGCCGGGTCTATATTTACCGCAGACAAAACATGCGACATTTTAAGTGATTTAGACGTACATGCAGATCCGCTTGATAGATAAATTCCTCTCTGATCTAAAAAAAGAAACATCCCTTCACCTTCAACAAACTCAATTGAAAAATTAACATTGTTTGGCAAACGTTTTTCTATAGGTCCATTCAAATAAACAAAATCAATTGCTTTTGGTAATTCTTGTATTAATCTATCCCGTAAATTGATAACTTTTTTGTAATTACTTTCCATTTCTTTTTTAATAATTTCGCATGCTTTTCCAAAACCTACAATACAGGGGACGTTTTCTGTTCCGGCACGCCTTCCATTTTCTTGAATACCGCCGTCAATTTGCGGAGTAATTTTTATTCCATCTTTAATATAAAGAGCCGCTGCACCTTTAGGCCCGTAAAATTGGGAACCGGAAAGAGTAAGCAAATCTATGCCCGATTTATTTACATCTACCGGTATCACACCCGCGGTGCAAACCGCATCTGTATGAAATAAAATACCTCTTTGATGAACAATTTTTGATATTTCTTCTATTGGCTGGATCGTCCCTATTTCGGGATTTGCATGCTGGATTGAAACTAAGATAGTATCTTCACGAATTGCTTTTTTTAAATCTTCAGGATAAATAAAACCATATTTATCTACAGGAAGATATGTAATATCAAAGCCATTTTGGCCAAGACGGCGTGCCGAATACAGTACAGAAAAATGCTCGATACTCGAAACTATTATATGTTTTCCTTTTAATTGATTTGCTTTAGCGATACCTTTAATTGCCAAATTATTCGACTCTGAAGCACAAGAAGTAAAATAGATCTCACCTTCTTTACAGTTAATTAAACTAGCAGCCTGCTTGCGCGCGTTTTCCATAGCATCTTTTGATTTATTGCCAAGTGAATGCATGCTTTGTGCATTACCATAATTTTCTTTTAAAAAAGGTAACATCTCGGCAAAAATCTGCTCATCAAGTTTTGTATTTGAATGATTTTCAAAATATACTTCTCTCATAAAATATTCTCCTGTGTTTATTTACCCCGTTAGAGATAGGAAGCGTTTGAAAAATGCTTCCGGTTAAATTAAAAGGTTTTGTGAATCTTATTATCTTTTATACTATAAAATATGTATATACTGTACTGACTAATCTCTAACGGGGTTTATTCAAAAGTTTTTAATAATTTTTTTAATACATCTTTCTCAATTACCGGTTTTTGAGCAAGGTTGACAGTAATATCCGGAAAAGTAGGTTTATTGTTAACATAAAAAATTCCGGTCGCTATTTTGTCGCCATCTTCAGCTGCTTTTTTTAATGCTGCTTCTTTGTCGTTCGGATTATAATCTTTTGTCAATCTGTAAATTTTATCCTTATACCATGGAACCTGATGAACACCAAAAGTTAAACATGGCTGAATAATATCTATAAGTGCAAATCCTCTATGAATTATTCCTGCAACAATTATATCGGATAAAAAGTCCAAATCTCCCGCAAAACCTCTTGCTACAAACGAGCAATTCATTGCGATTGCCAGGACAAGAGGATTCATCGGTTCTTCTTTTACTCCGTCAAATTGCAACTTTGTTTTTACTCCGAGCTCAGTTGTCGGCGATGCCTGTCCTTTTGTAAGTGCGTATACTCCATTATTATGTACAAGTACGGTAATATCCGGATTCCTGCGAAAAGCATGCAGAAGATGATTGCCGCCTTCACCATATATATCACCATCTCCTGACACAGAAATAACAGTCAATTTTGGATTCACAGCTTTTATTGCAGTAGCAACCGGTAAGATGCGGCCATGGAGTCCGTTAAAAACATTACAATTCAAATAATGCGGAAGTTTGGCTGCTTGTCCAATACCTGAGGTAATTACAATATCCTGTTGCCTTAAATTAAGTTTTACAAAAGTATTCCTTAAAGCGCTTAATATGCCGAAATTACTGCATCCGGGGCACCAAGCAGAACTGACATTGTTTTTAAAATCTTCAGCGTTTCCCATATTTCTCCGAAATCAATATTGTTATTTCATCTTCAGTAAACGGCATGCCGTTATACTTTAAAATTTTATTATCTATTTTTACACCTTCTTTCTCAAGCAGATTAGCGAATTGTCCGTTAAAATTATTTTCAATAACGATTATTTTAAATTTTCTTCCTCTATTTAAAAGAACAGCCGGGACCTTAAGCGGCCATATTTCGCTGTAATTAATAATCACAGTTTTAATACCTTTTGATGTTAAAATTTCTGCAGATTTCAAAGTTACTCCGTAATTTGAACCCCAACTTACAAGAACAACATCCGATTCATTAATATCGTTTGGAACAATAACCCTCATTTCATCTACCATCAAACAATATTTTTTCCATCTTTTTTCTACCATAAGTTTTCTTATAATAGAACTTTCCGTTATATGACCGTATTGATCATGTTCATCGGAATCATCTACAACCAAATGTTCACTTTCTCCGGGTTTTAGTCTAGGGGAGATACCGTCATCCGTTAGTGCGTATTTCTTGAACTCTCCTTTTATTTCCTCTGGTTTTGTAAAGTAATCATTTATCTTAATATTATTTACATCAAAATCGTCTACAGTCCAATAAGAATCTGCAAGATACTGATCAGTTAATACTATAGCCGGAACTCGATATTTCTGACTCAACTCAAAAGCCTTTATTATCAGATTGAAAGCTTCTACAGGATTTGAAGGAGCAAATATAAATCTTGGAAATTCACCATGTGCTGCATTCAATGCAAAATTTAGTTCAGCTTGTTCGGTTCTAGTCGGAAGTCCTGTTGCAGGGCCTGGCCGCTGGCCTAAAACAACAACTAAAGGAGTTTCTGTCATAGCTGCCAAAGCAAGTCCTTCAACCATAAGAGAAAATCCGCCGCCGCTGGTTGCAGTAAAAGATCTTACTCCTGCGTAACTTGCGCCTATAGCCATATTTATTGATGCAATTTCGTCTTCCGCCTGTTCAGTCAATATACCGGTTTCATGTGCCGTTTCTGAAAGATAAGTAATTATACCAGTTGAAGGTGTCATAGGATACGCTGCCATAAACCTGCAATCTGCCGCTATTGCTCCCAGGGATATTGCTTCATTCCCAGTCATAACCATTTTAGGCTTGTCGTTTATTATTTTAATCTTTTGCACACAACTACTACAATTTTTTTGCACCCAATCATATGAATATTTTGCAACAGCAATATTTTTATTTGCAACATTTTCACTTTTTTTTGTAAATTCATTTTTTAACACTTCTTCAATTTTTTCTATAGGTAACCCGACAATTCCCCAAATTGACCCGATAGCAGCGGCATTGGTATAAATTTTATTTTCACCAATATCCATTGCAAATTTTTGAAATGGTATGCTCAAAAATTTTTTATCTGTTTCATTTTCAGCCAACGCGATTCCATCTTTTTTAAGTAAAGGTAAATACATTTCCGTATTAGTTTTATTAAGTGATGCCAAAATATCATATTCTCCCGGCAACGATCTAACAGGCTCATCACTTAATATTAACCGAGAAGAAGATTCTCCGCCTCTGATACGGGATTGAAAATCCTGCCAGGCAAAAACATAATAACCTGACCGTGCAATAGCTTTTGCTAATATAAAGCATACAGTCTGTATTCCCTGTCCTGCTTGACCGCAAATAATAATTGATTTTTTATACATTTTTTAATCAGAAAAATATTTTTGATCTAATTTATTTTTATCCTTTTCAAAACATAATCAATAATATTGATTGAAGATTGTTAGGATTTTAACTATCATATCACATTACAGCACTTGCTGCAAGCTCGTTATCAAGTATTGATAAATTGCTTTTTCCTTCTTTAACAAATTTTATCTTTTGTGCAATTTCGTTAGTTCGTATTTCCTCTTCAGCTTGTTCCTTCAAAAACCATTGCAAAACATCTTTTGTTTTATCGTCTTTTTCTTTATTTACAAAACTTGCAAGTTCGTTTATTAAACCCGAAACTCTATGTTCATGTTGGTGAACATCATCGAAAGCCTCTAATGGTGATGCCCACCTTTCCGGTGACACTGCTACGTCAGCACCCATTTCAACTATATGATAATAGAACTTCATTGCATGCTGAAGTTCTTTTTGTGCCTGAACTTTCAACCAACTTGCAAAACCTTTCAAAGTCTTTTTTTCAAAAAATGCAGACATTGAAAGATAAAAATATGCTGAATACAATTCTGCGTGAATCTGTTTGTTTAATTCCTTCAAGATGTTTTCTCTAAGCATTTTCCCTCCTTTGTCAATTATTTACTAATATGTACTAATTTACAATATTTAACATTAAAACATAATTAAAATAAGATTAAAATATTCTAATGAAAAGTTTAGATTCAGGGATTAGCGTCAAGAGGTTAGAATTAGGGTTCTCCTTTTACCCAGCCTTCGCAAAAAGCCACCGACTCCTGTCGGTGTGGCTCCACTTTTAAAGCATTGAAGTAGTATTCCGAGGTGAATATCATCCACCTCTTTTATCCAAGTCTTTTTAAAAAATCACTTAAATTTAACAAATATTTATTCAACGCTTTTACTTTAATTTTACCTTTACCTATTGCACCGGTCAATACAATAATCTCATCAGATTCTGTATTCTTAGCTGTAAACGTTAATATCGGATTATTTTTTTTTATTTTTAATTTATTCTGTAAGGTTAAACCCTTATTTCTTTTTAACATATTTTTTCTTTATGAGCTCAGAACAACGTATCTTTTTGCCCTTTTACCTATTATTATTTACTTTAACACTTTTTGTTTAACCAAAGCTTTAACAATATATTTTACATAAGCTTTAATGAAATTCGCATCTGAATTTAAAATTTCTGTTTTTGATGAGGCTGACCAAATAAGATTGCTTTTGCCGGCATCATACAGGTTAGTTTCCATAATCGCATATTCATCTTCAGACACATATCCGGACGAACACATAAGTCCGATACCATATTGATAATAACCGCTCCACATATTATAATTACTCGAAAAATCGGAACCCGGAACGCATTTGTATGCAGTTTTTCTATCTGCAAATCTTGTAATCAGAACCGCATCGGCACCTTGTTCTTTCATCTTTGTTGCGATAAGAGCATCGTCAGTCTGCTTTTCGTCAGGTATAATAGTATAGCTGGGAATTGCATCTGTTCCGTTTATTTTAATATCCTGAGCAAAATTGTCTTCTAAAAGTCTTTTACTTACTTGGTTCTTTGCAATTGCTATTACCATAATCTTATTAGGCTTAATAAAATACTCCGGACTTTTCCATACTGCGGTAATCTTTGTCATCGCACAAGATGTAATAAATATTGTGGCAAACAAACAAATACTAATCAAACTTCTTACACTTTTCATTTCATCCCCCTAACACTATCTAAATGTACTACTGATTTAATATCGTAATTTGTAGTACTTGTGTATAAATATAGAATATCTATAATTAAAATAAAGTTAAAATAAGATTAAAAAATTTTAATCAAAAAAAATAGGTAAAAAGGTAGCCCGCTACTGAACCATCGCTTGCCCGCCAATGTCTCAGTGGAGGGGTGGGTCCGCCAAATTCTTAGTGGTGGAAGGGTAGAGAGGTATAATAAAAGATTTAAAATTTTGGATCCCTCGACAAGCTCGGGATTGTGTGCTCATTCGGTCCAGTAGGTCTCCGCCCCGAAGGGGCGAGATCTCGCCCAAAAGGTGGACGAACTCTGCGCACTTATTTAAACAACTTTGAGGAGTTTAAAAAGACAAGAAAATCCGGAAGGACATGCGCAACGGCCGCTGCCATAGGACTTAATATTCCCGTAGCAGCAAGACCCATACCTATAATATTAAAAGTCATACCGAGTGTAATATTTTGTTTAATTGTTCTAAAAGTTCTTTTGCCTAATAAGACCGCTTCGGGTATTTTAGAAAGGTCGTCTCCCATTAAAGCGATATTAGATGACTCAATAGCAACGTCAGTCCCTGCAGCACCCATTGCAATTCCGACATCTGCCTGGGTCAGTGCAGGAGCATCGTTAACCCCATCGCCTACCATTACTATTTTATCATCTTTGCTAAGAAATGATTTTATTTGTTCAACCTTTTCTTCAGGTAGCATATCTGCATAAACCTCGTCAATTCCTAATAATTCGCCGATAGCACGACCTGTCCTTTCGTTGTCACCGGTCAGCATAATTAATCTTTTAATACCCATTTCTTTCAACTTGAACATTGTTTCCCTGGCATTCGGTCTTATAACATCAGAAACCGTAATAACTCCGCATATATCACCGTCATGAGCCACTATAAGCGGTGTTTTACCGTCTAATTCCAACTTTTCCATGTAATCATTTATTTCTGCAGGAAAATTTATTTTTTCATCTTTTAATAAATCACGGCTTCCAAGTATAATTTTACGGTCAAAACATTCTGCTATTACTCCTTTACCTTTAACCACTTGGAAATTTTTTGGATCAGGCACAGATATATTAAGTTCTGCGGCTTTACCTAAAATTGCTTTTGATAACGGATGCCCTGAAAATTTTTCGGCGATAGCAGCACATTCAATAATTTCACTTTGATTATGCGTACCATATTGTTTTATTTCTATAACTTTCGGTTCTCCCAGAGTCAACGTTCCTGTTTTATCAAAAACTATTGTTTTTGTTTTGCTCAGATTTTCCAAATAAATACCGCCTTTTATCAATATCCCTTTTCGTGAAGCCTTACCTATTGCTGCAACAAAAGCAAGCGGTGTAGCAAGAGCAACTGCACAAGGACAAGCAACAACCAACACCGTTATAGCAATTCTAAAATTTCTTGTTATTAAAAATGTAATTAACACGAGCATTAAAACTATTGGTGTAAAATAATTTGTAAATACATCTGCCACTTTTTGTACCGGTGCTTTACTGGACTGCGCTTCCTCTATAAGTCTTACAATTTTACCAAAAGTGGAATCCCTGCCAACCCTTTCGGTTTCAATTTGTAAAAATCCGGAATCGACAATCGTGCCTGCATACACAGTATCGTTAATATTTTTCTCAACCGGAACCGATTCGCCTGTAATAGTTGCCTGATTAACTGAACCTGAACCATTTATAATCCTGCCATCAACAGGAATTTTTTCGCCGTTCCTTACAATCACAATATCTTTCAAATTAACATGCTCTATCTCGGTCTCTATTTCCTGCCCGTCTTTAATTACCTGTGCTGTTTTTGGTGCTGCTTTAATTAAATTCTGAATAGCTGTCTTTGATTTTTCAGTAGTAAAATCTTCGACTAGCCTAGAAATTAAAACAAGGAACCCGATAATTGTCCCCGCCATGTATTCACTTATAAAAATAGTGCCGAGAATACCCAAACCCATAAAAGCATCTGCATCTATAAACCTGCTTCTTATACTCAGATAAATTGCTTTTATAAATGAATAACCGCACCATAATGCTGAAAAAAGAAATATCAAAGAATCGTGCTGAATGAAATGAAAACCATAACTTGAAATTATTAAAATACCAACTATTATTAATTGAATTATTTCATAAATATGTGACTCTTCTTTATGTTCTTCTCCTTTACTTAAATTATAACCAAGTTTTTTTACTTCCTTCTGTATTTCAACAGCATTAGTATCTTTGTCATAAACTACAAAAAGAGTCCCGCCTGCAAAACTAACCTGTGCTTCTTTAATACCCTCTACTTTTTTCAATCCCTTTTCTATATTCAAAGCACATGCTGCGCAATGCATTCCTTCTACATAATATTTTTCTTTCTTTTCCATGTTATTTCCTTATTTATTTCCAGACAAACCAGATAAAAATATACGAAACAAAAACACTAACCAATGTAAAAGGCAATCCTATCTTTACAAAATCGAAAAATTTAACGGAATATCCTTCTTTTTTCAAAAGCCCGCATGCAACTATGTTTGCCGATGCGCCTATCGGCGTAATATTTCCGCCTATTGAGGCACCTATCAAAAGTCCGAACAGGAATAAAGACGGATCAACGCCCAGATTATTTGAAACAGAAATTGCAACAGGCAGCATCGCAGCAAGATACGGGACATTGTCTATAAATGCCGACAGAAACACCGAAACGAAAACTATGGCCGTAAAACCTAAAAATATATT
>MGVS01000077.1:24019-29881 GCA_001800605.1 Elusimicrobia bacterium RIFOXYD2_FULL_34_15
GAATAAAAATTGCCATCAAAAAAAAGGTCGTGTCCCAGTCAAGTTTTTTAAGTCCCTTTAAGATTTTTTCTTTTTTTGTTATGCTGCCCCATACAAGCGAAATAAATCCGGCTATCATACAAATAACACCTGCCATATATCCAAAACCTTTGTCAATAAAAGAGGAACAAGCAAGCAGAAAAATTAAAAGGACAAGAACTATGGTCGGGAACCATGATCTGACATTTTCCAGGGCAATCAGCTCTGTTTTTTCTTTAAGGTTCCGGAAATAATAATAAAGTACAAAAAAAGAAGCAATTGCTCCCAACTCAACCGCAAAGAATATACCCGGCTTGCCTTTAAAAAAGAAAAAATCAAAAAAATTCATTTTTGCAAAACCGCCCAATAGCATGCTCGGCGGATCACCTATAAGCGTGGCGGTCCCCTGCAGGTTTGAAGAAATTGCAATCGCTATCATCATATTGGTCGGATTAATTTTCAGTTTTTTTGCAAGAGCAAGCGCGATCGGCGCAACTATTAAAACTGTTGCGACATTTTCAACAAATGCGGAAATAAATCCTGCTAACGCGCATATAAAAAGAATCGCCCATGCGGTATTTTTTGCTTTGTTAACGATTATTTCGGCCAGATATGCGGGGAACCTGCTTTCCATAAAAATATCTGCGACAATTAACGTACCGACAAAAATTCCCATTACATTCCAGTTAACAGATTTAATCATGTTGCCCGGCGAAATTATACCCAATATGATTAATATAAAAACACCTGAAATTGAAATTAATGTTCTTTTTCGGGGAAATGCTATGAACAGAACATACGCAAGTAAAAAAACAACGAGTGAAATCAATTCTTTATTCATAATATATTTTGCAGTAGTCTGTGACTATAAGATGGATTGCGGAAGTATATTCCTTGAAAACATTTTATATCTGTTAATTATCATTTAGACCAGATTCGTAAATACGGTATTTTTTATAGATTTTACCGCCCATCGCAGATATACCATTATTGATTAAATCATTATCCTCAAGTGTCCATGAAAGTTCGCCACCCTCAGAATAACCGTATTTTCTGCAAGCCATTAGTATCTCGTAATATAGAATTGCCTCAAGCCCCTTAGTTCTATATTTTTTTTTCACGCCTAAAGCCATCAATCTTATAAAATTTATTTTTCTTTTCCAATAAAGAAATTTTAATATTTCTAAAGGTCCCATCTTACCGTTTAGCTTTTTCAAAACAAAATTATAATCCGGTACCGCTAATGTAGCTGCAACAGGAATACCATCAATCTCTAAAAAATGAAATAACCTTGTATCTATAAGCGGTTTTAATCCTTCCGCCATATAATCAATTTCTTCATCCGACATTGGAACAAATCCCCAGTTCTTTTCCCAAGCAGAATTATAAATATCTTTAAAATATTTTGCATCCCTTTCAAAGTTCTTAATATCGAAATGCCTGAATTTTATATTCTCTTTCTTTCTTATATATTCAACAATTTTAACAATTCTTGGCGGTGGATCATCCTTTGCAGGACGCAACCATGCATACAAATCTTTTGCCTTTTTAAAACCTGAATCTTCCATAAGATTCATATAATATGGCGGGTTGTAAGGCATCATAATAGCAGGTAATGAATCAAAACCTTCAATTAATAGACCACATTCATCATTTGTTGAAGGATTCATCGGTCCGCGAACAATTTGCATTCCTTCTGATTTTAAATATTTTTTTGCTTCAATTAATAGTTGCCTGGCAACATCCGTATTATTAACACAATCAAAATAACCAAAAAAACCGCACTTTTCATTATGAAACTCTATAAAATTATTATCAATAATAGCGGCAACCCGGCCCAACAATTTACCGTTTTCTTCCGCTAAAAAAATCTTTATTTTAGAATGTTTCCAGAAAGGATTTTTTATTGAGAAAAGTTTCTTCAATTCTGAAATTAACGGCGGAACCCAGAACTTCTCATACTCAGTATTCTTATAAAGCTGAAAAGGCAGCTTGATAAATTCATCTATTTTTTCCGGCAAATTGTAGCTTACAACTTTCACTTATCCTCCAAAAATCAGTACTCAGGATTCAGTACACTGTATACAGCTAAAAATCAAAAGGAATAGTTTGTTTTAAACTGTATCCTGTATCCTGTATTCTGTCCGCTGCACTTATTAGTTCCAGACTTTACTCATCCAATTACGTAAAGACCTTAAATTGAACATACTGTAATGAAATTTTTTTCTTCTGATCCACGATCTGTTTTTATCTATTAATCCGAGTTCCCTTCCGGCTATTTCAAATGCTTCTAAAGTTCTATCAATGTGTTCGTCAGTGTGTGTTGCCATCATACTAATTCTCAATAAGCCTCTCCCAGGCGGTGTTGCAGGCGACACTATAGGTGTTGTAAAAATACCAAGTTCATAAAGTGTTTTCCACATCTGGAATGTTTTTTCATCTTCACCTATTATCACAGGTATTATTGGAGTTTCACTTTTACCGGTATCAAATCCAAGTGCCTTAAAACCATTTCTCATTTTTTGTGCATTTTTCCACAAACGTTTAATTCTACCCGAATCTTTTTTTATAACATGCAACGCAGCTATAACCGTGGCTACATTAGAAGGCGACAAGCTTGCAGTAAAAATAAGGATTCTGGATAAATGCTTCACATAAAAAATTACATCTTCATCAGCAGCAATAAAACCGCCTATTGACGCAAGTGATTTTGAAAAAGTACCCATTATAATATCAACCTTATCGGTTAATCCGAAATGTGCGGCAGTGCCGCTTCCGTTCTTACCTAACACACCTATACCGTGGGCATCATCAACCATAACCCGCGAATTATATTTTTTAGCAAGGTCAACGATTCCGGGTAAATTTGCGATATCACCTTCCATACTGTATATACCGTCCACAACTATTAACTTTGCTTTTTCAGTACCTATGAATTTTAATACCCGTTCCAAATCATCCATATCATTATGCTTAAATTTTATCATCTTGGCAAAAGAAAGCCTGCAACCGTCTATTATGGATGCGTGGTCATATTCATCAATAATAATATACTCGTGTAAACCGGCAATGGCTGACAATACCCCGAAGTTTGTTAACATCCCGGTAGAAAAAAGTAACGCCTTTTCCTTGCCAACAAAATCTGCTATATCTTTTTCAAGTTTTACATGTATATCCAAAGTACCGTTTAAAAATCTCGAACCGACACAACCAACGCCGTATTTTTGAATTGCCCTAATAGCAGCCGCTTTAACCCGCCAGTTAGAAGTAAGCCCAAGATAGTTATTCGAACCCATCATAATCATTTTTTTACCTTCAACAGTCACTTCAGGGTCCTGTCCTGATTCCACTGTATGGAAATACGGATATAAATCATTCTTAATCAGATATTTTGCACCTTGCACTACTTCACTCTTGTAACACTTATCAAACATGTCCATAGACTCACCTCAATTTTCTTTACTACCTATTACTTATTACTCATTACCCATTACTCGTTACTTGTCTTTATATTCCTTTCGCTATCAAATCGCCGACTTCAGAAGTAGAAAATCCCATTTTTCCCGCATCCATCGATTTAATCTTTCCGGATGCAAGAATATTTTTAATAGAATTATCTATAAGTTCCGCAGTTTTAGTCTTACCCAAAACATCCATCATCATCGCACCCGCTGCTATAGTCGCAATCGGATTGATTACGTTCTTACCTGTATATTTTGGTGCTGAACCATGAATAGGCTCAAACATTGAAACACCTTCCGGATTAATATTACCACCGGCTGCAACACCAAGCCCGCCCTGAACAACTGCTGCCAAATCAGTAATAATATCGCCAAACAAATTGTTTGTAACAATAACATCAAACCATTCCGGATTTTTAACGAACCACATGCAAGTAGCATCGACAAACGCATGGTCTTTCTTAATATCCGGGTATTTTTCTCCCATCTTATAAAATACTCTCTGCCATAAATCACCTGAGTATGTTAAAACGTTTGCCTTATCAACAAGCGTTAAACTTTTCTTTGCGTTCCTTTTTTTGGTTAATTCAAAAGCATATCTTACGCATCTCTCAACACCTTTGTAAGTATTTATATCTAACTGGGTTGCCATTTCATCTTCAGTACCTTTTTTAAAAACCCCGCCTGTACCGGAATATGCACCCTCTGTATTTTCTCTTACAACCACGAAATTGATATCCTTTGGCTCTTTGCCCTTAATAGGAGTATACACACCCGGATAAAGAACAACAGGCCTTAAATTTATATACTGGTCAAGCTCAAATCGTGTTCTTAAAAGAAGCCCTTTTTCAAGAATACCTGCTTTAACGTCAGGATGACCGATTGCACCAAGATAAATAGCATCCAGTTTTCTAAATTCCGGTATTGCAGAATCAGGTAATATTTCACCGGTTTTTAAATATCTATTACCACCAAAATCATAATTAACCAGTTCGTATTTCACGTCTGTCTTTTTGCAAGCTACTTCCAAAACCTTCAAACCCTCGCGGATAATTTCCGGTCCTACGCCATCACCCGGCAAAACGCCAATTTTGTACTTCTTAGACATTGCTCCCCCTGTATACTACTTATTATATTTAATTACACAGATTTTTTTATGTATCTGTGTTCATCAGTTTTTAATCTGTCTTAATCGCTTCTTCTAATCTGTATTTATCTTTTCTTTTTTTAGCGTATATCCCTGCCTGCCGGCAGGCAGGTGGATTTTTATCCGCGTTACTCTGCGGCCATTATTATCCGCGTTGTTCCGCTTCTAAGTTTCTTACATGGTGTATCTGTCACCAATTCTCAAATCACGCAAATAATTTCTAACGCCTTCTTTATCACCTAAACTCAGATTTTTAAACTTTACCCCAACATATATTTCTTTTTCTGTTTCCATGGTCCACATTAATTCTGAGTCAAAGAAAAACGGTCTTGCTTTCTCTAAACCGAATTTAACTTTTAGATTTTTTGATATAGCCACAGGTTGCTTTTCAAAAAACGCTTTCAATCCGGATGTTGACAAATTTATTAATCTTCCGCTATACAAAATGTTTAATCCGTCTTCACTCCACAACTCTGCGTGCGATTTAACCGAAAATCTCTGCGATGAACGATTCTCTCTCACTGCCATAAATACTTTAGTTTTTAGAGTTCATAGCGTTATAGAGTTTTAGCGTTAGAATCTTTAAGATTTTAAACTCTAAAAACACTATAACCCTAAAACCCCATTATCTTTTAATATAATTCAGTAAACCGTTGGAACTAATAATCTTTAGAAGAAAATCCGGGAAAGGATTTGCCGAATATGTTTGATGACTGGTCAAATTTTTTATTTTTCCTTCTTTAATACTTATCTCAAGTATATCACCATCTTTAATCTTTTTAGATGCTTCTTTTGACTCCAGTATGGGCAAACCAATATTAATTGAATTTCTAAAAAATATTCTTGCGAAACTTTCTGCTATAACACAAGACACACCTGCAGCTTTTATGCACAGGGGTGCATGTTCGCGTGAAGAACCGCATCCGAAATTTTTTCCCGCAACAATAACATCGCCTGAAGATACTTTCTTTACAAAATCCTTATCTATATCTTCCATACAATGCTTGGCTAGTTCACCCGGATCTATCGTATTAAGATACCGCGCAGGAATTATTTCATCCGTATTTACATCGTCACTATATTTGTGTGCTTTACCTTTTAATATCATTGAAATCTCCAATAACTTCTAATTACACAGATTTCTAACACCAATTATTTACCCGCCAATGGTTTAGTGGTGGGCACAGATTAGAATCCAAATCTATTTTATCAGCGTATATCCCTGCCTGCCGGCAG
>MGVS01000077.1:29896-48008 GCA_001800605.1 Elusimicrobia bacterium RIFOXYD2_FULL_34_15
GCCAACAAAATTTCTATTGGTTGTAGCAATCGCTCGTTCCCCTTTTGCTAAAATACCCATATGGCCGCCAAGGCAGGGACCGCAGGTCGGAGTAGACACTGCGCAACCACTATTAATGAAAATTTCGATAAGCCCTTCTTTGATTGCCTGTAAATATATTTTTTGTGTAGCAGGAAAAATAATAGTTCTAACATCCTGATGGACTTTCTTACCCTTAAAAACTTTTGCAGCAAGTCGAAGGTCTTCAATCCTTCCGTTAGTACAGGAACCGATAACCGACTGGTCAATCTTTATATTTCTTGCTTCTCTTACCGGTTTTGTATTTGACGGTAAAGACGGAAACGCAACCAAAGGCTCAATTTTCGAACAGTCATATTCAATAACTCTTTCGTATTTTGCGTTTTTATCGCTTTCATAGATTTCGTACGGTCTTTCTGCACGACTTTCCACATACTCAATAGTTTTCTTATCCGGTGCAATAATACCCGCTTTACCGCCTGCTTCGATAGCCATATTGCACATGGTAAACCTGTCAGACATTGTTAAATTCTGTATAGTCTCCCCTGTAAGTTCAATCACCCTGTAATTTGCACCATCCACACCTATATCACCTATAAGATAAAGGATTAAATCTTTACCGGTAACCCATTTATTTAACTTACCGTTAAAAATAAATTTTATAGTTGAAGGAACTTTAAACCATACTTTTCCTGTCATCATACAAGCGGCAACATCTGTAGAACCAACACCTGTTGCAAATGCACCAAGCGCACCGTAAGTACACGTATGCGAATCGGCACCAATAATAATATCACCGGGTAAAACGATACCCCCTTCCGGAAGTAGTGCATGCTCTATCCCCATAACTCCTACTTCAAAAAAATGTTTTATCTTCTGTTCTCTTGCAAACTCTCTTATAATTTTCACCTGCTCGGCCGATTTTATGTCTTTATTCGGGCAGAAATGGTCAGGAACAAGCACAATCTTGTTTTTATCAAAAACTCTTTTTCCGCCAGCTTTTTTAAATTCCTCAATAGCAAGCGGAGCGGTAACATCATTAGAAAGTGCAATATCCACATTGCACTCAATAAAATCACCTGGTAAAACACTTTTCTTTCCAGAACCCTGAGCCAATATTTTTTCAGCAATAGTCATATTCATAATATTTGTATTTTATAAAATTTTATCTAAAAAATCAATAAAAACAATAAATTCAGCTCTTAGTTAAATTATCTGCTGTATACTGTATACTGTGTACTACCTTATTTCTTTCTTAATATTCTATTTATTGCCGAAAGATATGCCTTAACTGAAGCTTCGATAACATCTGTAGAAGTTCCTCTTCCAAAATATATAGCTCCTTTATGTTCTACTTTCACCATCGCTTCACCGACAGCATCTTTTCCTATACTTACCGACTTTAACGAATAATCTACAAGCTTAAATTTCTGGGAAACGATTTTCTCAATCGCTTTATAAGCGGAATCCACCGGCCCGTCTCCCGACGCTTCCGCAGAAAAAAGTTTATTGTCTCTTTTTAATTTTACTTTAGCTAGCGGTTTAACTTCGGAGCCGGAAGTAATAAAAACACTTTCCAGTTCATAAATCTGTTGCTCCCTGGAAATTTCACTTTCTATAATCGCTTCAATATCTTCGTCATAAATATTTTTTTTCTTATCCGCAAGCGCCTTGAAGTCATTGAATGCTTTTTCAAACTCCTTTGGTACAAGTTTAAATCCAAGCTCTTTTACTTTCTTTTCAAATGCATGTCTGCCGGAATGTTTTCCTAAAACAAATTCTGACGACTTAAGCCCGATTGATTGCGGAGTCATAATCTCGTAAGTAGTGGCTTTTGCAAGTACACCGTGCTGGTGAATACCTGCTTCGTGAGCAAACGCGTTGCCTCCTACAATAGCTTTATTCGCCTGAATAACCATACCGGTTAAAGACGAAACAAGCTTCGAAGTTTTGGATATCTCCTCTGTCTTTATATTTGTAAAACCATTAAAAAACTTCTTTCTAACATAAAGAGACATAACAATTTCTTCCAGCGATGCATTGCCTGCGCGTTCACCTAAACCGTTGATAGTACACTCAACCTGTCTTGCACCGTTCACAATTGCCGAAAGGGAATTGGCAGTAGCCAGCCCTAAATCATTATGACAGTGCACCGATATTACCGCTTTATGGATGTTAGGAACCCTTGAGAAAAGTTTTGAAATAATCTCGCCGAATTCTTTTGGTATCGAATATCCCACAGTATCCGGAATATTAACAGTAGTTGCACCTGCATCTATAACACCCTCTACAACCCGGCAGAGAAAATCTATCTCGCTGCGCGCAGCATCTTCCGGTGAAAACTCCACATCTTCAGTTTTACTCTTTGCATATTTCACGGCATCAACAGCAGCTTGAAAAACTTGATTCGGTGTCATCTTAAGTTTATATTTCATATGAATCGGACTAGTCGCTAAAAAAGTATGAATCCGTCTTTTCTTTGAATGCTCGACTGCATCAAAACAAGTATCAATATCCTTCTTTAATGCACGTGCAAGCCCGCAGATAATAGGTCCCTTAACCTTCTTTGCAACTAATGACACTGCTTCAAAATCACCCACTGAGGCAATAGGAAAACCTGCCTCTATAACATCCACGCCAAGTACAGCCAGCTGTTGAGCAATCTCCAGTTTTTGTTTTGTGTTCAGTGATGCTCCGGGTGATTGTTCCCCATCTCTAAGTGTCGAATCAAAAATTATTATTTTTTCCATAAATTCCCCTTATTAAAAGCAATTAAAAATGCAAAATTAAAAATTAAAAATTGTGGTAAATTTTTTATTATCTCTCTACCCTTTTACCTTTTTACCCGCCTCTTTACCTTTTACTCATTACTCATTACCCGTTACCCGTTACCGGTTGAATAGGCCTTTTAAAAGCTTTTCACCTTCTTTAATCAAAACCCTTTGTGCCTCTTTCTTTGCCGCAGTATTTGCCAGCTTATTCCAATCCAAATTAACTTTCGGATCTTCAAAAGAACCTTTAACATAAAATGGAACAGTAACCCTGCCTTCGTTATCTGCAGTGTACTTTGCTAAAGAACCGCCGGAATATTCTCTTGTAAACTTAACATCTCCCTTAATATCCTGCGTAAAGCTAACCAAATTTACACTACCGGACAAATACGCGTCCAACTTATCACCGCCTGTAGTCTTAGTTTCCGTAAGATTCAAAATTCCGTTAGTAATATTGAACCCGCCGTTAACCAGTACAAAAGTCGTCTCTTTCAACTGAGGCATCCCTGCAACAGCAGCAAGCCGATCAAGTATCTTCATATTATTTATTTTTAAATTCTTCATAGAAAGTGAACCATTCCCGTTCAGTCCGGCCATATTACTCCCGGTCCCTGAAATCTTAACCTTACCTTCAGCTGTACCCCAAACCTGCGCCTTAAAATCTTTACCTGTCTCCAAAAGAAGCTCGTGAACATCGTAATTCTTTACATCAGACGCAAAACTGAATTTTAATCGAGCCGGGTCTAAATCCGATAAATCCGCAAAAATATTTCCGGAAATACTACCGTTACACATCTTCATAGCAAACGGTTTTATATTTAATATAGAATTTTCTAAAGCAACTTTTGCGGAACAATCTGAAATTATAAACTTTTGAAAAATGAATTTTTTAAGCTTCAAATCACCGTTAAGCGTAATATCTCTCGGAACTCCCGATTTTGCAGTCGCTTTCGTCTGAACTGCCGAAGTCCCTCCTGCAGTTCCTGCAGTTCCTGCAGTTCCTGCGCCTACGGTACCTGTACCTGCATCTCCTGCACCTGAGGCAACTGCAGTTTGACTTTTACCGTTCTCCGTATTCTTAACAGGTGTTGATGCTTGTTTAGGCGGCTCTGGCATATTAATATCTATCGTATCGCCGTCAACATTAAAAGTTATATTTATCTCTTTAGAATTAGCAATATTCACCGAATAATTAACTTCGCTGCCTGTAATCTTTGCAGTCATATCTTTTTGTACCGATTGGACATTTTGAACCTTTGCTTTCCCTGTAACTGAAATCGTTTTCAAATCACCCGCTATTCTGGTTTCATCTTCAACCAGGCCTGAAATCCCAAAATCCTTTGCCATCGGCACAATCTGGCTGATTAGCTTCAAATCAAACTTCTCCAAAACTATATTCATATCAGTCACTATTTTATTCTTTGAAATTCCGCTTACTTTACCACTCACCGATGTCTTAATCGTATTCAAAACTGCAGAAATATTATTAATCTTTAAAATATCGTTATTATCCAAAACCAAATCTACGGTCAATAAAGTTTCCATATCTTTGGGTTTTGAAAACATATCCTCAAACTTTGTATCAACGTTCTTTGCGTCAACGCTCCCTTTAATTTGTATCTTATTAATATTACCGGAAACATTAACATCTATTTTAGGTTCACCGGAAACTGAAAACCCTTTTGGAAGTGGTGCTAACTTTGCAAATTTTTCCAAAGCAAGCTTTTCATTTTTAACATTAATATTAAAATTCAGAGTTTCCGGATTCATGAATTTATAAATATCTCCGGACACTTTTAAACCCGCACCTGAGGTACTCACAATCGCCTGCTTAATCTTCAAACTCTGCTGTGCTAAATTAACTATACCGCTAAACGACAAAGATCCTTCCATATTTTTAAATAAAGCGTCAACAGACACATCTACTGAAAAAGAAGAAATCAGCGAAATCCCGCTTAAACTCACATCGATATTTTTTAACTCTGCAGACATAGCCTGAACCGACATATCAACAAACTTCACACCGCCATCCGACAAAGCAACTCTTGAAACAAGAAAACTAAACGGGACGGCTTCTTTACCTGTGCTTTCTTTTTTAGCCGATTTTCCCTCCGGCTGTTTTTCTGCTTGCTTTACGGTTACGGTCGATTCTTTCGGCATCAAATCGCTGAAATTAAAACTATTATCTTTATATCGAACAATATTTATCTTGGGTGATTTTAAAACTATCTTGCTAATAGAAATTTGTTTTCTTAAAATTGCGAATAGATCCGGCATAATCAAAAACTGTTTTGCTTCAACAAAGGTTCCCTCTTTAAATGACGGTCTCTCCGAAACTTTCAAATCGTCAACCTCAAGTCCTCTGAACCCTATAGAAACATTTTTAATTTCAATTTCCCGATGTAGAAATTCCGACATCTTTGTTATCAAAATACCTTTCAATTTTTCAGGAGGAAACGCAATTCTGAGAGCAACAATAGCCCCTATAAAAATAACAACAACACTAATGATAAAAATTAACAAGAATTTTTTAAATTTTTTCATATAATCATCCACTCCCCTTTAATGGGGACAGCTACCTATTTATTCAAAGCAGTTTGCTCGCTCTGCTTTTAAATCAACGGAGGCGGAAGGATTCGAACCCTCGATAGACTGACGCCTATACTGGTTTTTCCGCCACTACGGCTTTGGCGGACCCGCCAGCGACTCAGTGGCGGGCAAGACCAGCAACCACCCCCGATGCTCCGATAGTCATCGGAACAAACCAGTGGGACTCCACTTCGTTTCGTCGGCCACGGTCACTAAAAATGAACATATCTAACAGTATTATCTTTAATAATTTGTATTCGTACGGAGGCGGAAGGATTCGAACCCTCGATAGACTGACGCCTATACTGGTTTTCAAGACCAGCGCCATCAACCACTCGGCCACGCCTCCATAGCAATAATACTTCTACCTTTACCAGATTTTAAAAATAATTCTCTTTTTCGTGCAATTGTATAACTATCGAAAAATTCTTTATTAACTAATTTCCAAGGCTTACCATATTTTGTTGACTTTATTTTACCGCTATTATGTGCTTCTAATCGTTTTTTTGCATCATTTTCTCTTGATGAGCCAACATAATATTTTTTTGTTTTATAACTTTTAAGTATATAAACACAGGACATATTTATATTTTAGGTTTTTCCGCCACTACGGCTTTGGCGGACCCGCCAGCGACTCAGTGGCGGGCAAGACCAGCGCCATTAGACCCGCCAACGGTTCAGTGGTGGGCAACCACTCGGCCACGCCTCCATTAGAGACAGTAATTAGTAATTTGTACTTATTAATTAGTTAAATCAAATTCTAACAAACCTCGCCCCTTTGGGTGGGTACTGCTCAAATATATGCTATTTCTTCTTTTGTTGTTCTTCTAACGCTTTTTTAAGTACTAATCTATCGGGTATATCTTTATTCCTAAAACCCTTTTTAGTTAGTAAAAGTCCTTCTAAATTTACAGTTCTAATATTTATTCCATCTAGTTCGATTGTTTCAGCATACTTTTTCAAACTATCATAAGTTTCACCGCAAGCATTAAACATAATATCAACAACAACTTCATCCGCTAAACGTATTGTATCTTTTTCTTCAAACCAGGATAGATCTATATTTTTTGCGTGTTTATCGGGTAATACCAATAATGCTTTAATAACTTTTTCACCCGTAGTTTTGTCTGCCGGTACAAGAATATCTATGTCTGTTGTCGTTCTTATATAGCCATGCGCTTGTATAGCATAACCACCGATAAGTAAATAATCCACTTTGTTATCATTTAGTGATTTGATTACTTTTTTTAAATCTTCAACTGTTGCCGGTCTAGATGTTAATTCATCCATTGTTTTTTATTTCTTTCTGTTTCTCAACAATCCCCTGAATAATATACTTTTCCCAATGCTCATTAGCCTCTTCATGGGTTTTGTAGTGGTAAATACCTTTAGGAATATAAAGTTTTGATTTAAAAAACTTATTTATAGAATCATTAAACTCACAACCTTTTTTAAGATTTTCGGCTGTTGCATGAAATGTTATTTCAGGTTCTTTATATTTACCCACTATTTTCATAAATTGTCTTGTATTTATTATCAGTATGATATTATATCTTTTTAAGGTAAGTTGTCAACATTTTTTCTAATCGGTTTTGTGTCTTTCAGACAGGATTGGTTAGGATTAACAGCACTATCATTCTATTAAATCCATTAATTCATCGTATTTTTCTATTCTACAGATTTTATTACGTAAACTTTTCGCGTCCGGGAAACCTTTTATATACCACATCATAACTTTTTTCATTAAACCTATATTACCTTCTCCCCCAGGCAAACATCCCTTAAACTTTTCAATATATCTTATATGTTCCTTCATTGTATTCCTTTTTTTGCTCATAATATCTTTGTGAATTATTAACTCCCTTGTTTTCAAATAACTTTCAATATCTCTAAATATCCATGGAGTACCTAATGCACCTCTTGCAACCGTAATGCCGTCACAGCCGGTTTCACTAATCATTTTTTTTGCAAGTTCAGGACTAAAAATATTGCCGCTTCCGAAAACCGGTATTGATACCGTATCCTTTACTTTTTTTATGCTTGCGTAATCTACTTCACCGGAATACATCTGTTTGCAAGTTCTGCCGTGTATGAAAATAGCCGATATACCTGTATCTTCAAGCCTTTTTACTAAATCTGTCAAAAACGGCAAATCATTTTTATAATAACCGATCCTAATCTTTACAGTTACAGGCAACTTCAATTTACCGGTATAGGAGAGTGTTTTGGCTATTTTAATCAATGTCTCCGGCGATTTCATCAAGTAAGCACCTGATTTCTTCCTCAGTATTTTTCTGACAGGACAGGCGCTGTTAATATCCAGAAAAAGAATATCAGGTACAGTATCCAAAAGAATATGAGCGGCATCCAACATCTGTAATGGATCACTGCCGATTATCTGGGCAGCTATAGGTTTGTCTTTTGAATTTGTTTTTAGCATTTGAAATGTTTTTTTATTTTTCATTATCAGCGATGCCGCATCCACCATTTCAAAAAAACAAAGTTCTGCTCCGTGTTTACGTACCATTGTTCTGAATGCAAGATCGGTGCATCCCGACATCGGTGCCATTATTATATTTGACATAATCTCTTTTTTACCAATTTTAATCATATTGATGCTAACATCCTTACATTCACACAATTTTAAAACAATGTGCGTTTTACCGACTTAATATTTAAAAGTTTCTTTAGTGAGAGCGCATTTCTTGCGGCGGAACCGGCATGGCAATTGTTAAACATTGCGTAAGTTTTTTTTGTTTTTTTAGTCATTTTCTCGATTTCAGGAATGAATGATTTTAGTTCTTTGTCCGAATATAGATAGTCATATCTTTCCTGGATTGAAACATTGAACCAATTCGGATTACGGCCATGCAGGCGGAAGTATCCGGTATCCGATGTAACTTCATTTATAAACGGCATTAATCTCGGAAGCTTAGGTTCATCAACAATACAGAACCCAAGATTGTTTTGTTTTAGAAAGTCAAATATCTCGGTTTTTGCCCAGTCGTGATTACGGAATTCTATTATTAGCGGTATATTTTGGAATTTGTCTTTACAGATTGTTATGTATTCCTTGTTTTCATCTGTAGGGTAAAAGAATACAGGAAATTGCAAAAGAATTGCGCCTAATTTATTTTTTTCTTTGAGCGGTTGCACTGAATAGTTAAATTTCTCCATGTCTTCAAGAGCTTTTTCCATATTTGGTTTCTTTTCTGCAAGACGGGTATCAAACGGATCGTGTGTAAATCCTTTATAACCCTTTACGACAAATTCAAACCCAGGATTTGTTTTTTTCTCCATACCGACAAAGGATTTGTCAGATAATAATGTGTAATAAGTGGCATTTATTTCGACACAGTCAAATCCAAGGTCTTCCTGATAATATAACAGAATATCCTTGGGTTGTAATGTTTTCGGGTAGATTACACCTCTCCAATCCGGAAAAGAAAAACCTGATGTTCCTATTTTTATCATATATCCAGCCTTCTATCCAGCCTTCGCATCCCGATAAAAACATCAGGATTGCTTCGCGCCTGCCTGCCGGTAGGCAGGGATTTCAGCTCCTAATCATATACAGTAATTCCCTATATATAAACCATGGAGCTTCAACTTTTCTTCAGCCAGTATTTTCCAATTAGTCCGCACCGTTCAAGTATACCAAATTTGTCCGAGATGAGCAATGATGACGGTTTTACAGTGAATTCGCCGTATTTCGAGTTTATTTCATCGACCGCTGCAACAAGTTTCTGTTGTTTCTGCAAGTTGTCTAATAAAAACTGCTGGTCTTTATTGGGTGCCAGGTTTGATATGCTTACGCCAAGCAGACGGACAGCTTTTTTTAGAGGAAGTATTTTTTCAAATACCTGCAAGGCGGTTTCATAGATTTCTATACCTGAGTTTATATGGCTTTGTAAGCTGTACTGTCTTACAAATGTGTCGAAATCGGAGTACCGGACCATCAGAGAAACCGTCCTGCCTATAAGTTTATATTTTCTTAGCCGCTCGCCCACTTTTTCCGATAACATTAGCATATAAGATTTAATTATTTTTAAGTCAAAAGTGTCTTTTGGAAATGTGTGGCTGTGGCCGACGGATTTTACAGGTTCCATTTCCGAATAATTTTTAACGCGTGTGTCGTCAATGCCCTGTCCCATATGTTTCAGCAGGTATCCTATAAATCCGAAATGAGATGTCAGCATGCTGATGGATGCGTCACCAAGCTGTTTTGCCGTTTTTATGCCAAGCTGATTCAGGTTGTCTTTCATTTTTCTGCCTATGCCGCACAGTTCTTCTATGGGCAATGTTTCAAAAATTTTTGAAAAATTTTCACGGCTTATTTCTACCAGGCCGTCCGGTTTCTGCATGTCGCTTGCAAGTTTTGCAAGTAGTTTGTTGTATGATACGCCTATTGAGCAAGTGAGACCAAGTTCATTTTTTATATGCATTTTTATTTTTTTTGCCATATCAATGCTGTTTTGGGAAGCATTTTTTATGCTTGTTATGTCTAAGAAACATTCGTCTACTGAGTAGACTTCTACAAGGTCGGTGAATTCAAGCAAAATTTTATGTATTTTAAAAGAGGTGTCTATATATTTATCCAGATTGCCGAATACTAATATAAGTTGAGGACAAAGCCGTTTGGCTTCCGGTATTGTTACGCCGGTTTTTACTCCGAATTTCCGCGCTTCGTAAGATGCGGTTACAACTATTGTCCGCCCTTCGCCGCATACAGCAACAGGCTTGCCCCGAAGTGCAGGATTGCACATTTGTTCTACAGATGCAAAATACGAATTCATGTCAATATGAAGTATTTTTCTGTCCACAATGTCCCACCTTTCACTTTTTTAAATAAAGGACTGGCCCGGTTATTCCGTGCTTACTTTTTCAAGCATCCATGCAAGTGTTTTTTGGTTTAGGCTTAGCTCAAACAATGTTGCTCCGTTTGTAACTGAAAAATGCAGCATCGGGATTTCGCCTTGTTTGGTTTGCCATGTATATGTTGTTTCGTTGATTTCGTATTTATTGTTTTTCCAGATAAACCACTTGGGTTTTATATTATTGCCGTCAAAGACAGCGCCTACTTTTATTTTTTCATTGATTTCTGTTATCATATATTTCTACCTGAGTATTTTCTTATTATGCCTACTACCTTACCTATAATTTGCGCATTTTTTGAAATTATAGGCTGGTATTTCTGGTTTGCGGGAACAAGTTTTATTCCTGATTTTGTTAGATAATATTTTTTTACGACCGCTTCACTGTCTAAAAGTGCAACTACTATTTCACCGTCCTGCGCAGTTAGTTGTTTTTTTACAAATGCAATATCCCCTTCAAATATTCCAGCATCCTGCATACTGTCGCCTTTTACTTTAAGTGCAAACATATCCTTTTGGTCTTTAAACATATTTGATAGGTCAATCTGGCCGTCTATGTTTTCAATTGCGTCAACCGGTTTGCCCGCACTTATACTGCCTAATACAGGTATGCCAAAAACATTTTTCATTAAAATTATTCCGCGGGAGAACCCTTTCTTTAGTTTAATGTAACCCGCTTCCTGCAGATTGTTTAGATGGTACCGTATTGTCCAGGTAGATTTAAATCCGGTTAATTTGCTTAGTTCACGCAATGTCGGCGGATAATCGTGGGCTTTAACCCAGTCGGTTATGCAATTCAGGACTTTGCTCTGCGATTTTGATATATTTTTCATTATTTTGCCTCCGCCAATATTTATAGCACATTTGTGCTATTATGTCAAGGTTTTTGTTTTAGACCTCGCCTATCCCCACAAGGCGGGTCAAGTTGTTTTTTATGCGCAGAGTTCGTACCCACTGGAACGAACGAGCACATGATCCTGAGCGACCGCAGGGAGTCGAAGGATCTCATCATTATGTCCCCAACTGGATTTTTAATTGGTTTACCCCGCTATGCGGGGTTGTGTTCTTGCTCGGTCCAGTAGGTCCGAGCTTCGGATGCAAAAAACAATCCTGAACGACCCGTACTGAGCGTCTTGTGCTGAGTGACTGTAAGGAGTCGAACCAAGTCGAAGGGAGTCGAAGGACCCAACATTTTACACCCCGCCAAAGCCCAATGCGGGTTTGGGCTGGGCTGAGCAATAAAAAAAGCAGAGCTATCACTCTGCAGCTACAATAGGTAGGTTAGTTAACTTAAGTATTTAAACAGCTTTTTAGTATTTTTTGGAATTCAGATTTGATATTTTTATAGTTTTCCAGTTTTGAGAATTCATCCAACCATTTAACAATATAATCCTTGTCTATCTTCCTATTTTGTTTCAATAAAATATTTTTAATATCTTCCATATCACGGGGTCTGCCCGCAACAATTTTATGTATTATAACATCTTCCGGCGAAGCAAATTTCACAAAAGTATTCGCAATTTTAACCCTTCTTGCCTTATTCATTGCTTGTTTTTCATAATCAGAATATGAAAAAATAAAATCAACTTTTATCCTGTTTGATTTTTCTACACAAGGCAATACATTTGTTTTTTTTGTAAAATCATCGGTTATACCCTTAATCATTAATAGTCCGCATTTTTTACATACCTTTTTTATTTCATCTAAAAAATCTATATCAACACCCAATGTTATATCAATATCTTCGGTTAACCTAGGTTCTCCGTATAATAAAACCGCCTGGCCGCCGACTATCATGTAAGGGATTTTTTTCTTATCAAACTCTTTTGCAATTTTTACTATGATTTCTTCAAATATCATATTCCTGAATTGATTGCTTTTGCTATTCTTATTTTTGATTTGAAATTCTCAGCAGAGTTTTTTGAAGGAAGGACTTTTAACAATACCGCTTCTTTCCAAAGCGATTCAAATATTTTCAACGCTTTTTTATATGAAATTTTATTTTTTTTTATATAATTATTCTCAAATTTTTCCAGTAATTTTCCATTTTTTACCATATTAATATTATACCATATTTCAATTAAATAAACAAACGATAACGGGATAATTATCCCGTTATCGACAGACTATAAACCTCTTAACCATTCAGGTTTTAGTTTCTTTTTTCCTTCGATGGCTGGTTTAAGCATATTTAATAATTTTTGTTTATCTTTAGGAAAGCGGCCTTCAAGAGACAGGTAATTGGAAGCGTGGTTACTGCGGAATATTGTTTTATTTAATTCCAGCCCTTCTATAATATTATACATTTCTTTTAATAATTCTACCGGGGTTAATTCCTCGAAATTACCTTTTTCAGCTTCTTTATATAACGGTGTTCCAGGAATAAGTATGAGCGATAGAAACGAAAGATACCTTGGCTGCATTTTATTAAGTGCTTTTATTGTACCGGATACGTGTGCTTCCGAATATTTTTTACCGCCCAGCCCGAGCAGAACGATAACAGAAGATTTTATTCCAGATTCAGCCGCTCTGTTTACCGCTTCTACCATTTCATCTGCACTTGAAGCTTTCTGGCACATATTTAAGATATCCTGATTACCGCTTTCAAGTCCCATATATATTAAGGTTAATTTATTATCAGAAAGTTCTTTTAATTCGGTATCGCTTCTTTTGGTTATGTTATAACCATTGGCATAACTGGAAATTCGCGAAAGTGCCGGGAACGAGTTATTAAGTTTTTTTAATACAGGCAGGAGTTTCTCGTTTGATGTAGCCAGCGCGTCACCGTCTAAAAGAAACACGCGACTGGTATATGGATATCGTTTGCTGTATTCTTCTATGTCAGATTCTATTTCTTTATATTCCAAAATACTGAAAGGTGTTTTCCGGTATGCGCCGCAAAAACTACAGTGATTGGCCGAGCATCCGGTTGTTACATGCAATAAGATACTATCTGCTTCAGCCGGAGGCCTTATAATTGTTTCTCTCATAAAAGACTAATTCTCCGACTGGCGGATTAAAGATATGGACTTTTAACTATGAACTATTTAAATTAATATTGAGATCGCCGCGGTCGCTGCTGCGACCTCGCGATGACGATGAGACTGTCACCTAACTATGGCCAGCTTGCCTTTTACTTTTTGCGAACTATCATCGGGATTCGTTATAAAGTATATATATGCGCCGCTGGCTACTCTTTCCCCGTTTTTATTTCTCGCATCCCAGAGATACCTGCCGTCACCATCGGTTTCATCAAACTCGGTTACCAGCTCTCCGGAAATGGTAAATATTTTAATGTTTGCTCTTGGAGTAAGTTCCGAAAAAATAATTCCCGGTCCCCCGTATTTAGCGGTATCCGGTTTATACGGATTTGGATATACATAAACGGTTTTAAGATTTCCGGAAGAGGTAAGCTGCATTAATGCAAATGTTGATAAATGATTTGTTATACCTACAACTTTGTTAATGTCCGGATACGCCGTGGATGGTAATGGCACCCATCTATCATTTAGGCTGTCATACCTGCCGATTACAAGTTTTGATTCGTCAAACCCGAAAACATCACTGTCTTTATAATTTATTGTGATTGTTATGTTTTTTACCGGCTGATAATCCATGTCATTGGTTATTTGAATTGCAATATTTGTAATTTTTATTGATGTACGGTCGGCAACCGGAGCAATAGCGTCTTCTACTGTTACGCTGGCTGTCGAGCTAAAAGTATTTACAAGTATGGCCACTTTTACATCCAGCGCATCATTTTTTAATGTAATTTCTGCTTCTGTTGCCGAGTCAACAATTTGAGAAATTGATGTGAGCGGTCTTATTTCAAAACCATTTGTAAGTGTCCCGCTTAATGAATTTGTTGTTACAACAATATCCCAAAAACCTGTTGTTTTATTCGTTAAGTCAAATATGCAGGTAACTTGGGTGGAACTTACAACGACAATATTAGTTGCGGCGATATCCGACTGACCGGCTTTGCTTAATTTTAAGCGGCATCCGCTGCTAAAATTAGTGCCTGCTAAATTTGAGATAGTAATAGTTCCCGTATTTATCCCGTATGCCGGAGTAACTGATGTTATTGTGGGAGAAGATAATACAACTATTACCGGGATGTTACCCCGTGTCGGTATATTCATTTGTGTTGTATTATCCAGGCCTAATTGATAATAGGTGTTTAAACCCCAAACCCATAATGTACCGTCTGTCTTTATCGCTGCCGAATAATTCATGCAACCGGAAACAGAAGACCAGTTTGTTGCGGTTCCTGCTTGTGTCGGCGTCCATCTATCTGTTAAATCATTAAGCCCCAATTGGCCGCTGCTGTTTAATCCCCATGTCCAAAGCGTGCCGTCTGTCTTGACTGCTAATGTATGCCCATAACCGCCGGAAACAGAAGCCCATGTGGTTTCAGTTCCTACTTGTGTCATTGTGCTCATTTGTGTTGTGTTACCAAAACCTAATTCACCATAACCGTTTAATCCGCAAGCCCAGAGCGTACCGTCTGTTTTTATCGCTACCGCATGGCTATACCTGCCTCCGGAAACGGAAGACCATTTTGTCGCAGTTCCTACCTGTATCGGTGAATATTTACTTATATTATCGCCGGTGCTATCTCCAATTCCCAGTTCACCTTCCCCGTTAAATCCCCATGCCCATAGCGTCCCGTCCGTTTTAATTGCAAATGTATATTCGTAACTACAGGAAACAGAAGACCAGTTGGTTGCGGTTTCCACCTGTACAGGAACATTGATTTGCGTTGTATTGCCTTGGCCTAATTCACCGCAGTCGTTAAGCCCCCATGCCCATAGCGTCCCGTCTGTCTTTATCGCTGCCGTATGCCCGAAACCGCATGAAACAGAAGACCAGTTTGTTTCAGTTCCTACTTGTGTCGGTGCATATCTGGTTATATAATGTCCAAGCCCTAATTGACCGTTACTGTTATCTCCCCATGCCCAAAGCGTGCCGTCTGCCTTTATAGCTAACGTAAAATACGGACCGCAGGAAACAGACGACCAATTGGCCGCAGTTCCTACCTGTGTCGGACTATGTTTGCTTATATTATTTCCAAACCCTGACTGTCCATCGGCGTTACGTCCCCATGCCCATAGCGTGCCGTCTGCCTTTATAGCTAACGTGTGCCCGTAACCTCCAACAACTGAAGAACAGTTTTGTGCATTACATATAACGGTAATTAAAAAATATAAAATAACGGATAGAAAACTTTTTATGATTATAAAAAGTTTCCGGCATCTGATTTTTTTATTAACCATAATTAACCTCATTAAAAACAATAGCAAGTGACAAGTGTCAAGCAGCTGTTTCTTTAAATATTTAAAATGTTTTCAATATCTAAATTATTTTTTGAGAACGGTTCTCTTAATACTCATAACCTACTGTCAATCGATAGCCGCCACCGGAATATTTATATTCTCTTTCATTTTTATTTGGTTTATTAGACATGCTATAACCATAACTGAAATCCGTTCTCAACATTTTTAATTTATACCCAAAACCCAAGTATATTACTTTATGTGAGTACATTTTGGTATCAAGAAGTGTCCTCTTATCACTAGGAGCAGGGCCGGGGTCGATTTGGAATCCGCCCCTTAATGATATTTTAGCCATACGGTATTCGCCACCAATCATAACTTGCGTGGTATCGCTATAGTTCAGAGAAGTATTTACATCCTTAAAAACTGTTTCGTTTTTATAATCCACATCGTTTTTTAACACTGAATATTTATTTACAATTATACTGAAAGCAATTGTCAAAGGATTTATAGGATCATATGAAGCACCAAAACTATAAGTTGCGGGATAAGCGTAATTCTGTGAATAGTTAGTTTCATTATTTACGTCGGGTAAACCCAGGGATGCCAATCCGGTTAAAGTATATTCCGATTTTCCTGATATATTTACCGTTGTTCCGTTTTTATAAACGAACCCCATTCTTAATTTGTCTATAGGTATATACATTGTTCCGAGTACCATTTGAATCCCGTTGCCTGTTCCGCTTTTTTCAATTGCCACGCTGTAATCACTTGGCATTGAAGAACCGGTTGCCCTTGTATATTGTTTCTCTACTTCGGTGTTGTCTATTGAATATATATAATTCAACCCAATTCCGACATAAACTTTTGAAACTATTTTTTTTGCCGCAGAAATATTGCCGATTATAAAACCGAGAGCTCCGTCAACAGAAACTGAAACATCATCTACACCGCCTTTAACAGTATCATTCCAGTTTCCGCCTCCGCCTCCGATTGCATAAAACCCTCCGGCTAATGAAATATCATTTATTTTGGAATAACCTGCTATAAAAGGTAAAAAAGAGTTGGTTGTAAATTTCTTACTATTATATTCATTGGGTTCTGTAGGATATACTTTAGGTAACGGAAAATCACCGTCTTTTTCATCCGGAGTATTTACGTTCATCAACGAAGTATTGCTAGTTGCATTCCTCTTAACATAAATAATATCCAATTCTACACCGGAACCGTTTATCTGGACTAAACCTGCCGGATTCCAATATATTGCGGTAGCATCATCGGCAATACCTGTGTATGCGCCACCCATAGCACCCGCTCTTGTTCCGGGTGTAACAAAAAGCCCTCCGGAAAAAGCAAAAGAACCTGACAAAACCATTATAATACAAATACTAAATATTTTTCTCACTTGTTCTCCTATTGTTCCTTATTTCCGATTTCTATTTAAATAAAGATAGGGTTTGAAAATATCCATGGTCTTAGACCATGTTTTTTCAGGTAACATTCGCATCGGTAACACCCTTTACCTGACACATCTATATTAACATTATCGGAGTAAGCTTCGCTAATCTTTTCACCGTTTTTAATAATTCTTATGACTGATTTAACCGGTGTTTTTACTTTAATTTTATTATTTTCGTTATAAAATTCAAAACCTTTTGCATTGCAATAATAATCGTTTGATATATATGAACTTCCGTTTTTAATCGCGTCATAAACTTTTGCTATGTCCGAATTATTTTTCGAGAACGGTTCTTTTAATAGTATATGAGTCCTTATCGTCCTGAATGCAAAATCAAAAGGAAATATATAAAATTTCAATCCAAAGTATTTCCTCATATTTTCATGATTATCAACTTCTCCAATTGCATATTTTTTATCCGTTTGGTTTTGATTTAATTCGTCCCATCTTTTCAGCGTTTTTTTCTTAGGACCCCTTAAATACCGTGCAGGAAATAAATAGCTTAGAAATGCTTTCAAATAACTTGTCAATGTTATCTGCCAGTCATTCTGCAAATCCCAAATACAAAAGCCAGAATATCCCTTTACATTCCAGTCAGCCCATCTGTAATCTTTAACTTCAAATTTTTTATTTCCTGCATGGTCGGGATGTGCGATAAAACCAAATCCGCCTTGATTATTTACTTCATCAATATAAGTTTGCGGATTATTATAATCCCTGTCAACTGCAATTGTCTCTTTTATATTGAAAGCAAGATAGTGGTTATATCTCGGTGAGATTTCTTCGCCGGCTATTAGAAGAACGTCTTTATGCCATCCTTCATATTTTTTGGCTTCTATAGAAAAATGGTCATTTGTGATAATATAATCCAGCCCGCATTTTTTGGCGGATTGGACAATATCGTCTATCTTTTTTACTCCGTCAAACGAGTAAAATGTATGAACATGTATGGCACCCGAATAATCCAACAGGCTATTTTTCATTATAAAAGTATTATAGCAATTTAGATTATTTTTTCAAGCATAGGATTCTTTTGGGTGATGTCAAGTATTTTGTGTAAGTTTAGAAAAATTTTTAATTAAGGGCTTACCCTCCCATAATTTATTCTGTCTTGTTAATATCGCA
>MGVS01000078.1 GCA_001800605.1 Elusimicrobia bacterium RIFOXYD2_FULL_34_15
TAAATATTTTATTAAAATTAAAAAAAATATCTATTTTAATTGTTTCTTTGCCTTTTCAATCATTTCTTTGGATTGTTTATGGTTTGGATCTATCTTTAATACTTCCTGCCATTCGGAAATCGCTTTTTCATATTCTCTTTTTTGGAACAAATTAACACCTGCAGTGTAATGGTCGCCCATTGTTTTCAATCTTTCCTGCTGTGAATTTACCTGTGGCTGTTGTGCAGGTTCCGTTGTCTTAACAGGTTGGCTTTCCTGTTTTGGTTGAGGCGTTTCTGCTTCTTTAAGCTTTAGCGATTCCTTTTTCGAAGAAGCGACTTTATTTTTATCCAAAATACTTATAATTGCATTTTGACATTTTTCCTTTTGTTTATCATCTGCTTTATCAAGAAAGTGCACTAATCCCGGAATAACCGTCTTGTCGCCGAGTAAAACAAGAGCATCTATTGTTGCATCGTAAATTATAGGATCTCTTTTTTGTTTTAAAACCGATGTCAATAAAGGTGTTGCATTCTTATCTCCCAATGCACCAAGAACCTTTATTGTAGCAATGCTTACTTCGTTGCTTTTATTGTTAACAGATAACGAAAGCGCCCTTATTGCATCAATACCGCCGATACTGCCGATAGCGTAAACGGTTGCTATTTGTATGCTTATATTGCTGTCACTCAAACAGGGTGCTAATGATGGTATCACTGTGGAATCGCCGATAGCACCTAATAGATTTATTGCTGATTTTTTTACATCATTGCTCTTATCTTTGGTTGCTTCAATAAGCGGACCAATTGCCGATTTAAAACCAACTTTACTTAATGCATCGATTGTTGCTAATCTGACTTCTTCTTTTTTGTCCCTTATTGCTACTGAAAGTGCACTAATTACTGATTCGTCCTGAACTTTTGCAAGTGCCGCAACTGCTTCTAAGCGAACATCTTCGCTTTTATCGCTTAATGCATCTGTTAACGGAGCAACAACTTCGGGAGATGCTATATCACCTAGTCCTCTTGCTGATTCAATACGAATCTTTTCCTTTTTATCTTTTAGGCCTTTTATGCGCTGCTGTAACATCAATTCCTCAGCAGCAAAAAGACAGGTAACTAAAAAACTAAAACTTAGAACTGATAATAACAACAATTTACCGAAACATCTACTTCTTACAAAATCCCCTTTCATAATGCCTCCTTTCGTTGACGTCATCCTGAACGGAGTGAAGGATCTCGATTTAAAATATTTTAAAACAAGATGCTTCCCGCCACTTAACCGTAGGCGGGCAGGCGCTTCTCTCAGCATGACTTCAAATATTCTACTCCTATATCCATTACTCGTTACCCATTACTCGTTACTCGTTACTTTTTTTATTACATTTTTTCCGGTGCTGATACACCTAATAAATATAAACCCTTATAAATAATATTTTTTATTGCTTGACACATTTGCAATCTTGCAAGTGTCAAATCAGGATTATCGGTTACAATTCTATTTTTATTATAGTAAGAATGAAAGTCAGATGCAATGTCCTGTAAATATTTTGTCATATAATTTGGTGCATAATCCCTTGCAGCAATTTTTACTAAGTCCTCAAAATATAAAACTTTTCTAATCAGTTCCCTTTCTTCTTTCAAATTAAGTAATCTGTATCCTGTATCCTGCTTGTCCGCCAACGACTTCTTGTCCGCCCCCACCACTGAACCGTTGGTGGGCAAGAAAGTTTCCGTGGCGGAAGTGGCGGATAATCTGTAATCTGTAATCCTTTTCTCCGCTTCCTTAAAAATTGAACTTATTCTTGCGTGTGCATATTGAATGTAATAAACGGGATTTTCCGGTGTTTGTTTTATAGCTAAATCCAAATCAAAATCAAGATGGCTTTCTGAATTTCTCATTAAGAGGAAAAATCTTGATGCATCAACACCGACCTCGTCCAAAACTTCTTTTAGAGTAACGAACTCGCCGGCTCTGGTTGACATGGTTACTTTCTGGCCGCCTTTAATAATGTTCACAAGCTGATATAAAATTATTTTTAATTTTGTCTCATCACTGCCTGTCGCTTTAACAGCACCTTTCATTCTGTCGACATAGCCGTGATGGTCTGCACCCCAAATATCTATATATTCATCAAAATTTCTCTGAAATTTATTATAGTGATATGCTATATCGGAAGCAAGATATGTTTTCCTGCCGTCTTCACGGACTATGACCCTGTCTTTATCATCTGAAAATTCGGTTGATTTAAACCAAATTGCTCCGTCTTTTTTGTAAGCAAATCCTTTTTCCAGCAATTCTTCAATTATTTTATCTACTTCATTTTTTTCATAAAGAGAAGATTCCCTAAACCAGTTTTTAAACCAAATACCAAATTTTTCTAAATCATTTTTTATCCACTCAAGAATCTTATTTATTGTATACGCCTTAACTTCTGTATCCTGTATCCTGTATCCTGTATCCTGTATCTCCTTCGCTATCTCTTCTAAATATTTGCCTTTGTATCCATTTTCAGGCAAAGGTTTATTATTTATATATGATAAAACCGATTGTGCAAGAACGTCCATCTGGTTTCCGACGTCATTCACATAATATTCTCTTTCAACATTAGCGCCCAAATACTCAAAAACCCTTGCAAGAGAATCTCCGTATGCAGCACCGCGTCCGTGGCCTATATGTAATGGTCCGGTTGGATTAGCAGAAACAAATTCAACAAGGATTTTCTTGTTTTTATAAGCATTTTCTGTGTCTTGCGTTTTTAAGCCGGTGTGTAAAACCTCTTTTTCTAAATTTTCAAATATATAATCGAAAGACAATTTAATATTGATAAAACCCGATAAGAATATAGCATCCGAAATAACACTATTTTGTTTAATTTTTTCAATAATAATGAGGGCAATTTCTTTAGGATTTTTCTTTATTTTTTTAGAAATTAGCAAAGCAATATTTGTAGATAAATCCGCATCTATACATGCCGGCGGCATTTCCAGTGCATATTGAAAATTGCTTTCAATATTTAAATCAGCTAATGATTTATCAATTATTTCTCTAATTTCTTTTAACATATTAAATTCAGTACTCAGCACACAGTATACAGGATACAGTAGTCGGAATTTGCCCTTTACTCAGCCTGTCCCAGATTCATCGGGATTATTCGTTACCCATTACCCGTTACTCGTTACTTTCTTTTAGTTGCTCGTTTTTTGATTTTTACTTCTTTAGCTTTTGCCCAATTGCTTTCTAAATTGAAATATTTTCTAGCTACCTCATGGAATATATGAACTACAAATCCGCCGTAATCTAGAACAACCCAGTTTGATTTACTCTTTATTTCTTTCTTATATGAATTTACCGGTAATCTTTGATCTATTTCATTCAATAAAGTTTTTATATGTGTATCCGATGTTCCGCTTGCTATTACAAGATAGTCGGTAAAATCCGAAATTTTTCTTACATCAAGTATAAGAATATTTTTGCCTTTTTTCTCTTTAATTATTTCTGCTGATTCTTTTGCTAGCTTTCTAAAATCTATCATTTTCCCCCATTAAAAAATCATTATTTTTGTAATTGCTTAACTTGTGTAGTTGCCAAGCTCGCTTGGCGTCTTTATTATACACCGCCGACCAAGGTCGGCAACTACAAACCAACATAGCCAATCAAGATTGGTAATTACTTTACCTCATTCAATCCTTGCCAGTCACGTCCCAAAATTATTGAAACATCTACACCTCTTGATTCATCTATTTTTGTTATTATCTCTTTTGCGCCTATATCATCTGCTATTTGGCGAGCTTTATCAAGTTGTCCCATTCTATCTATCACTAATGTTTTTTCATATTTTGAATTTTTATCATAGGTACCTATTTTAATTACATCAATATTCTTCTTTATTAGGATTCTCCGTATCTTACCGGCCAGGCTTGGTTGTCCGGATGCATTAAATATTTCAACTACAATATTTGAATATGTCGGAAATTTTTCCAGGTCATTTACGTGTCCGTTCAGAACAAGTTCTACAGTTTTCTGTATCGCTTTAAAATCAGGAATCCATATACCACGAGACGGTGAACCTGCAATCGATTGCAATCTTATGTTAGAAAGATTAAAGTTTTTTAATTCATAAATTATTGTCAGCATGTCCCAGACGGAAACATTTGTATGAATATTATTGTAGAGTATTCTAATAATTTTAGGAAATCCAATAATTACATTTGGCTCTTTTAACCTATTAACTACTTCCCGCATGAAACTTTGCTGTCTTAAAACCCTGTCTAAATCAGCGCGGTCACCGGTTCTGTACCTTACATATTCCAATGCTTTTTGCCCGTTTAACTGATATACACCTGTAGAAAAATGTATGTGCAAATTGCCCCAGCTATCATCATAATCCATTTGCTGGTCAATTCTTACCCTTACACCGCCTAATATATCTATAAAATTCCTAAAGCCGTCATAGTCAACCTGGGCGTAATAGGGTATGTCCAGTCCCAGTATATCTTGCAATTCGTTTCTGACGCTATCTGCAGCCGCTTTGTGACTTTTTGTTTTTGTGTGAGTATAAGCATAAAGCTGGTTAATTTTTCTTATTGCGACTCCTTCTACCGATATCTTAGTATCTCGCGGAATAGAAATAATGTCCAAAAATCTTGTTTTAGGATTATATGACAGAAAAATTATAGTATCAGAGTGCACCGCACTTTCTACCGCATCTGTACCTATAATAATGCCATTGACCCGCCTGCCTGAAATTATATTATATGTAAGTTTATTTACAAATGAAAGAACTACAGTTGCAATGAATAATATTCCAAATATAATTACATACTTTTTCATCGTTACCCGTTACCCGTTACTATTACCCGTTACTGTTTTTATAAGTTTGTTATACAATATTACCCCTTCCAGCGATACAGGTTTTCTATCTTGAATCACATATTTAAGTTTTGTCGATATCGCTAAAAGCATCGCCTCGTCTAAATTCTTAAAAGCAAGTTTCCTTATTTGCTCTGCTTCCTTAAATTTTCTTGATTGCTCTGACATATCAGAAATATAAATAATCTTGGAAATAATATCCATGTTTCTATGCCCAAAAGTATGATATTTTATTGCATCTAATATTTTCCTGTCTGTGATGCAAAATTTATGTTTAGCCATTTTTGAAGACAAAAATGAATGATTGTTTCCATTTTTTGAGTTTTTCTCACAATCGTGTAATAAAGATGCTATTCTTATTTTTGCTATAGCTTTTATTTTATGATATATTGCTATTTTTGTTGCAAGTTCTGACATATTTAAAGTATGAATATATCTATCCTTTGATAATTTTTCTTTTAGATACTTTTTGATATTATTTATAGAGACCATGTTTTATTATATAACATTCAATTTCCGGCGGAACAAGACTCTCAATTGAATTTCCCTGTTTTACCCTGTTTCTTATATCTGTAGACGAAATATTCGGTATTTTTCCTGTTAGCTCAGTAAAACTTTTATTTGCATTAAAATTATATTTTTCTCTTTCACCAAAAACAACCTTGCTTAACATAGTAATTTTTTTTGAATTTTTCCAATTATTAAAGTCAATCGCAGAATCAGAACCAATTATCAAATACAACTCTGCATCTGTATATTTCTTATGAAAATACTCGACAAGCTGGTAAGTATAAGTTTTTGTCTCCCTTTTTATTTCAAAATCTGAAATTACAGCATTCTTAAATTCAGCTAATGCTATTTTTAACATTTTCTTCCTATATAAAATATCGGTTAATTTCCTGGATTTATGAGGTGGTAAATACGCCGGTACAAAATAAACAACGTCAAGTTTTAGTTGTTTTAATGCTTTTTCAGCAAGTTTAATATGTCCGTTATGAATAGGGTCAAAACTCCCGCCAAAAAGCCCAATTCTTTTCATTGAGTTCAACTCTACCCGCTACTGTTTTTTTTATCCCGTTAGAGATAGGAAGCTAGATACTTCGCTTTGCTCAGTATGACTTCAAAAACCCTATTACTTTACCGCTTACTCATTACTCATTACCCGTTACTGGTGTTTATTTTCTTACTTGTCCATTTCCTCTTACAACAAATTTGTATGATGTAAGTTCATTTAAACCCATAGGACCACGTGCATGAATTTTTTGGGTTGAAATCCCTATCTCAGCACCTAAGCCAAATTCTGCACCATCAGTAAACCTTGTTGAAGCATTCCAATATACTGATGCAGAATCAACTTCTTTTAAGAATTGTTCTGCTGTTCTACTATTTTCTGTGATAATCGCATCAGAATGATGAGAACCATATTTTTCTATATGAAAAACAGCTTTATCAAGTGAGGAAACTACTTTTACTGATAATATCAGGTCAAGATATTCTTCGTACCAGTCGCTTTCTTTAGCTGATTTTATATCTTTAACTATTTGTTTAGTATTCTTGTCTCCGCGAATTTCAACCCCTGCATCCTTGTATTTTTTTATCATCAACGGTAAAAACCTCTTTGCTATATCTTTATGGACAAGAAGCGTTTCCATAGCATTACAAACACCCGGCCGCTGGACTTTAGCGTTAAACGAAATTGCTATTGCCTTTTCCAAAGAAGCATCTTTATCAATATATGTATGACATACTCCCTTTCCATGTGATATTACTGGAATGGATGAATTCTCTCTTATATAATTTATTAATCCCTCTCCGCCACGGGGAATTATACAATCAATATACTGTGAAAGCTTTATCATTTCAGAAATTATTTTTCTGTCAGTATTATCTATAAATTCAACGCTACCGGCAGGAATGCCTGAGGAAACAATAGCTTCACAGATTATATCTGATAAGATTCTATTAGAATTTATTGCCTCACTTCCTCCGCGTAAAACCGTGCAATTTCCGGATTTCAAACACAGTCCTACAGAATCCACAGTTACATTTGGACGTGATTCATAAATTATACCGATAACTCCTATCGGAACACGAATTTTTTCTATTTTAAGTCCGTTTGGTCTTATTGTTTTTTCCAAGACTTTTCCAACAGGATCCGGTAATTCAATGATTTGTCTTAATCCGTCAGCCATTGAATGAATACGTTTTTCATTTAATTTAAGACGGTCAATTAAAGCAGAAGATAGTTTATTCTTTTCAGCGGATTTTATATCCTTACTATTCTCCGAAATAATAATTTCTGACTTTCTATCAATTAATTCAGCTATTTTTGAAAGTGCTTTATTTTTAGTATTTGTAGAAATAAGTGCGAGTTTTTTAGAAGCACTTTTGGCTTTTTCAGCTTTTCTAATAATATAATTTTTTAGATTCTTCATCTGTAGAGAGCTCAAAAAAAGTATCATCGCTCTTGATTACACAGATTTTAAAAGACGATTACAGAGATTAAAGACGAGTCTTAATCTGTGTAATCTGTGTTCTCAATCATTGTAATCATTAGTATAAGATTCTAACATATTTGAGACAAAAATTCAACCCCGTACGAGATAGGAAGCGTTTGAAAAATGCTTCCGTGTATTGTAGATAAAATCTTTGCGTATTTAGATATATCTCTTTCTAGCAGATTCAGCGTACAAACGCATCTCTAACGGGGTTAAACACTAAGCTATTAAATCTTCCACTAATTTTGTAAAGGTCGGAACAGGATTGCCTACGTCTAATTTATTGTACGACTCTGACATTTTGGCGAGCGTTTCCGGATGGTTAACTAAATTTAGAATTTCTTCGGCAAGTTTGTCTATGTTTTTCTCTTCAACAAGAACAGCACATCCATCTTTTGTAAGCAATTCTGCATTTGCTTTCTGATGATTTTCAGTTGAATATGGATATGGTATTAAAATGGCAGGTATTTTTAGTGCAATTAGTTCAGTAATAGTCATAGCTCCTGAGCGGCATACCGCAATTGATGCTTTTTGATATGCTCTTTCTATGCAAAACAAATATTTATACACATCTGCCTGTAAATTTTTATCCATATATGCTTTTTTAACAATATCAAAATCATTTTCACCCGCTATATGAATAAAATTTATTTTATCCTTTATTGTTAAAAACTTGTCCAGTAAATTTATTATTGCTGTGTTTATGCCATGTGAACCCTGGCTGCCGCCGAATATAAAGCAAGTTAAAGGCAAAGAATTATAATTTGAATCTTCTTTTTTAATATTTAAAATATTTTCTCTTACAGGATTTCCTGAAAAAACAACTTTATCAATAGAAAATTGATTTTCCGATTCTTTAAAACCAACGCAAATTTTATTTGCAAATTTTGCTGAGATCTTGTTTGCAAGCCCAGGGGTGAAATTTTGTTCGTGTATTATTGAAGGAATTCTTTTTAACCATGCCGCTAATATTACAGGGAATGATATATAACCGCCAAAACCGATTACAATATCAGGTTTTTCTTTTGATAAAATCATTAATGATTGTAAAACAGAATATTTAAATTTAATAAAAAATATTAGTGTTTTAAAAGAAAACTTCCGCTGAAAACCTATAGCGGAAATAGGATAGAATTTAAAACCTTCTTTGCTTATTAAATCGGATTTTTTTCCAACAAAAACTACATCATAACCATCCTTTTTAAGTTGATTTCCAACTGCAAGTCCAGGATAGATATGCCCGCCTGTAGATGATACCGCAATTAGAACTTTTTTAACTTTTAATTTATTATTTTGCATTTATTCGATTCACCATCCCACCATCGCACAATCCCGCTATCCCACTAACTCTAGTTCGGCCCTTTTAGCTGTTTTCCTATGTTTATTAATATGCCCATACTTGTCATCATAATTAGTATGGAAGAACCTCCAAATGATATAAACGGAAGTGACAGCCCTTTTGTTGGAACCAATCCAACACTTACGGACATATTAATTATTGCCTGTAAGGTAATGGTCAATGTAATTCCAAATGCAATAATTGACCCAAATAAATTTTTTGAGTTTATAGCTACCTTTGTTCCATAGTAAAATAGTAATACAAAAAGTATTATAATAACGCTTGTACCGAATAACCCAAATTCTTCTCCAATAATTGGAAATATAAAATCGGTATGTGCTTCCGGTAAAAAAAGCATTTTAATCGTAGATTTTCCAAGCCCAACCCCCCACAAGCCGCCGGAACCCATAGCTATAAGAGATTGTATCAGCTGGTACCCGGAACCTTTTGGATCCGCCCAGGGATTGAGAAAAGTAATAAATCTTTTAAGACGATAGGGCTCTTTAATTATTGCAAATGCTACAACTGGTACTATTGCTAATACTGCACAGCTTACGTGCCAGAATCTGGCTCCCCCAATAAACAAGATAATAATAGTAGTTACGAATATTAAAAACGGTATCCCCAAATCGTGTTCTGCAAAAATTAAAAGTAATATAAAACCTACAATCATAAATGGTTTTATCAATCCCTCTTTAAAATTTTTAATTTTGCTTTTTCTCCTGTCAATGTACCATGCCAAAAAAAGTATAGTTGTAAGTTTAGCTAATTCTGAGGGCTGAAAACTTAGGGGTCCGAATCTGAGCCATCTTTTAGCTCCACCTACAACCTTTCCAAATAAAAGAACTAATACAAGAAGAAAAATTGTTGCTACTAGAATTGGAACTATATAATTGCGCAACTTGTTGTAGTCATAATATGAAAAAATCACAAAAGAGACAGTCCCAACTAACACCCAAATCAGCTGTTTAAAAAGAAATAAAGTAGAATTACCGTATTTAAAATTAGACATTATGGCGCTTGATGAATAAACCATAACTAATCCAATTGATATTAGGATAGACATTATCATAAATATTTGTGAGTTAAAAGATTTAGTTCTATCCATGTTTTAAGTCAGGATACAGTATACAGGATTCAGTACTCAGCTAACAGCAATTCATAAATCTAAACCTAAAGCTGTATTCTGTGTACTGTATACTGTGTACTTTATTTTAAATAATTAACTATTTGTTTAAAATATTTTCCACGTTCTTCGTAATTATTAAACTGATCAAAAGAAGAACATGCAGGTGACAGAAGAACAATATCCCCATGTAACGAAATTTCTTTTGCTTTTTTCACTGCCTGATCTATATTATCTAATAATATTATTTCCGTAGAATCTTTTAATTCTGAATAAATCTTTTTTTTAGATTCGCCAATAGCTATTATTTTTTTTACTTTTTCTTTAATTAATGATATTAAAGGAGTATATGGCGAACCCTTATCGCGCCCCCCCATTATAAGTATTATCGGCCGGTCAAACGATTTCAATGCGACTTCCGTCGAGGAAACGTTGGTACCCTTTGAATCGTTAATATATTTTACGCCATTTAATTCTTTAACAAATTCTATCCTATGCTCAACTCCTTTAAATTCATTTAATATATTTATAATTTTACTTTCTTTTATTCCGGCTGATTTTAGTATTTCAAATGCAGCAAGTGCATTTTCAATATTATGCATTCCCGGTATTTTTAAATTTAGCTGTTTTTTATTTCCTTTAATTGAAAAGAATTTTACGTTAGATTTACATTTTTTCGAGAGATCAAGACAAAACTCATCCTCTTTGTTAAATATGCAAAAATCTTTTTTGCTCTGGTTTTTAAATATTTTCGCTTTTACATCGGCGTAATTTTTCATTGTTTTATGTCTTTCCAAATGATCCGGAGTAATATTTAAAATTGCCGAAATATGAGGTGCATATTTTACGGTATATTCCAACTGATAACTTGAAACTTCCATAACAACATAAGTATCTTTATCAGATCTATTTATGCAATCACAAACCGGTTCACCTATATTTCCGCAAACAACAACCTTCTTACCAATCTTTTTTAGAACATCACCTACCATCGAAGTGGTTGTAGTTTTACCGTTAGTTCCTGTTATTGCGATTATCATTTTATAATCAGCTAAAAGATAAAAAATTTCAATATCAGAAAGAATTTTTATATTTTTTTTTCTAGCAGTAGCAAGAATTGGTATGTTACAGTGTACACCGGGACTAGGTATAATTAAATCTGAATTAAGAATTTTTGTCGAATGCGCACCGAATTCTGTTTCAATACCGGAAGGAATTTTTATTTTTATTTCTTCTTTTTTTTTGAACTCACTGAGTAATACTTTACTACCTTTTGATAAAAAAAAATTGGCACATGACATGCCTGTTTTTGCCGCTCCGAGTACTGCTACTTTATTATATTTTAAACTCATGATATTTACATGATTACACAGATTCTTGAAAACAATTACACAGATTTAAATAAAATCTTAATCGATGAAATTATTTTTTTTATCGTATTTTTAATGAAGTTAGTGCTAAAAGTGCCAGAATAATTGCTATAATCCAAAATCTTATTACTACCTTCTCTTCTTTATAGCCTAATAACTCAAAATGGTGATGCAAGGGCGCCATTTTGAAAATTCTTTTTTTTCTAACCTTAAACGAAACAACCTGTAACATTACCGAAAGTGATTCTACTACAAATATCCCGCCGACAACAATTAAAATTAGTTCTTGTTTTACAAGAATACTTACTATTCCTATGCTTCCGCCTAAGAATAATGAACCCGTATCGCCCATAAAAACATCTGCAGGATGGCAATTGAACCATAAGAATCCTAAACAAGCGCCTATCATTGCGGTTAAAAATATTGAAATTTCTCCCGCGCCTGACACCGGAATAACTTTTAGATATTCGCTAAATTTTGCGTTTCCTGCTACATATGCAAAAACAACATATACCATTCCTGAAAAAATAAGTGTACCTATTGCTAATCCATCAAGACCATCAGTAAGATTTACTGCATTTGAAGAGCCAATTATTATAAAGTAAGAAAAAAAGATATAAATAATCCCAAGATTTACAAAAGTTTCTTTTAAATAAGGAATATTTATTGAAGTGATATACTTTGGATTTGACGGAAAAAAATAAAGATACGTAGTAAGAATCAATGCTAAAATAGATAGAAAAAACATTTTCTTTGATGCCGATAATCCCGAAGAATGCTTTTTAATTAATTTTAAATAATCATCAATAAAACCCAAAAGGCCGAGATAAGTTGCAGAAAACATCAAAATTAGAATAAACCTGTTATCAAGGCGTGCCCACAAAAGTGTTGATATTAACAACGATATTAATATCATTATACCACCCATGGTTGGTGTACCGGATTTAGCTAAATGTGTTTTTGGACCGTCTTCCCTTATTGTTTGTTCAATTTTAAAGCTTTTCAGTTTACCGATTATTCTCTTCCCGTATATTATTGAAATAAGCAAAGCGGTTATTATTGCTCCGCCGGCTCGAAAAGTAATATATTGAAATACGTTAAGAAAAGAAAAATATTTAGATAAGTAATATAAGAAATAAAACATAATTTTCAACTACGATTACACAGATTTCTAACTGCTGATTACACAGATTTAATCATTTGAATCTTTTTCTATGAACTACGAACTATTGACTATGAACTAGCTTCTCCACGACTTCTTCCAGACCAATACGGCGGGATGCCTTGAAAAACACAGCATCACCTTTTTTTAAATTTTGTTTCAAATATTCTGATAATTTATTTTTATCTTTAAACCAAAAACCACCTGAAATATTTATAATCTCTTTTGACAGATCTCCTACCGCACAAATGATATCAGCTAATTTGTTCTTTGCAATATATGCGCCTAACTTCCGATGCTCTTCTTTTTCGTGAGTTCCCAACTCTAGCATGTCGCCCAGAACTAAATACTTTCTTTTATTATAAAATATTTTAGAGAAATTATCAATCGCATTCTTCATTGATATTGGGTTTGCATTATACGAATCATTTACTAAAACAATTCCATTTCCTATATGTACTACTTCCATTCTCTTTTTTTGAGGTTTGAAATTTTCTATTCCTGAAATAATATTATTCTCATTGATATTTAATGAAATCGCACAAGAAGCTGCAGCAAGTGCATTATAAACATTAAAAGTTCCACAAACCGGCATTTTTACGCTTTCCGATATACCTTTAATAAAAATATTAAATATTGTCTTATCTTCTTTCAAAATAATGTTTGAAGCCATAACGTCCGCCTTATTTTTAATTCCAAAAGTTACTTTTTTGCATTTTAATCTTTTAGCTGCTAAAACTATTCTTTTATCATCGTTATTTATAAAAGCATAATTATTTTTATTCAAAAAATTAAAAAGTTCCATTTTCGCTTTTACAATATTTTCCATAGAACCAAAATTACCAATATGGCTTAACCCTATATTGGTAATTATACCATACGACGGCTCAGCTATCTCGCATAAACGGGCAATTTCACCCTTATGATTCGCACCCATTTCTAAAACACAATATTTATGCTTTCTATTCAGATTCAGCAAAGTTAAAGGTAGTCCTAGATGATTATTCAAATTACCCTGCGTTGAAAGAACAGTATGTTTTTGAGAGATAATTGAAGCCAATATATCTTTAGTAGTTGTTTTGCCATTTGACCCTGTAATTCCTATAACTTTTGTCTGAAATTTACCTTTATAATATTTGGAAAAATCCTGTAATGCTTTAACTGTATCTTTTACAATGATATTAGTAATTCCTAACTTTTTACATTTTGAATTCGTTTTTTCAGATACAACGGCAACAGCACCTTTAGATATCGCACTGTCAACAAAATCATTGGCATCATAATTTTCTCCTGTTATAGCAAAAAAAATATCCCCTTTCTTAATGGTTCGGGAATCTATAGAAACACCGGTAACTAAACCCTTAGCATTTTTATTGTTACTTTTGAACAAGATTGTGATTTCCGATAATTTTATTTTTTCCATTCCTACCCTATAAAAAGGATTTTAATAGGTTTAATAGGGACAGCGCCCATTTATTACCTCTTCTTTTTCTTTTTTATTATGCACAATTAAAATCATGCCTGCACGTCAACTATCAATTAACATCGCCAAGCGAGCCTGCTCGACTGCGTCATTCAGTCGGGCTTGGCAACTACAAATACTATGAGCTATTAACTTTTTACTTATAACTTGTTTTTATTCAGAATATTTAGAACAACTTCTTTATCATTGTAAGGCATTTTATTGTCACCAATTATCTGATAATTCTCATGCCCTTTACCTGCAATCAATAAAACATCATCTTTATCACACATTGATATTGCTTTTTCAATTGCAGTAGCTCTATCAATAATAACTTCGTAATTTGAACATTTTATTCTCTGAAATCCAACTTCAACATCCAGTGCAATTCTTTCTGGTTTTTCACAACGGGGATTATCTGAAGTTATAATAGTGTAATCCGACATTCTGGCTGATATTTCCCCCATTAAAGGTCTTTTTGTTCTATCCCTATCACCGCCACAACCGAAAACAGAAATAACTCTTTTGTGTTTTATTGTTCTAGCTGCCATAATAAGATTACCCAAAGCATCAGGAGTATGAGCATAATCAACTATTACAGTATATGGCTGACCGGCGTTTACAGATTCAAATCTTCCCGGAACAGTTTCAAAATCTTTAATGCTTGAACAAATAACTTCTACATTTATATTTTGGCTATAAGCACAGCCAAAAGCAGCTAAAATGTTATAAACATTATGCCGTCCGATAAGTTTGGTTTCAATTTTTATTTTTTTATCGCCAAATTCAATATTAAAAGAAGTTTTATCTTTATTCAATAAAATCTCTGTAGCTCTTAAATCTGCCTCTGATTTTATACCGTAAGTTATTACAATGCCTGAGGCTTTTTTAACCAATTCCTTCCCTGAATTATCATCTACATTTATTATTGAATATTTTTTTTCTTTTGAAGAATTTTTTAAAAACTTGCTAAAAAGTAAGAACTTTGCTTCTTTATACTCGTCCATCGTTTTATGATAATCTAAGTGGTCCTGCGTCAGATTTGTGAATATAGCGACATCTATTTCACAACCTGAAATACGATTTTGCACCAAAGCATGTGAAGACGCTTCAATAACAGCACCGTCAGCACCATATTTTTTCATTTTTGATAAAAGTTCATGTAGATCTGAAGATAGCGGGGTAGTGTTTGGTGCCGTGATACTTATATCACCAAATCTGTAAAAAATTGTTCCTATTACACCAAGTTTAATATTTGCATCCTTAAATATTTTTTCTAATAAGTATGTAATTGTCGTTTTACCGTTTGTTCCTGTGACCGCATATACTTTCATATTCTTTGAAGGATTATTATAAAACCGGGATGACATTAACCCAAGAGATTCCGATACATCATTACTAATTAGATATATAATGTCTTTTTCTATATTTGTTTTATTATCTGTTAATATTGCCACAGCTCCTTTTGAAATTGCATCTTCTATGTATTTCGCCCCTTCTTCTTTACTGCCATGCATAGCAGCAAAAATATAATCTTGAGAAACCTTCCGTGAATCATATGTAATTCCCGAAATTTCTCTATCATAAAATCCTATAACATCAATATTGAAGTCTTTTATAAGTTCCGAAATTTTCATAGTCTTTCATCCCGTTAAAATATTAATTTTACTAACCTCTATACTCTAATTTCTTACTCTAAAACGCATCTCTAACGGGGCCTCCCCGTACGAAAATGTAGATTTATAATGCTAACATAACTAAATTTATCTATCGAAAATGTATTACAACATTTTCTAACGGGGCTTTGGTGCAGCCATTGCAATTTGATTAGTTGAACTTATATTCATATATTCTAAAATACCTAGCGAAATTCTTTTAAATATTGGAGCGGCTACTGAAGATGCCCAGTAATCTCCTTTAGGTTCATCTACTACAACAAGAATTGTAATTTTAGGATTATCTGCAGGTAAAAACCCAGCGAACAAAGAAACATATTTTGAATCAGAATATCTTTTTATATTTCTGTCATATTTTTGTGCTGTACCTGTCTTCCCGGCAATTTTAACTCCTTCTATTTTTGCCTGAGTACCTGTGCCATAATCTACCACGGATTCAAGCATTTTTTTAAGTATAAAAGCAGTTTCTTTTGATATTACTCTTCTGACTTTAACCGGTTCGAATATCTGTTTTTCTTCGTTATTACAAACAAAAGATTTTATTATTTTTGGTTCCATTAATATCCCGCCATTAGCTATTGCCGAAAAGGCATTAACAATCTGTAAAGAAGTGGAAAACACTTCCTGCCCAAAAGAAATTATTTCGCATGAAATTCCTGACCATTTATTAGGAGGCATTAGTCTGCCGTTAATTTCGCCCGTTAATTCAATACCGGTAGGCGTACCAAACCCGAAAGATCTTGAATACTGCCACAAATCATTTTTTCCGATACGATGAGCAAGTTTAGCAAACCCAATATTTGAAGAGTAAGCCAACATCTGCTCAAAAGTCAGGATTCCGTATTTTTCATGATCATGAATAGTAACATCTTTTGCCAACTTAAAAGAACCATTTTCACAGAAAAAACGTTCATTAAGAATTGTGGGATATTTTTCTAATGCGGCTGCAGCTGCAACTATTTTAAAAACACTTCCCGGCTCATAAGCTTCACTGATCGCAGGATTTTTAAGCATCTTTGGATCAATCTTTTCATTAGGATCAAAAGACGGATATGATGCCATTGCAAGAATTTCACCTGTTTGAGGGTTTTGAACAATCGTAGTTAATACTCTCGGAGAATTGTCAGAATATGCTTTTCTTAATTCGCGTTCAACAATATGTTGTATACGATTATCAATGGTTAATTCGATACTTCTTGTTTCTTCATCTAATTTATCATTAAAAGTAATTTCCCTTCCCTTACCGTCTTTTGTAATAACATATTTTTTTGATTTACCTGTCAAAAAATCATTAAACAAATATTCGACACCTGACAAACCCGTATTATCCGTACCGACAAAGCCAATAACGTGATTTGCAAGAGAATTTTCAGGATAATATCTTAATTGTTCTCTTTCAAAATAAACACCCGGAAAATTTTTAGATTTAATTTTTAGTACATCTTCGGGCAATAATTTTCGTTTAATTAATACAATGTTATTATCTTGATTAATTTTTGATATTATTTCACTAGCAGGAATATCCAAGCATTTGCTGAACGAAGCTACATCTATATTTCCTTTAGCTTTTCTGGTTTCCAAATAACATGAATCTACATACATACTTGTTGCAAGAGGACGCATATTTCTGTCATATATATTCCCTCTTAAATCCTGATATCTTTTAACTCTTTTTGATTGTTCTGAAACCTTTTTTGAGAAAAAACTATAATTAACAATTTGTATCTGAAATAAGCGAAAACTTATAATTATAAATCCAAGAAATATAAAAACAAAAGTAGTAATTATCCTGAATCTTATTATTTTCATTTATCTTCCATACTCCTCAAAATATATGTATAATCTATTAACTAATCTATAACTTTTTTTTCTCTTCAATAATTATAATATCTGTTGCCCTTGGTGCTATCAGGCCTAATCTTTTTTTTGCAATTTCCTCAAGCCTGTTTAAAGCTGTAATTTCCATAATTTTTATAGTTAAATATTTATTTTCTTCAGATATAGTATTCATCCTATCTTTAATTTCTGTTATTTTGTATCCCAGCATTGACGCTGTATTTCTCTGCCAGACATAAAAAAATGACAGTAATATAACTGTACCTAAAACCCTGGAATACAAATTAACTTTCTTATTTTTACCAATATTCATATTTTTTCTACTACCCTCATCTGAGCTGATCTTGCACGCGAATTGTGCATTATCTCTTCATATTTAGGAAAAATTGGTTTTTTTGTTATTAGTTTTATTAAATTACCTTTCTCAGCATCTTTGAAAATATTCTTTAAAATTCTATGTTCAGCCGAATGAAAGGAAATAACCACAATCCTACTTTTAGATGAAATTATATCCATTGCAGATAGAATTACTTTTCTAATATTTTCCAATTCATTATTAGTTGCTATCCTAAGTGCTTGAAAGGTCTTTGTTGCAACATGAACACGCCTATGCTGATACCATTTAGGCACCGACTTTTTTATTATTTCAACTAAATCTTTCGTTGTTTGTATTTTTTTTTCTTTCCTACTCAGGCATATACCTTTTGCTATACTTCCGGCAAATTGCTCGTCTGCATAATCTTTAAGAATATTTTCTAATTCCGCCTCAGAATTATTATTCACTATTTGTTCCGCAGTCAAAATACCATTTTTATTAAACCTCATATCTAGCGGTGCATTATAATTAAAGCTAAAACCCCTGTTTTCATCTTCAATCTGTAAAGAAGAAAATCCTAAATCAAGAAGAACACCGTTTATTTTTCTAATTTTTTGTTTTTTTGCTATATTTTCAATATTTGCAAAATTATCGTTTAAAATAAGAACATTCTTATATTTACTAAATTTTACTCTTGAATGTTCTATTGCCTCTATATCCAAATCTAAACAAAATAATTTTCCCTTATTGGATAATTTCTTAATAACTTCAATTGAATGACCACCGCCACCAAAAGTACAATCAATATATATCCCATTATTTTTTATATTTAAGTATTCTAAAACTTCGTTAAGCATCACCGGAATATGAGTTTTCATTTTAAATTTCTAATGAACTAGCATGTTTTGTAAATAACGGTTTCGTTGATTTATTATATTTATCCCATAAATCTTTAGACCAAATCTCTATTCTATTTGAAACACCTATAATCACAACATTGTTTTTTAAAATTGCATACTGCCTTAAATTATTTGGCAACAAAATTCTGCCTTGAAAATCGGCTTTAACTTCCGTTGCTCCGGATAGAAGTATCCTTTTGAACGCTCTTTCTTCCGTTTTATCTTTAAAAGGTAAATTTTCCAACCTTTCTTCCAATTTATACCACTTTTCAAAAGGATAAACATACAAACATTTGTCGAGACCTATAGTTACAATAAAAGTTTTATTTTTTCCTTCTCTGAATTTAGCAGGAATGAAGAGGCGGCCTTTTAAATCAATTGAATATTCGTACAATCCTATTAGCATACATTTGCAGGTACTTCTAGGGAATATTAACCACTATTCACCACCATAATACAGTATAAAGAATTTCAGATAATTTGTCAAGGTTTTTTTAGTATTTTTTTATTTTCCTACAGGTTGCTAAAACTCATACTTCGGAATGATTCACTAATCATATACCTAAGATGCAAAACTTACTCTTGAAGATTCAAAACTTTCATAATTTTTTGAACATCGTTCTATAAGTTTTATAGAACTTCAGAACAATAGAACATTAGAACATTAGAACATTAGGACGCTTTTTAGTTATTTACCCTTTAACTTTTAGTTTACTCGTTACTCATTACTCATTACTCGTTACTTATTTTTTTAAAATATGGAGGAGGCGTGTAAGCCGGATTCTGTTCGTCCAGTTAAACTGGATTAAGAATCATTTTTCTAGTCCAGATATTACTATCGGGATCAAGCGGTCAACATAGAAAATCTAACGGAGCGAACAGCTCCTCTTTTCAAATTGGACCTTGCTCCGAGTGGGGTTTGCCATGCCCTTGATGTCGCCATCAAAGCGGTGTGCTCTTACCACACCTTTTCACCTTTGCCCATTAACCTTTAGGGTTACTAGGGCCGTTTATTTTCTGTGGCACTTTCCCTATCCTTCGACTAGCTCATTACGAGCTACTAAGGACGGTGGTCGTTAACCATCACCCTGTTCTGCGGAGTCCGGACTTTCCTCTCCGACAAATCCTTCGACTATTTTTGCAGGCTCCCGTCCCAAAGGGGCGAGGCTCGCCATAGGCGGCAGGACAAGTGTCGGAACGATTCCTCAGCCTCCTCCCATTTCAAATATATTTAAAGCTATGTTTGCTAGTTTATCTGCTTCTTTATTATTTTCACGTAATATATGCTGAACTTCAACATTAGAGAAAACCTTAACTCTTTCCCTTATCTTTTTCAAAAGAACTTTCAATGCTTCATTATTGATTTTATATTCACCTAAATATTGTTTAAAAACTAATTCCGAATCTATAAATATTTTTATTTTTTCTGCTCCAAGTTTTTCTGCTTCTTCAAATGCTGTTAAAAAAGCATTATACTCGGCTACATTATTTGTTGTCTTGCCTATATATTTTGATACTGTTTTTACCACTTTACCCGTTTTATCATACACTATTACACCTATGCCGGCATTTCCAGGATTACCACGAGAAGCACCATCAGCATACAGGACAAGCTCTTTCATGGTTTTTTATATAAAATCCTTAAACAATTATTACAAACAACCAATTCCTTCCCTTTTTGAACTTCATCGATAACATGGATAGGTAAATTTCTATGACAGCCCCCGCAGGTGTTATTATCGATTAGTACAACAGCTACACCGTGTTTGTTTCTTCTTACATTTTCATATTTATCAGCTATATTTCTAGGTAGAACTTCCAGCTTTAACTTTCTTTCTTCATCAAATTTGGCTATTTCTTCATCACATTTTTTTAAATCATTTTGAAAAAGTGCTTTTTTATCGTTAAATTCATTTTCTAATTTAACATATTCATTCTGCAAATTTTTTATATTTCTCGATAACTTATCGTCTCTTTCCATAATAATAAGCAATTCATCTTCCATTATTAGTTTTGCTTTTTTTCCATTTTCTATTTCATTTACTAAAGCTCTGTAGGCATCATTAGTTTTAATTCCATTTAACTCCATATTATGTTTTCTTATTTTTTCATCAATAGAAGCTATTTCTAAATCTTTTTCTTTCTTTACTACACTATCATTTGCTATATCATTTTTTGCACCTTCAATTTCTTCCTGCTTTTTTCTGAGTGTTTCCTGAAATAAATTTATTTCTCCATTAATCTGAGTAATTCTATTACTAATTTCATCTTTTTTTATATCAATATTTTGCAATTCGATTAATACATTAAGTTTTTCATTCATATTTTTTTTAATCTACCTTCGTCCGCTTAGTAAACTGTTGACACAAATTTATATGGGCAATACAGGGATTGCAACCAGTTGCCCCGTCGCTTTGCTCCCAATATGGGCTACGCCCCTATTGCGCCCGATTT
>MGVS01000079.1 GCA_001800605.1 Elusimicrobia bacterium RIFOXYD2_FULL_34_15
CACAAAAGGTCTGCGCTTTATGCGCTACTTTATGACCTCCTCGGAAGGAAGCTTGCTTTTCCATTATACCATTGCGAACGAAGTGAAGCAATCCCGACTTTAAGACGAGATTACCACGTCCCGCTTAGCGGGACTCGTAATGACAACTGGTGCAAGTCAGTTGTTAACGAAATTGTGAAGTATTACACGGCAGGTAGGTACTTAGTAGTTAGGGAAAATTTTCGCTTTTAAAAATAGAAATCCTTGCGCTAATTACAAATTACTAAATACTATTTACTTGAAAATTTGAGCAACGCGAAAATTTTCGGGGTGTAGCTCAGTTGGCTAGAGCGCTTGCTTTGGGAGCAAGAGGCCGCTGGTTCAAGTCCAGTCACCCCGAGATTAGTTTGATATAAATTTATAATTTAAATAGTGAATTGACTTACTGATGTAATTTTTGTATAATCAAACAAGTAAAAATATAGTAGATACAGGGGGGTTTTCTTATGCGTAAATTGTTTTATCTAAATTTTTTAGTTGGAGTGATTCTTTGCTCACTAATATTCATTACAGGCTGTGCTAAGAAACAAGTTATAAAACCTTTGCAACCTATGACTCCTATAACTGAACCTGAAACTAACTTAGAAGAACCTTCTTTAAGAGGTAAAGAATACAAGAAAATACCTGATATTGAAGCTGTACATTTTGACTACGATGATACTTTATTGAAAGCAGAAGCAAGAGATATATTAGCTAAAACTGCAAAATGGCTTAAAGAAAATCCGGAAGTAGAACTACTTGTAGAAGGACATTGCGATGAACGGGGAACAACAGACTACAATATGGCCTTAGGTGACCGCCGTGCAAAAGCAATCAGAAGCTATCTTATGAAATTAGGTATAAAAGGAAATCGCATAGCAACTATTTCTTATGGTGAAGAAAAACCTTTAGATTCGGGCCATACAGAAGATGCCTGGGCTAAGAACCGCCGTGGGGAATTACTTGGCAGAATCTTTCCAAAGGATAAATGAAATTGATTAAAAATTTTTCGATACTATTAATGTGTATTTTTCTGTCCGGATGTGTTGCTACACAACAGGATATGCTTACTCTTGAATCTAACATAATCACTCTTCAAAACCAGCTAACAGATATGCAGAAAAATCAAGCCGATCTTTCAGTCCAGATAGACGAACTCAATGCTAATATTAAATCTCTCGATTCAAAAATCGAAGAAACTAACGAAAAATTTCTTATTTTCGGCCAAAAGCTTGACGATACAAATACTGATTTTACAAATAAGTTATCGCTTTTATCCGATAAAGTAACAAAAAAGATTGATGAAACCAAACCAACACCAACCCAGATTTACGGTGCTGCATATACCGATTATACAACAAAAAATTACGATTTAGCAATAAGTGGTTTTCAGGAATATATACAAACGTATCCGGAAGGAACACTTGTAATGAACGCCTATTTTTGGGTAGCCGTATGCTACTACGATAAGGGTGACAATGTCAATGCTGTGGATAATTTTGATAAATTTATTAATCTTTATCCAAATTCCGAGAAGTTAGCTTCTGCAAAATTAAAAAAAGCATTTGCATTATTAAAGGTAAAAAAAGATTCTACAGTAGCTATTACTGTTCTCGAAGATATAGTAAAAAACCATCCTAAAACATCCGAAGCACGACAGGCATCTAATTATCTTGCCGGTCTTAAGAAAAACAATGTCAGAAATTAAAACAGGTTTTTTAATTTCCATATCTTTACATTTTTTATTTTTTTTGAGTCTTACAGTTATATCTAAACAATCATCTAAAATCTATTATATTCCTATTCAAGTTATAGGAGCAATGGGAACCGGAGGAGGGGGCGGAGGAGCATCAATAACAGGTGAAAATGGATTAAATAATAATACCATTAAAAACAACACGCAAAACCCCTCAAAAACTGAGACAATTAAGCCCGGAGACATAGTAGCAGGTAAACCGTTAATATCAAAAAAGAAACTTAAGGAAAAAATAAATGGCAAAACTAGTACCGGAACAAACACAGGTGATAGTTCAGGTTCAACTGCCGGCACCGGATTGGGAAGCGGTACCGGAATAGGTGTTGATGCAGGTAATTTTCCATATATTGGCTATATAAATATTTTAAGAAATAAAGTTGCTCAAAATTGGGATCCTCAGGCATACTCGTCAGGAAGCTTGAAGAAAGTATTGGTATATTTTAAAATAAATAAAAACGGAAAAGTTGAAAATTTAATAATAAAAGAATCTGCCGGCATATCATATATTGACAGGTCAGCAATAAGAGCAATTACAAATTCATCACCGTTTCCGCCGCTGCCGGTAGGGTTCCCGGATAATTCACTTGGCGTGTATTTCATGTTCCAGCTTTCAGGGGGATAATTGAACAAAAAAATGCGATTTTTTCTTATTCTAATATTAAATTTGACATTTTTGTTTCAACTTAATCTATCTGCAATTGATATATATCTTGAGCTTAAATCGAGCGGCAAACGTATAAATATTTCTCTTGTTCCAATCGATGATACAAAGTTGTCTTTAGACATTTCACGGATAGTATCTGACGATTTAACTTATTCCGGAATATTCAACGTAATACCGATCTCTCCTGACCAGAAATTTAAAAAAAATCTGGAATTTCCAAAAAGTGACCGGGATATAACAATCTCTAACGGAATAGATACTTTAATAAAATTTACGGTTATCTCAAAATCAAATAAAATAACACTAAATTCTTACTGCTGGGATACCGCATCAATAAAAAAAATATTCGACAAAGATTACAAATCGGATTCTGATGAAATAAGAAAAACCTCACACATCTTTTCCGAAGATATTATTAAATTTCTCACTGGCCAGCAGGTAAAACTTTCCTCAAAAATTGCATTCACAAGCAAATTGTCCGGAAATAAAGAAATTTGGTGTGTTGATTATGACGGTAAAAATCTTACGAAAATTACAAATTTCAGCTCTATATCCGTAATGCCAAAATTTTCGAACGACGGCAGATATATATACTATACAACATATAAAAATGGCAACCCTGATATTTTTAAGTATGATTCTGAAAAATCAAAATCTCTGCCTTTTTTAACTTACCAGGGGATTAATCTTACCGGTTCCGCTTCACCGGACGGCAAACATATAATAGCAACACTCTCAAAAGACGGTGATCCTGAACTTTATTTATTTAACACTAACGGCAATTTTATAAAACGGCTTACCTATTCCAAAGGAGTAGATACCGCTGCGTCATTTTCACCCAATTCGCAGGAATTTGCATTTATATCCGATAGGGACGGTAACCCTCAGTTATTTAGTATGGATGTCGACGGTACTAATTTAAAAAAATTCACATATAGCGGCTATAATGATTCTCCTTCATGGTCGCCGATAGGCGATAAAATTGCTTTTTCAAAAAGAAACGGCTCATCTTTTAACATATATTTATTAGACGTTGTAACCAAAAAAGAAATACAGCTTACAAAAGATTCCGGTTCAAATGAAAACCCGGCATTCTCTCCGGAAGGAAGATATATTGTTTTCGCTTCTAACCGCAATGGAAAGTATGAATTATTTACAATGCTCATGAATGGCAGTAACCAAAAACCACTTATTTCATTAAATAAAGATTCAACGAATCCCACTTGGTCTCATTGACATAATTGTATTATTGAATATAATCTAGAGCGTTGAAAAAATCATCACCGCTCGTGAAAGTGATTGTTACCTGCCTGCCGAAGTTCTTTGAACGTAGGCATGGGGTTTTTTAACAATCACACAAATTTTACGAGGTTAACTTTATGAAAAGACGTTTTTTTATTTTTATAACAGTAGTTTTATCATTTCAATTATATTCATCATATCTATTTTCTGAATCGGAACATGAGCAAATTTATAATTCCGGAATAACACAATTTCAAAATGGTGATTACAAGAACGCTATTGATTCATTTGATATTGTAATTTCAACTGCATCAAGTAAAGAAAAAGATTTGCTCCGAAAATCATATTTAGCCAAAGCCGATTCTTTGTTAGGACTGCTACAATTAGACTCTGCAAAAAGCGAATATGAAAAAATTGTAGAAAAATTTCCAAAAACCGCAGAATCTACAAAAGCAAAGCTTGGAATTGGACTTATTTATTATAAGAAAAATCTTTATGACAGAGGTAGGGAATATTTAATATATTTTATAAAAAGATATTCTGACACAAAACTCGCTGATGATGCCCAATATTGGCTTGGAATGCTGCATTTTAAAAATAAAAATTTTAAAAAAGCTTCAATTTCATTTACAACTCTTGTGCAAAACTATCCAAAATCTAATTTTATTACCGACGGCTGGCTTCGTTTAGGAGACTGTTATTACGAGCTTAAAAAATATAAACAAGCAAGGAACTCTTACAGAAAAATCTTAACCAATTTTACTTCAAACCCTCAATACGAATTTGCACTTTACAATATCGGAAGAACATATGAATCCGAGGGCGCAACAGATGATGCTATTACTATCTACGAACAATTTATTGAAAAATATCCTAAATCTGCGATTGTACCAGAAACAATATATCAGGTAGCTGGTTTTTTTTACAGGAGAAAAAACTACGATAAATCCAACAAATATTTTGATCAACTCTCAACTAATTTTCCTGAACATGACTTATCTGAAGAAGCTAAATTTATGCGTTCAAAAATATTCTATATTACCGGCAATAGAACTGAAGCTATAACTTCATTCAAAAGTTTCTTAGATAAATATTCTTTAAGCAAGAACTGTTCTGAAGCATTGCTTTATATAGGTAATTGTTTTTTTGATTCAGCCGACTATCCAAATGCTATAGATAACTACGAAAAAGGCATTAAAACCACAAATGAAACATCAGACCCTGAAATAGTTGCAATGCTAAAGTACAATTCCGGATTAGCTAATGAAAAAATAGGAAATTTTTTAGATGTCGAAAGATATTTTGGTGAAGTTCTTTACAGATATCCTAAATCACTTGCAGCTGCAAAAATGTATCTTAAACGTGGCATGGATTTGGAAAGAAACGGTGACTTTTTTGCATCAATAGAAAATTATGAACTCGCTGCCAGCATATCGAAAAATAAAAATCTTCAAAAAAGTGATTTACTTGTAAGCGACATAGACGAAGAAATCGGGGCAACAGCACAAAAAAAAGCAGCAGACTGTTATTTTATTCAGAAAAAATTTAAAGAAGCATCACGTGAATATTTAAAACTTGCCTATTTATTTAACGATTCAGAATTTGTACCTGAATCATATTATATGTCAGCACGTGCATCGGAAGAAATCGGCTACATAAAAGAAGCCAAACAAAATTACGAAATTGTTAAATCCAAATATTCAAAAACTGACTGGGCAAAGAAAGCAATAGAAAGATTACATGAATTGAACATTAAACAATAAAAGAGTCTGATTACACCGATTAAAAGGCAGATTACACAGATTTTTTAAAGGTTTTGTTCTTAATCTGTGTAATCGGTGTTAGAAATCTGTGTAATTTTTTCTAGGGAGGAAATGTGAAATCTAAAAATATGCGCTTTTTTTTCTTTTTAGCAATATGTATTTTTACTACAAGCTTTGTATTCGGACAAATAGGAATAACTACTGAAGTAAAAAAATCGTCTTTTACTTCAAATTCAGAAGTAAAAAAAGATACAACCTCTATTGAACTGCAAAATCTCGAAACTAAAAAATCAACTGAACCGGTTAAAACAAATCCTAAAATAGCAGAAAAACCAAAACCTGACTACAGGACTAATATTGAAAAATTACAAGACAAAAATTGGATAATCCGTAGAAATGCAGTAATAAATCTTGGAACTGAAAAAAATAAAAATGCATTTTTATTAATAATAGAACTATTAAAAGATGAAAATTATGAAGTCCGCCGTTGCGCTGCGATTGCTCTGGGCGAATTTGGAGATAAACGAGCGGTTGCTCCCCTGATAAAACTACTTGACGATCCGGATGGTGGAATAATAATAGATAGCGCAAACTCACTTGCAAAAATAAAAGATTCTTCTTCAATAGAACCTCTAAAAAAATTATTAGCTGATGGAAGACCGGTTGTAAGAATAACAGCGATAAAAAGCTTAGCTTCATTTAACACAAAAGAAATTCAGTCGTTAATCGTAAAAGAACTAAATGATGAATCTGAAGGCGTCCGCTTAACTGCAATTCAATTATCTGTATCGTTAAAAATCAAATCTGCTGTGCAGAATCTGATAAATAATCTCTCGGATGTTAACTCAACGGTAATAATTGAATCGGCAAAAGCATTAGGAAGCATTGGTAACGAAACTGCTATAGAACCTCTAAAGAAATTATTAAATAATGAAAACACTGAAATTTCTATTGCAGCTGAAAATGCAATTTCAAAATTAGAAAATATCGAACGTTGAAAAAATCATCACCGTTTATGATTACACAGATTTCTAAAGACGATTACTCAGATTTAACAACATGCCCTAATCTGTGTAATCTGTGTTCTTAATCACTGTAATCAGTGATTGTTATGTTTTTTAACAATCACATAAAAACAATGAGATATGCCATTCGTCTTTTTAGCATCTTTTCTATTCTATCTATTCACATCTTATCCTACCATTTCCGTAGGTGATTGCGGGGAGCTTATAACCGCCGCCTATACGTTAGGTATTCCACATCCGCCAGGATACCCTCTCTGGACAATTTTAGGTAAAATCTTTACAATTATAATTCCTTTCGGAAACATCGCGTACCGCCTTAATTTAATGTCAGCTTTTTTTGGCGCACTAACCTGCGTTATTTTATATTTATTAGTTGTCAAAATAAATACAAGTCCAATAACGCGATTTTATTCTGTACTAGTTGCGTTATGCCTGGCTTTTTCTAAAACATTTTGGTCTCAGTCAATTCAAGTAAAGGGTGGAATTTACACATTAAATACATTTTTCATAGTATTAATTATCTATTTATTATTTACCCCGTTAGAGAAAGCCACCGAAGATACCGGTGGCAAACCTTGTAAAGTAAATGATGCCTTAATACCGTCGTTAATTAATTCTTTTGGAAAACAATGTTCTCTAACGGGATTCACACGGAAGAATTTATTGATTATAGCTTTTATTTACGGAATTTCATTAGCCAACCACTATATAATACTTTTGCTATTGCCTGTATTTCTCATATACATCTTATGGGAAAGTCCTGATATTGTTAAATCTAAAATCATCTTACCATCACTAATATTCATCTTATTGGGGTTATTTTTATATATTTATCTACCAATCCGCTCTTCATCAAATCCGCCGATTGATTGGGGAAATCCCGAAAATTTTAGAAATTTCATAGCACATATAGGCAGATTTCAATATAAAGGGCTTGAATTATCAAAAAAAGTGGGGATTTCGACAAAACTTCTTTTTATAAAAAATATTTTTTCACAATACATTCAAAACTATGGAATAGCCTTATTTAGCATTTCGATAATAGGACTTATCATTGGCATTATAAAAAATCTTAAACTAACAATACTTACAGTTTTAATTTTTCTAACCAATACTATCGGTTTAATAATATTACTTAATTTCAAATATACTATGCAGGACATTGACGCATTCAGGCCTTATTATTTACCTGCATGGATGATGGTTTCTTTGTGGATTGGAAATATACCAAATGCATTGAATAAAACTGCTTATAAAAAATCATTTATTCTTCTCATTTCAATATTACTTGTTTTCCATTTAATGGCAAATTTTAAATCAAACTACAATAGATACAATTTTATCGCATATGATTATCCTTCTGACATATTAAAATCAATTACAAAAAATAACACTTTATATTTGCAGGACGAAGTTGATGAAACCATTTTTACCCTGTCTTATTTAAAAAATGTCGTCAAAAAAAGACCCGATATAAAAATTATTGATTCTTATAACAATATATTTATACCTGAAAATTCAACAAGCAAATTACCGGACTATTATTCTACCATCAACATTGAAAAAATTAAATATCCGGTAACTTCTGACGGATTAATATGGTCAATAAACTTAGAAACAAAATCTAATCCATGGCCTCTTTATACTGGAAGAAAACTAAATAGTATTATAAATTACCGTGAGCAGGAAGTTGCAGCAAGATATCCGTATTTTTACGGACTATTTCTAATTAATAATAATCAAAAAAAAGAAGGTATTTTGGAACTTAAAAAATCACTCGATATGGGCACACAACTTATATGGCTTAACAACAACGTCGGTGATATATTAAGGCAAAATAAAATTTCAGATGAAGCAGAAATAGTATTGAATAAAACCATTCAGCTTGATAACTCTTATTCACCTGCTTATTATAATTTAGGACTTTTATACATACAAAAACAAGAAGAAGAAAAAGCTATTGATAATTTTAAGAAAGCATATCAATATGATAACACCGACAATGATTCACTCGAGCAAATTTCAAAAATATATCAAAACAGGGGTTATAAACATTATACAGCAGGGAATATAGATGAAGCAATATCTGATTATAAAAAAGCTTCTGAATTTATTCCAAATAATGCCGATATTTACTATAATATAGGAGTTATATATGCTCAAATTAATAAAAAAAATGAAGCAAAAACATATTTAAAAAAATATTTGGATATGAACCCGGGAGGTAAAAATGCAACTACCGCTAAACAATGGCTGGAAACTAACTAGTACTAAGCGGCGCTTTGCGCCGTCGAACGTATTAAAAACATTTCTATTCATTTCAACAGTTTTCTTAAATCAATATAGTCCAATTTTCGCTCAATCCGCCAATCAAACAACGATTTCTTACCCGTTATATATATGTTCGGCAAATAATCCAAACGATTACCGGCTTTTCGCAAACGGCGGCGGCTGGGACGGCTTTTGGTATGTCGGTTATAACAGAGTTTGGATAAAAAGGTTCTTTATTCCCGAAAATTTAACAAATTACAAAAAAGCATTCATAGGTGCAAAACTTGGCAGAATGAAATCTCAACAAGTATATAAAAACGGTAAAGCTACCCTTGATAAAGAAGCAATTCCGGGCGATATATATATGGCAATATCTTCAACCATATCCTGGCAAAAATCAAATTGGAAACTGTTAACACCTACCTCAAATATACCTTTTGAAGGTGATAGTGAATTAGCAATTGAACAAACAGGTGAATCGCAGTGGTTCTGGGCTGAAATTCCAATAGCAGAAATAAATTTCGGTAAAGACAACTATATAGCGTTGTGGTCTACATCTTCATACCTGAACAACTCAACAAATAGTCCCATCATAGCAGCTGCATGGGGTGATAAAGAAACAAGTAGTTTTATAAACGACGAAATTAGGGGAATCCCGCCTCAAAGTTTCAGCACAACAACATTGAAATCTGCTCTTACAGTATTTGAACCGGCAATTTCAATTAAATTAGTCCCCGAATTATCGCAAAACATAACCATCGGACTAATGGGAATAACAGAAGGTGAAAAAATCTCAGCAAAAAAGGTTGTTTATGCATCTATTCTTGGCAATGAAATTGGAAAAACATGGCTGGAAATATCAAAAGATAATAAAACATGGGAAAAGCACGGTTTAATCATTTACACCGCACCTTACATTTTCTCAATTAATCCAAAAAAAATCTCTTTTGATAATAATGAAACGATAAAGAAAAAAAATGAATCCGAAACATCCAATAAACTATACGTCCGTATCTGTGCATCAGACATCTGGGAAAACACGGCTAAAAGCACTCCTTTAGAAATTTTTATCGTTGACAAGACAGTAAAAAAGTGATAAAATTTACTAGAAACGATTACACCGATTACGATAAACAGTTACGCAGATTTAATGACATTACTCCAAAGTTTTTAATCTGTGTAATCATTAGTTAAAAATCAATGTAATCGATTTTAAAATATGAATAGAAAAGCTTTTGTTATAGATGACGATAAAAACATAGTTGAACTTTTCAAATACACTTTGGAAAAGGATGGATTTTCTGTTGTTTCTGCTTGTAATGACCTGGATATAGAGAAGAGAATTTTAGAAGAAAAACCCGATATAATAATTTTAGATTTGATGCTTCCTACTAACGGCGGGTTTGCAATATTAAAATTACTTCAAAAAAACGAAACTACAAAAGAAATTCCTGTAATGGTAATTTCCGGCAGATTTACCGATGGCACAACATACGATTTTATCCAATCACAGCCAAATGTAAAAGGATTCAGTTCTAAACCAATTGACCCGTCTGTTTTCTTATTAGAAATAAAAAAAATTTTCGGAGGAACATTGGATGTTTAAACAAAAATGGATGCGTACTGCAATATTAGTAATTTTAACAGTCATAGTAATGTATATAATGATTTATGTTGATGTATGGTTCCGCGCAAAACACTCATACCTTGAAGCTGAAAAAGCTGCGGAAAAGAATGACTGGAAAATGGCGTATGTCTGGTATCAGACTGCCGTTGAACAATTCTCGCCGCCAAACTCAAAATGGGTTAAAATGTCAAAAGATAAAATGCCGGGCGCTCTCGAAAAGTGGAAAGAAGATTTAAGAAAAAAGAAAATACCGTTTGAAGATTACATGCTTGAATAGTGAGGCAGTACACAGTATACAGCCCACAGAATACAGTAATAATTTGTTTTAAGCTGATTTCTGTATCCTGTATCCTGAGTACTGATTTTAAAATGTTTCGAATGATGGCGAAATCTAAAATACAGCTTGCAAAGATTACAAATAAAAATTTAAATTATCTTGGTTCAATAAAAATTGACAGGACTCTTATGGATTTAGCCGACATTTATCCATACGAAATAGTCCTTATTGTAAATAAAACAACAGGAGCTAGATTTGAGACGTATGTCCTTGAAGGCAAAAGAAATTCAGGCCAGATAGAGCTAAACGGCGGTGCAGCAAGACTTGGCGAAATCGGGGACGAGCTGATAATAATATCCAACGAATTTGTTGACGAAGAAAAAGCAAAAAAATACAAACCTAAACTTGTTTTTCTTAATTCCAAAAACAAACCAATAAAAAGGAAATAATTAAAATACCTGCCAAATTAATTATTTATTAAACCTATGAGTATCGAAAATAATTGTTTAAAGTTTTTACAAAAAATAGTTTCAACTAAAAGCTTATCAAGGCAAGAAATGTCTGTTGCTAAAATTGTCGCCAATGAGATGAAATCGCTTAATTATGATTTCGTTAAAGTTGACAAGTACGGAAATGTTGTCGGTAAAATAGGTAACGGCAGAAAGAAAATATTATATGATGCGCATATAGATACCGTAGGTATCTCTGACATTAAAAAGTGGAAAACCAACCCTTATAAAGCAACTTACAAAAACGGCAATGTTTACGGACGCGGCTCGTGTGATGATAAAGGCTGTGTTTCTGCGATGGTATATGCGGGCGCTTTAATAAAAAAACAAAATCTATTAAATGACTTTACGCTTTTTGTATCGGCATCTGCCCGCGAAGAAACCGGTGAACCTTTCTGGTTTGACTATATTACAAAACAATTGAAATTTAAACCAGACTGCGTAGTAATCGGCGAACCTTCTGATATGAAAATAATAAGAGGACATAAAGGCAGATCGGAACTAAAAATAACCGTGTTCGGTAAATCGGTTCATGCAAGCGTTCCAAACAAAGGCGATAATGCTATCTATAAAGCTATCGATTACATAAAAAAAATAAATATGCTCAATAATAAATACAAAAGCAAAGAATTGGGCAAACCTGTTATAAGTGTTACCCAGATTGAAACAAAAAATGCTTCCACAAACACCATTCCGGATAACTGTTCATTTTTCATTGACAGAAGAACAATAGAAAACGAAACAGCAAAAAATGTTGCAGATGAAATAAAACAAATTTGTAATAAGGATGCAGTAATCGATTACCAGCATTTTTTCAAAGCATGGATATTACCCAAAGAACATCACTTAGTACGTTCAACAGTCAACTCATTCAAAACTGCGTTTATTAAACAACCTAATGTTACTCTTTGGCCGTTTTGTACAAACGGTTCCTTCACAATGGGAGAAAAAAATATTCCAAGCATAGGTTTCGGTCCCGGCAGTGAAAAATACGCGCATGTTGCTAACGAACAAATAAAATTCAAAGATGTTTTAAATGCAATAAAATTATATTCAATCTTTCCATCAATATATTCAAAATAATTCATATAAGATACAAAAGAAAAGTAAATGTCAAAGATTAAATATGAAAATTTAGGTTTTTATTTTAATAAATAAAACGTTCACAATAATTTTACATTTTAAATTTTAAATTTTGAATTGTAGTTATAGGAGACACAAGATGCAGAAAAAAATCTCAAAAGAAGAATTATTGGCAAAAGCGAAAAAACCGGCAGAAGACGCAATGAAACTTCACCCGTTTTATCAGGGCAAAATGCAGACCCTGCCAAAATGTGTTATACGCGATGTCAGCGATTTTGCTATCTGGTATACACCTGGTGTTGCATCACCCTGCATGGCAATAAATAAAAATAAAGAACTGGCTTATGAATATACAAGCAAATGCAATACAATCGCAATAATTTCCGACGGCACTCGTGTGCTCGGCTTAGGTGATATCGGCCCGGAAGCGGCATTGCCTGTAATGGAAGGCAAAGCAATGATATTTAAATATCTCGGCGGTGTGGATGCCGTAGCAATTTGCTTGAATACAAAAAATGAAGACGAATTTATTAACATCTGCAAAAATCTCCAGCCTTCGTTCGGCGGGTTTAACCTTGAAGATATTAGCCAGCCGAAATGTTTCAAGATTTTAGATACACTTCGCAAAGAATGTGAAATACCTGTCTGGCACGACGACCAGCAGGGAACGGCGGCCGTAACGGTAGCCGGACTAATCAATGCGTTAAAAATAGTAAACAAAAAAATAAACAAAGTAAAAGTCGCCATGAACGGAGCAGGTGCTTCAAATATCTGTATAGCCAGATTGCTAATGTCAGCAGGGGTTGAACCCGGAAATATCATAATGTGCGACACAAAAGGCACCCTGAACAAAAGCAGAACAGAATTGCAGGAAACGTATAAACAAAAATGGGAAATATGCCAGAAAACAAACGCCGAAAATTTAAAAGGCGGTACGGCTGACGCGATGAAAGGCGCAGATGTGCTAATTTCGCTTTCAACCCCGGGTCCGGACGTAATAAAAAAAGAATGGATCAAAGGGATGGCTAAAGATGCAATTGTTTTCGTATGTGCAAATCCTATCCCTGAAATATGGCCTTGGGAAGCAAAAGAAGCAGGCGCCAGGGTCGTTGCAACCGGCAGAAGCGATTTTCCAAACCAGGTAAATAATTCATTGGGATTTCCCGGTATATTCCGCGGTACACTGGATGTAAGAGCGACAACTATAACGGATGAGATGTGCCTTGCCGCATCATACGAACTCGCAAAAGTCCAGCAGGATAAAGGCCTCGATGAAGAACATTTATTGCCAATAATGGACGACTGGGAAGTTTTCCCCAGGGAAGCCGTTGCAGTAGGTATGAAGGCAATAGAGCAGGGCGTAGCAAGAATTAAAATGTCCAAAGAGGAACTATATAAAAAAGCAGAAGCTACCATAACAAACGCCCGTGAAGCAACTCAAATGCTTATGAAAAAGGGCTTTATCCCTAAACCGCCTAAGGAATAAAAAAATGCATTCTAAAGATATAACCATAAATTATGGTGATAAGATACTTTCAGATTTCATTCCGCAGACAACAATAGAAAACGGCAAATTTATCCCGTTAATCCTTCCAAAAAAAAAATCTATAATAAAAAACGTCGAAGAATCGTTATTAAATGCCCTTGAAAATCCGGCTGGTAATCAAAAACCTTTAAGCAAACTTTTAAAAGAAAATTATAAAGGGGGCGATTTTTCTATTATAGTAGATGACCATGACCGCCCCAATATTCATACACGCCTATTTTATCCTATTTTACTGGATAAATTAGTATCTGTTTATAAAATACCACCCGAAAAAATTAAAGCAGTAATATCAACCGGCACTCATCGCCCTTCAACAAACGAAGAAATGATGAAAATATTCGGCAAAGAAACTTTTCCGAAAGTAAATTATGTAATGCACAAATGCAACGAAGATAATGTCGAAGTAGGCGTTGTTGAAGGCCAAACAATCAAAATCAACAGTACCGCTTTTAACTCCGATATTGTGCTTTTACTGACAGATATTGAAAACCATTATTTTGCAGGAGTTTCCGGCGGTCCTAAAGCACTATGTCCTGGAATTTGCGATATGGCAACAATTAGATATGAACATTTAAAAGCATTCGGCGAATACGGATTTGCTGAAAATGTTGATTTAGGCAGTATTAAAGGCAATCCTGTATTTGATATAAAAACAAAAATAGTAAATTTAATTGTTGATTCAATGCGAAAACATAAACGTGAGATATATGCTATAGCATCCATCATCGATACCGAAGGGGATTTGGTCTATCTAAAAGGCGGAGAAATATTTGCAAGCCATTATGAAGCATCTGAGACATTAAAAGAAATCTGGACGGTAAAAATAAAAGAACGTGCCGATATTGTAATATCCGGTGCCGCTCACTGGGGAATAAATCTGTATCAAATGGGAAAAGCAACGCATTGCGCCTACCATGCGGTTAAAAAAGGCGGAATCGTGCTGAATGTGGCACCTTGTCCTAACGGGTGGGGAAACGAAGAATATAAAAATCTCATGAAAATTGGTATGGATGAAATAAATAAAGCTAAAGATAAACCAACCGGAATTAAAAATGCTCTAACTGCAGTAATAAACAACGTAAAAAACGATTATAAAATCGGTAAACAAAAACCAATCGACGTTTTACAAATACTTTATTTTGTCGGATGGGGAAATTTACATCTGATTCAGGACGGCATACCTGAAAGCGATTATAATCTCTCACCTTTCTTATTCTGGGGAAATAAGAACCAGCCGGTAATTGAACGGCTAAAGACATGGCTGGAAAAATATCTTGATAACAAAACGGTAATAGTTACAGATAATCCAAACTATTTAATTAAAGTTGATAATTCTATTTCGATGTAATTTTTGCATTATCTAGTTTTAGCAGGAGGCTGAGTGAAAATAATAGAAGGCAGAGGAAATATAATATCCGAATATTCGGCATACCTGCAGGACGAATCCAAACTCTCATACGGGGATATCGAATATCTTGCTTTTCCGGAAAACGATAATGATATCTGTGAATTTTTAAAATTTGCTTCTTCTAAAAATATACCTGTTACTATTTCCAACGGTAAAACAGGCATTGTCGGTGGAGCTGTTCCGTTAAAAGGCGCGCTAATGTCTTTGGAAAAACTTAACAAAATATTCGGAATAAAAAATGTCGACAATGAATACCGTGTTCATCTGCAAAGTGGAGTTGTTTTAAGCGATCTAGTTAGATATTCAGAAAACGATAGTTTTTCTTCTGAAAAATTGTTTTATCCGGTTGACGTTACTGAAACATCAGCCCATATAGGAGGCACAGCCTCGACCAATGCATCAGGCGAAAGAAGTTACAAATTCGGGCCGACAAGAAACTGGGTGCGTAAAATAAAAGTAATATTATCAGATGGCAACATATTAAACATTGAACGCGGTAAAATAATTGCTGAAAATTATAAACTTGACATTAAACTTTCCGACTGGAATATTAAAACAATAGACATACCAAAATACAAAATGCCGGACGTTAAAAATGCAGCAGGTTATTATGCCAAACAAAACATGGATTTGATAGACCTATTTATAGGAAGCGAGGGAACTCTTGGTATAATCACAGAATTAGAACTTGCTCTTATAAAAAAACCTGAAAATATCATGTCACTGCTTGCTTTTTTTAACACTGAAAACGATGCCTTTAACTTTTTTTTCTCTGCAGTCAAAGAGCTAAAAACTGCGGTAGTATTCGAATACTTTGACAATGGTGCTTTCGAATTATTAAGGCCCAAAATAGCCGAATTACCGAAAGACAAGAATTTTGCAGTATTTTTTGAAACCGAGATTACCGATAACTCTATAAATGATATTTCTTCAATAATAGAAAAACTTCTTAACAAAAACAATTCATCAATGGATAATACTTGGGGCGGTTTTGAGAAGAAAGATATTGAAAAAATAAGAGACATACGATACAAAATACCTGAAACAATAAATGAAACCATCGCAAAAAGAAAACAAAAATATCCGGATATACACAAAATCTCTACAGACATGGCTGTTCCGGCTGATAAATTTGCAGAAATGGTATCTTACTATAGGCTAAAACTTGAACCGTTAAAAATGCAATATACATTATTCGGACACATCGGAGAAAATCACCTTCATATGAACATCATACCGAAAGACCATGAAGAATTTACAAAAGCAAAAGAATTGCATTTAGACTTTGCAAAAAAAGCAGTCTCATTTGGCGGAACCGTTTCCGCAGAACACGGCATAGGTAAAATCAAACACCAGTACCTGGAAGTTATGTACGGGAAAGAAGGGATAGAACAAATGATTGCCGTTAAGAAAATACTTGACCCAAAATTAGTATTAAACAGGGGAGACGTTTTCCCGGAAGAATATTTAAAATGACAATGCGTAAAATATCTGCAAATAAAATTACTGATACCGTAAGACAACTTTTCCTTGATATAAGTGTATATCTGCCTAAGGATGTTTCAGAAAAAATTAAAATAGCTTCTAAATCTGAGAAAAGTATAACGGCAAAAAATATTTTAAAACAAATTTTGGAAAATGCAAAAATTTCAAGCAATGAAAAAATTCCCATTTGTCAGGATACAGGCACTGCGGTTGTATTTTTGGAAATCGGGCAAAATGTAAATATTACCGGCGGTAACTTAACAGACGCAATAAATGAAGGTGTAAGGCAAGCATATGTAAAAGGTTATTTAAGAAAATCTATTGTATCTGATCCGCTTGAACGAAAAAACACAAATGATAATACACCGGCTGCTATACACACAGAAATAGTCCCTGGCAATAAATTAAAAATATCCGTTATCTCAAAAGGCGGTGGAGCTGAGAACATGTCTCAAATTAGGATGTTTCCGCCATCTACTAGTAAAGAAGAAATAAAAGGCTTTGTAATAGACACAGTAAAAAAGGCAGGGGCTAATGCCTGTCCGCCATTGGTAATAGGTATTGGCATCGGCGGCAATTTCGACACAGTCACTACACTTGCAAAAAAAACGTTATTGAGAAACCTGAACTCTCACAATAAAAATAAAATATATAAAAATCTTGAAAATGAATTATTAACCGAAATAAATAAAACCGGTATCGGCCCTATGGCTTTGGGTGGAAAAACTACCGCACTTGCCGTTTTAATTAAAACCGCACCGACTCATATAACATCACTACCGGTAGCAGTAAATATACAATGTCATGCGAACCGCAGAAAATTTAGGATTATTTAAAAAGAAATTTTTTTATATACCAATAGTTATAACCTTTATTATTGTGCTTTTTTGTTATTTTGCAAAAATTTCTTTTGACATAAAAAATGTTCTTGGTTATGTTCATGAGATATCTTTAGTTATAACTGGCCTCTTTGTTTTCAATTATGGGCATAAACAACATCTTAAAAAAAAACTTATAGAAAATATCCCAACTTCAAAAATCCGTTCGGTAGCCATGGGTTTTTCTGAAGTAAACGGTCTTGCTAAACAAAAATTTCCTTTGAAAAGCAGTTTAACTCATACTGACTGTGTATATTATAAATTTACAATAGAAAGAGAAAAGACAGGAAATAAGGGACATAAATATTGGGTACTAACCAATTCGGGGCAATCAACTACTTATTTTTATGTTCAAGACGGCAATGACAAATTACTTGTTGACCCTCTTAATGCAGAAATAATAATAGAACCTGACTACCGGTTTACGGATATAGAAGGATCTCGATTCGGACAACCGTCAAGAGTTCGATTTACCGAATGGTATATAAAACCAGATGACTATATTTATATATTAGGAAGTGTAAAAAAATTTAAAGATTCTATTATTGATAGAAAAGACAAGCTGCTAGAATGTCTGCGCAAGTTAAAAGAAAATAAAGAAAAACTCAAAGAATTTGATTTAAATAAAGATGGTAATATTAATGCTGAAGAATGGGATAAAGTAAGGGAAAAAGCTGAACAGGAATTAATTGAAGAGGAATTAAAAAATCCGCAAATGCCCGAAGACGATTTAGTAATAGCTAAAGGAGATTCAGAAAAAACATTAATAATATCTGACCGTAGCGAAAAAGAGATCGTAAAAAAACTTTTATTCAACAGTATTTTGTTATTTTTAATTGCTTTTATTTTGATAGTAATCATTTCAACTTCGTTTCTTGCAAGATCGCATCTTTTACCAAACAGTTTAGTAATACATTGGGGGAAATTTTACAGACTTTAAAGGGAGGATTTATGGCTTTAGGCGTAATTATTTTAGTTTTAATCATAGTCGGTGTTTTATTATTTTTGCTTGTTACTTATATAGTAGGCATCTACAACCAACTCATTGAAATAAAAGTAAACATTGAAAAATCGTGGGCGAATATTGAAATACTCGAAAAACAAAGATATGATGAAATACCAAAATTAATAAAAATTTGTGAAGGATACATGAAGTATGAAAAAGGCACTTTTGAAAAAATTACCGAAGCAAGAACCAGATTTCTGGATGCAAAAACACCTTCTCAAATGGCGCAGGCAGGTTCTGATTTATCAGGTGCTCTAAAAACACTTTTTGCAGTATCAGAAAATTATCCGGAATTAAAAGCAAATGATAATTTTAAACAATTACAATCAAGAGTAAGTTATCTGGAAAACCAAATCGCAGATAGAAGAGAATTTTATAATGAATCGGTTGCTATTTTCAATACCCGAATAAAACAGATTCCTGATATATTAATAGCAAACATGCTGAAATATACTGAGAAAGAAATGTACAAAATTTCCGCTGAAGAAAAAGTATCGCCGGAAATAAAATTCGATATCCCAAAATAAAATATGAATAACAGTTTACGAATTGCGTTAGCTCAAATAAATTGTACAGTTGGCGACTTAAAAGGCAACTATAATAAAATAACTGAATATATCGCTAAAGCTGAAAATTCAGGAGCTGATATCGTAGTATTTCCTGAAATGGCAATAACAGGTTATCCACCTGAAGACCTTTTACTTAAACCAAAATTTGTAAACGACAACCTTGAAACTTTAGAAAATTTAGCAAATAACGTTAAAAAAATCGTGGTAATAGTGGGTTTTGTAAATAAAAAAAGGAAGGACATATACAATGCCGCTGCTGTAATATATGACGGTAAAATAAAAGGCATATATCATAAAATGCTTCTTCCAAATTACGGAGTCTTTGATGAAAAACGTTATTTCAGTTCAGGAGATAATCCTCTTGTCTTTAATTATGGCGGATACATATTCGGAGTAGATATCTGTGAAGATATCTGGCATAAAGAAACCCCGGCAAAAAAACAGGCTAAACTTGGCGCCAAAATAGTCTTTAACATAAACGCATCTCCGTATTTTGCAGAAAAAATAAAACTGCGCGAAAACATAGTAAGAAAACAGGCAAAACTTAATAACATAATAGTACCTTACATAAATTTAGTCGGCGGTCAGGACGAGTTGGTCTTCGACGGCCAAAGCTTAATAATAGACAACAAAGGTAAACTAATAAGTAAGGCACTGGCATTTAAAGAAGATTTGCTTGTAACGGACATAAATATCCCAATACAAAAAATCAAAAAAAATTCAAAAATAATTAATATAGCAAATAAGTCAATTTTGAAAAACAAAGTTGACTTGCCTAAAAGGGAAATAAAATCGCCCAAACCAACTGAAGAAATTTACAACGCTTTAATGTTAGGTCTCACTGATTATTTCCGTAAAAACGGTTTTAAAAAAGCTGTAATCGGCTTAAGCGGCGGAATTGACTCGGCACTTGTAGCAACGCTTGCCATTGACGCATTAGGCCGGGAAAATGTAACCGGCGTATTTATGCCGTCGCAGTTTTCATCAGCCGATTCACAAGAAGATGCTATACAACTTGCAAGTAATTTAGGAATCAGATTTTCAATAATACCGATAAAACAAATATTTGAAACTTATTTATTAACGCTAAAGCATAATTTCGAAGGACAACCGCAAAACATCACCGAAGAAAATTTGCAGGCGCGCATCAGGGGCAATCTGCTAATGGCTCTATCCAACAAATTCGGATGTTTGGTCTTAACCACCGGCAACAAATCGGAAATGAGCGCGGGTTACGCGACCTTATACGGCGACATGGCAGGCGGTTTTGCAGTAATAAAAGATGTACCAAAAGTCCTGGTATATAAATTATCGGAATACAGAAATTCCTTATGCGAAGTAATACCAAAACGGATATTCACCAAAGAACCTACAGCAGAACTTAAACCGAATCAGAAAGACAGCGACACTTTGCCAAAATATGAAACTTTAGACCCGATATTAAAAGCTTATATTGAAGACGACAAAGATTTAGAACAAATAGTAAAAATGGGCTATGACAAAAACATAGTAACAAAAGTTTTAAACATGGTAGACAAAAGCGAGTATAAACGCAGGCAATCGCCTCCCGGAATAAAAATAACGCATAAAGCGTTTGGCAAAGACAGAAGAATGCCGATAACCAACGGCTATAAGGAATAATACAACTTCTGCCTCTCCCATGGCGTAAGATAGCGCGGTAGTGGGATTGTGAGATAGTGCGTGGTAATTGTTTTTTCAAACCCGCATTGGAACTGGCTCTGCTTATGTTGTCATCTATGGAAAAGCATGTCAAGAAGAAAATAGTATCCTCTGTCAAAAATCAGCATCTTTTGA
>MGVS01000080.1 GCA_001800605.1 Elusimicrobia bacterium RIFOXYD2_FULL_34_15
TAAATACAAGTAAGGAAATATATAAGACGAATGAGAATGTAGGTATAAGTGCGATGGTGGGATTGTCGGATAGTGGGATGGGTCAAGGTGGCCTTATAGATGCAAAAGCTATTATTAAAATATATTCGGCGTCACCGGGTTGGGAAAATATTATGCACGATAGAAATATGATTGCACATAAAATTGTATACCCAATTGCACAAAAAGTGAACAGTTGCAAAAGTGTCATCGTCGGAGAAGCTTTTTGAATAACTATGGCATAAAACTTGCACTGTTTATTTATAGGAACACAATTATTATTTATCAATATTGAATATAACGAAAAAGGTAGCCTCTGAGTAATCAGAGTGAGTACACAAAACTATAGGATCCCGATATATCGGGATAGCCAGGATGCCGAAAAAGCATACTGGCTATTTTTGTTCTCAGAGTTTAGAACAACTGTACAGACTGGCTACCCTACAATTGTGATTTTTTACACATATGCTGAATTCGATTGACTTGATAATTTGAAATATGTATCATTTATAAAGTTTAAACACGGAGCTCGCCTGCCTGAATGACGCAGTCGGGCAGGTAGCGACTGCAACGAGCGAGTATGTAATCCCGATTTATCGGGATAAACAATTGGAGTTCGCCCGCCTTCGGGGCGGAGAGAGGAAATTAAAATAATGAAAAAAATAATTTTAGTGATTGGACTTTTAGTTTTTGTGCAATTGGGGTGGAGTGAGTTAACGCAAGACACAACACATCAGTTGAAGTTAATCAAACTAACAGAAGATGCAATTACAGATGATTCGTACAAACCGATAGCAGGGAAAGAAAAACTGTTAGCGGTGAAAGTGGTAGATCCTTCGACTCCCGATGGTCGCTCAGGACAGGGCGAATCAGGTAAGGGCGTATTTGGAGCAGAAGTAAGGTTTTCTATTCAAGATAAGGATTGTGGATTTATAGTTGTTTCAACAAGGGAAGCACAAACAAATGAAATAATAATTAGAACAAACATAATAGGCGAAGCGATAGTATTTTTAAAAGTATCTGATACTAAAAATACAGTTTTAACATCACAAGTGGTTCGACTCTACTCACCACAGGCATTTTTAGTAAATAAACCTACTGAAAAAGTAATTTGGAATATACAAACAACAGAATTACCGGAAAGAATAGAAAGGAATTTCTGGCATAAAGCAATAAAAGATAACGAAAATAAGTTACAGTCGTACAAAGCGAACTTAGAGATTGATTCAAATGAATCCGGACAACCATCAAAAAGAACGATGAAACTGGAAAAAAGACTTAATCAAAAGCTTAAAGTAACGGATAAAGGAAAAAGTTATGAAACAAATCCTGAAAATTTCTGGTATCCGCCCTTGTATGATACGGAGCCAATAGCATACAATCAAAAAACAAAAACTTTAATAGTAAGGAATATATTAAAGGACGGTAATTTATATCCTTACAGATTATTATATGTAGATTTTCCTGGCGGGATTATAATTAAGGAAGAAAGATATAGATATTTTATGAACGGATTAGTACATAAGTTTGAGACAGAATATAATGGCTGGACTGAAGACAGAAAAATAAAAGGCGGTTTTAGGTATAAGAAAAAAATAGAAAAAGGGAACAGCGGATTGAAAAATGAAAGATTCAGGACGACAACAAAAGTAACGGATGTGGGAACAGATAAATAATAGATTTATATTTAGGGGGGATGTTATGAAAAATGGGGTAAGAATAGTGGTTTGGTCAGTAACGGCAGTGATAGCAGGAATACTAATATGGTTTTTGGCATATTGGCATGCATTTTTAGGTGCGAATTATTATACGTATTTAACATTATATCCTTCTGCATGTTGGTCAGATGATGGAAAACAGATTATATATTTAGAGCATAAAGAAATTGAGCGGTATGGTGGATTAAGGTTATTTGGAGATGCAGGTAGAATTATAGCTTCTAAGACATACCTTATGATTATGGATGCAGATGGGAAAAATAAAAAGATGGTGGGGGAAGTGCCGGATTATGGTCAGAAAAAAACATTTGAAAAGGGTTTATATAATTTGTCAAAAGAAGAAGCAATGCGATTAGGAAATCGAGTAGGAAATGTTAAACATGTCGTTTTATATAAAAATTTACCAGATATATGGAAAAACATTCCAGGAGCACATTATTATGATATATCACCTGATGCAAAAAAGTTTTTATATTATACTAGTAGTAATGAAAGTATGAATATTATAGATATAAATGGTAAAAAGAATAAATTAGGAAGAGCATCATATGAAAGAAAGTCATATTTATTTTTACCACCGTGGTGGAGAATATAATATATGAAAAACAAAATATTAATAGTATTTTCATTATTGCTGTTATTGTTTAGTAAGGTTAGTGCTGGTAGTTATATGCCTTATCCTGTAATATTTGTACATGGTATAGGCTCAAAAACAGGAACATGGGATAGTACAAGAAACGAATTAAAAAAATATTACGATGGTAAATTTAGGTATCCAAGCGGTGGAAAACCTAATAGTGTATTAGATGAAGGTACGCTTTATTTTCCGATGTTTGATTATGAGAGCAGAAACAACGGGGATATAACAAAAATAGCAACAGAAGATAAAGATACTACTATTGGAGGTAAATCACTTAAGACAAGAATAAACGAAGCAATAAACGACTATCAATCAATCTCCGGTAAACCAGAAGTGGACTGCAAAGTCATCCTCGTCTGTCATTCAATGGGTGGATTAGTGGCAAGGTCGTTGTTGAAACAAGATGAGACAGGAATAGGTAGCAAGCAAGCACATTATTATCGTGATCATATAGCAAAGATAATCTTTATAGGTTCGCCTCATAGGGGAAGTCCATTGGCAAGTGGAATGTATTTATTATCTAAGGAAACAGCAACAATAGAGCACGCAGTAAGTGCCAGTGGAGAGATTGCAGCTGCGATATACGAAGCACAAATAAACAACCAATATGATAAAGCAAGAGCGTTACAGGAAGTAGAAGAGACTATGTATGGAACAATGATTTCGGATCAGGAAATAATGCATTTTTTTACATCTTTCCCGGTTGTTCCTAAATTAGATGTTAATGAACCGGCGATACATCAACTTGTCGTAGATGGCAATGTAACTGCCAATCTAACTGTATGGGGTAGAGATCCACAATCAACAAAAGAGGAATCCTGGACAATTTCTTCGAGTCATTTAGCAGTAGATTCAATTTCAAAACAAAACAAACTAAGTAATTTCGACTCATCTATTACTAGAATAATAACAGGTAGTGTGGGACCAGATACTAATACAGCTTGGGAATTCTTTGAAGTCAGAGATTTTGTAGAAATGATGAAATTTGAAGAAATAAATCCAATTATTAGTCCGACGGGTTCAAGTTTTGACGATGCATATACAGCACCTTCGGGTGGTCATAAGAGAGTTGACCGCTCTTATATTTTCCCTGACCCATTGAATTCAATAGAAAATTATATGACTGAAGGGTTAACGGATGGGGTGGTAACCTTAGCAAGTCAGACTGGGGTAACAAGTGATAAACCAACGCAAGTAGTAAATGCATTTCATAGCAATGAAACCGAAAAATGGGAACCTATATTAAAATTTCTTGATGAGCAGGGGCCGACAATAAGAATAGCAGATTCTGCGGGCGGGTTGTTGCCCGATGGTTGTGTAGTAAATAATCCGGATATGCAATTCAAAGTTGTAGAAGGTACTGAACGAACAGGTTTTTCCGGGATACAAGAAATAATATTGTATAAAAATACAATAAACAGCACACCATACGATAGTAACACACTAAACGGTGTGTTGGAATATGTATATAAACTGAAAGACGAAGTGCAACATTTACCCTGGGAACCGATATTGCCTAATGGAAAGTATTATATAAAAGCAATTGATATGGCAGGTAATGAATCAGATGTAAGAACATTTACCATAGATACGACGCCACCTTCAGTGGCAATAACCGAACCTATAACAAATCAAGCATATAATTTAAACATAATAACCCCGAGAATAAGTATAAAATGGAATGCATCGGATAACATAAAATTGGACAAGGTAGTAATAACATTAAATGGACCAAATGCGAGGACAAAATCAGATATATTATATTTATCCACGCCAACATATAATTGGTCTACCAGTTTTTCATTTGAAAGTAATGAAGTTGGACTATGGATAGCTAAAGCAACAGCATACGATATAGCAGGGAATAGGAACACCACAAATGACATAAATTTTAGTGTAGTTATAAGTACATACGATAATGGAACAAGTAATGGAGAAGGCAATAGTGGAACTACCAATCCATATAATCGTGACACTGATGGTGACGGATTAAGTGATGCAATAGAGCAGCAGATAGGAACAGACCCGAACAAAGCAGATACAGATGGCGGCGGGTTAAATGACGGAGCAGAGATAGCGCAAGGCAAAAACCCGCACGACCCGAGTGATGATAATGCAGAACCATTCATACAAATAACGAATCCAACTCCCGGACAAATATTTAATACAACAACAATAGGTGTATCTGGCAATGCAAGTAGCCAAAGCAGCGCGAAAATAGAAAGAGTTACAGTAAATGGAATAGGTTTTGAAATAACGCCGGCACCACAGGTAGATTTCAATGGGAATGTAGATGTAGGAGAAGGCAAAAACGTGAGAATACAGGCAACAGCGACAGATGAGGATGGCAAATCACATACAGCTCAGGTATATATAACTGTAGATAAATCATCACCCACAGTAAGTGTATATCCAGGCGGCAGTGTAGTAGGAAGAATAAAGTATATAACAATCTTTAGAAGGCGAGGGGTAGAAATACGTCGAGATATTAGATATGAAGATAGAAAAGTAGCATTTGGCGGCAGCTGGCATGATAACGGATCAGGAATAGACATAAGCGGAGTAAGTTTTACAGGCCCGGCTCAAGCAAGTGAAATAACGACGAGTTATGCTAAAGGCGAAGCAGTATTGTCATTAGGACAACAAACGGTATCAGCAACTATAACAGATAAAGCAGGAAATACAAAAAATAAAAGCGAAGAATTTACAGTAATAGAAGAAGAAATAATAAATTTTGTAGATTCACCTGAAGACCCTGATGATAATGAAAGTATATCTAATTTACCATTAAATACTGTAGAAAACGTAAATGATACAGGTGGAAGTGGAATAGGAGTATTAGCAAATGGATTAGCGCCATATATAAAGGAATTAATAACAAATACAACCGGTGCCGAATATATACTAATACGAGAATTAGGAGAGCTAACTGTAGACAAAAATCCCATATTAGTAATTCCGTCGGGTGGAATGAATGGATTGAGTAACAGTAATATATTTAAACAACAATTAAAAGATTATGTTAACGCAGGCGGAACTATTCTTTGCTTTACTCAGCCCCATGGATATGATTTTGGGGCGCTGCCTATTAATGGAGATGCTTCGACTTCGCTCAGCATGACGGCATTAGCGGGTTACGGATACCAAGAAGATCAATCGTGTCAATCAAATTCAACATACATAAACGAAATATCGCCTATCTTCAACGGACAAACAAAACCAAATCTTGATTGTAATGTAGATGGGTATTTTACAAGTTGGCCAAATGATGCGAAGACACTATTAAAAAGGACAAAAAATAAAA
>MGVS01000081.1 GCA_001800605.1 Elusimicrobia bacterium RIFOXYD2_FULL_34_15
TATGGAAAATTTCATGAATACAACTTATACTATTACAATACTCAGGGATGGTTATTTTTTATTATATATAGTAAATCTTTATATGGGGATAGTAGCTGGAATTTTCACAATAGGAAGATTGTTTAAAAAAGATATTAAAATATTTTCATGGAGTTATTTACTTCGAATAATTATTGCTAGTTCTTATATCATTGCTATTTATATGAGCGTAACATTGACTTATAAAAATCAGAAAAAACAAAAAGAATATTCTAAAGCTTTTATTATTTCAACACTGAAAGTTGAGATAGAAGAAAATATGATGATAATAGATAAATGTTTTGGGCCAATTGAAAAGGAGTTGGAAGTACTTAATAATAATCATAAACTTAATTTTAATCCCAAACATTTAAATATTACTGGTTGGGAAAAGATAAAGATTGATGTGTCTATAATTTTAACGAAAGAATATTTCAAAGATATTGTTGAAATATATGATTGTGTATATTTTTTTAACACTATGTTAGAAACTAGAGAATTAGAATTAAATAAACAAAGCCCTAATATTGTTAATTTAATTGAAATCGATCGAAAAATAAAGATGTACTTACCTTTTCTAAGAGAAAAATTAGTTTTATTAGATAGCATATTGGATAAGAAGTAAAATGATAAGAAATAATAAAGTAGTAATAGATAGATCAAGTTTTGAAACATGAATTTAACAACTTGACATTTAAATAAATGTCTGTTGTTAATGCTCACTAAATAGGTAACTATTTTTTTGATTTTGTCTTGTCTTTCGGGTCCCCTTATGGCTGTCTATGAGCGAATAATTTTTTGGGGTAGTCGGCGAGGACTGTCCGAAGCCCATCCTGGCGAAGCCGAAGGGCAAGTTCCACAGCCGCCGAAAAATTACGAGTGAAATAGCCATCGGGGTGCGTTTCTTTTCTAACGTTTCTTTGCGCACCCAAAGAAAAGTTTAATAGGGGTGCAGGGGTTATACCCCGCGACGTTGTTAATAATATTAGTTCAAAAATAGGATAGAAAAAATAAAAAGTTTATGCTTATAGGAATAATTGGCGGAAGTAAGTGCAATAAAAAAACCGAAAAATTAGCGGAAGAAGTCGGTTCCGAAATTGCTAAACGCAGGCATACTTTGGTTTGCGGCGGTATGGGTGGTGTAATGGAAGCAGTATGCCGTGGTGCTAAAAAAGCAGGCGGACTTACTATAGGAATTCTACCCGGTAAATCAAAAGAAGATGCAAATAAATATATCGATATTCCGATTGTAACCGCGATGAGTCACGCCCGGAATGCAATTATAGTTAGAACTGCGGACATTGTTATTGCAATAAGCGGTTCATACGGAACACTTTCCGAAATAGGCCTTGCAAAATCAATAGACAAAACAGTAATCGGATTAAATACCTGGGACATCCCCGGCATAATAAAAGTGGATTCTGTAGAGGAACTAATTAAAGAAATTAAAAAGGCAGGGAACAGCGTTAGCGGAAATACTGTATCCTGTATCCTGTATCCTGAGTACTGATTTTTAATTATGCGAACCATAATTTTACTTTCTATTTCAAATATATTTATGACTGTCGCCTGGTACGGGCATCTGAAATATAAAGATTCGCCGTTAGGGAAAGTAATAGTAATCAGCTGGTTAATTGCATTTGCGGAATATTGTTTTCAGGTTCCTGCAAATAGATGGGGACATTCGCAGTTTACCGCCGCGCAATTAAAAACTATACAGGAAGTTATAACTTTGGTTATTTTTTCCATATTTTCTGTTTTATATTTAAAGGAAGAGTTTAGATGGAACTATCTTGTAGGTTTTGGGTTTATGATTTTAGCAGTGTTTTTTATATTCAAAAAATGGTAAAAAAAACGATTTAGACTGATTTAAAAAAACGATATAGACTGATAAAAAAGGCGATGAAGACAGATGGAGAGGGACGATGAAAACAGATAGGTGTATCTGTATAAATTAGTATTTAAAATCTGTTTAAATCGTATTTATTATGAAAATAGGTGTTATTGGCGTTGGTTCGTTAGGTCAGCATCACGCAAGAATTTATTCGCAAATTCAAGGTGTTGAATTTTTTGGTGTTTGTGATGCTGATGAAAAACAATCAAGAAAAATTGCCAAAAATCTTGGTACGCAATCTTTTACGGATTACAAAGAACTTATAGGCAAAGTTGATGCTGTTAGTATTGTAGTTCCGACACCGCTGCATTATACAGTTGCAAAGGATTTTTTAAGCGAGGGAATTCACTGCCTGGTTGAAAAACCGATCACCGATAACGTATCCCATGCTGAGGAACTGCTCAAAATAGCAAATGAAAAAAATCTTGTTCTTCAGATTGGGCATATTGAAAGATTTAATACTGCGGTGATAGAAGCGCAAAAATACATAAAAGAACCAAAATTTATAGAAGCACAGCGGTTGGGTCCGTATAATCCTCGTTCTGCGCATATCGGTGTGGTTATGGACTTAATGATTCACGATATAGATATAATATTAACGCTTGTCAATTCTAAAATAGTGCAGATGGATGTGATCGGCGCAAAGGTTTTATCAAAAAATGAAGATATAGCCAATGTCAGATTAAAATTTGAAAACGGATGTGTTGCAAATATATCCGCATCAAGGGTATCAATTGATAAATTCAGAAAAATTCGGATTTTCCAGGATGATACTTATATTTCATTGGATTATGCCGACCAGAAATTGAAAATCTACAAGAAAAAATCGGAAGTAGTAACTTCAATGTCTGATATTGTAATTATAAAACCAAAACTTAAAACTGAAGAACCGCTAAAAAAGGAATTGGAACATTTTGTAAATTGCGTTAAGACCGGCAAAACGCCGTTAGTAACCGGCGAACACGGCCGCGACGCCTTAGAAGTAGTAATTGAAATACTCGAGAAATTAAAATTATAATTTAGTAATAATAATCGAGTAACCCGCCTAAATACGAAGTTTTTGGCGGGTAATAATTAATTGCTAGCCATTCCCAACCCCGGGTTGGAAATTAAACAAATAGGTAGCTGTCCCTATTAAAAATATGAAAATATTCATTTCAGCCGGGGACCCGTCAGGAGATTTACACGGGTCAAATTTAATAAAAGAAATAAAACTGCAAAGTCCTGCCACGCAGATTTTTGGTTTTGGCGGAAGCAAGATGGCATCTTCTGCAGTTATCTTTGACAAAATCGCTGATAAATCTATACTCGGGTTTTGGGAGCCGATAAAAAACATACCGCGGTTAAAAAATAATTTTTCCATTGCGAAAAATTTCTTTTCTAAAGAAAAACCGGATATTTTTATACCTATTGATTATTACGGTTTTAATATTCATCTGGTTAAAGAAGCACACAGACAAAATATTCCTATAATTTATTTTATAAGTCCGCAGGTTTGGGCGACAAGAAGGGGCAGAATAAAAGAATTAAAAAAATATGTTAAAAAAATACTGGTTATTTATCCTTTTGAAGAAGCTATTTATGATAAAGAAGGTATTGACTGCGGATTTGTCGGGAATCCGTTGCTGGATATTATTCCGCAAGGTTTAATTCATAAATCTAATGAATTTAAAACCATAGGTATAATGCCCGGTTCAAGAATCCAGGAGATTAAAAATCATTTTCATATTTTTGTTGAAGCTTTTAAAATTATAAACAAGACGTTTAAAGACTCAAAAGTGATTATTCCCGTATTTTCCGATGATGTAAGAGAATATATTAGAAAAAACTTTTTTTTAGATTTTAATAAAGTTGAATTTGTCCAATATAATGATTATGAAAAAAGGGCGAAGATGGATATTTGTATAACTTCATCCGGTACAGCAACAGTTGAAAATATGATTTTAGGAGTTCCGATGGTAATAGTTTATAAGACATCGTTTATAACATATCATATAGCCAAGCTTTTAATAAATATACCATATATCGGAATGGTTAATATTCTTTCAGGAAAAATGATTTGTCCGGAGTTAATTCAGTATGAAGCAACACCAAAGAATATAGCTGAAAAATGTTTAGAGATACTTAAAAGTAAAGTGATTTATCAAAAAATACAAAATGAACTTGCAGAAACCAAAAAGTTGCTTGGTAGTCCCGGTGCAACAAAGAGAGCTGCAAATATTATTTTAAGAGACAGTAACGGGTAATCCTTCGACTCCCTTCGGTCGCTCAGGACAAGTTCCTTCGACAAGTTTACACTGAGCGGAGTCGAATGTGTTCAGGACGGGCTGGGTAACGGGCGGGATATAATAGGTGGTCCCGCCACTGAGTCTTTGGCGGGTTTTTTACAGATTCGCCATCCGTCAACTGACGGAGGCGAATCAGGTGTAAAAAAATGTACAATAATTTAAGAAGGTTCATAGCATTATTATTTGCAATAGCAGTTTTTTATCTGGGCATAAAATCTCAAAGAATTTATTATTGGGCTATTGTTATTATTGCAGTCGGCGAAATTATCAGAATTTGGGCTGCCGGCTATATAAAAAAGAATAAGATTCTTTCAATAGTCGGGCCGTATAAATATGTCAGGAATCCGTTATATGTCGGTTCGTTGTTGATAGGTGTTGGTTTTGGATTATTTATAGCTAATTATTATCTTTTGATTTTCATGGTTGTTACTTTTCTAATAATTTACAATTTAAAAATTAAATCAGAGGAAGAAAAATTAAAATCCATATTTGGAGAACAATACCTTACATATAAGAAAATTGTAAATAGATGGTTACCCAGGCTTAGTTCATACGGTCATGATAGCGAAGAATTTAATGTCAAACTTGCTATTATTAAGAATAAAGAGTACAATGCAATTTTGGGTTGTTTAGCCATGATTTTTGCAATAATAATATTCAAAAAGTAACGAGTAATGGGTAACGGGTAACGAGTAAAAGGTAAAAAGAGAAAGAGTTCATATAAAAATAAGTAAACCACAATTTTTAATTTTTAATTTTTAATTGATTTTTTTTTGGGGGGTTTATGCCGGAAATTAGACAGAATCTTGTTACTAAAGATTGGGTGGTCATAGCAACTGAACGCGCAAAAAGACCCGAAGATTTTAAGAAAAAAGAAAAGTCAAGTGAACAACTTCAGGAGTACGAAAAAAATTGCCCGTTTTGTCCCGGGAATGAAATTTCGATGTCACCGGAAGAAACACTAAGAGTAGATAGAAACGGGAAATGGCAGGTACGGTTGATCCCAAATAAATTTCCGGCGCTTTCAAGAGTAGGCGAGCGAATACGAACAGTTCAGGGTATTAAAAGGCAATTGACCGGTGTAGGCCTTCACGAGGTAGTTATTGAAACACCGCTTCATAATATGACAACGGCACTTCTACCCTATAAAGATGTTTGTGATATTATTAGTTCATATAAATTAAGATATAACGAAATGATCAACGATAAACGTGTTGAGATGATAATAATTTTTAAGAACCATGGCGAGGCGGCCGGAACATCTTTAATTCACCCGCATTCTCAGATTGTGGCAACACCTGTTGTCCCGTCACAGGTTAGAGAAAGATTCAATGATGCGCAAAAATATTTTGATGAAAATTTTGAGTGTGTGTTCTGTAAAATTCTTTGTGAGGAATTAAGCGAAGGTACCAGAATTGTTACAGAGACAAAACACTTTGTTGCATTTATACCGTATGCTGCGCTTTCACCTTTTCATTGCTGGATTTATCCCAGGAGACATTACTCATCTTTTGGAGATATAAGCGAAGAAGAGGTTTCGGATTTTGCATTAAATCTGCATACGACATTAAAGAAATATTATTACGGGCTGGATAATCCCGATTTTAATTATGTAATTCGCTCTGCACCGACTGATTTAAAAAATCTGGATTTTTTTCACTGGTATCTTAGTATTGTTCCGCGTCTTACAAAGACCGCCGGATTTGAATTAGGAAGCGGAATGTTTATAAATTCATCGTTGCCGGAAAATGACGCAAAGTTTTTAAGAGAAGCGAAGATACTAGGATAGCGGAAGAGTGGGATAGTGCGATGGCGGGATAGTACGGTAAAAATATGAAAATTTTTGAAATATCAAATGTTACTAACTATTCGGGCGGTGCGGCACAGATGATCTTTTTAAGTGAAGGTCTTGAAAAAAAAAATGATTTTGATATTACGGTTGTTTGCCAGCCGGATTCTGAAATTTCCAAAAGAGTAAAAACTAAAAAAATAGAATTAGATATGAATTCGCAAATTATCGCATCAGTAAGATTAGCAAAAATTATTTCTAAAGAGAAGCCCGGTATTGTTCATTGTCATCATACAAAAGCACATAATATAGTTTTAATGGCATCTTTTCTAACAAAGATACCAAATATTATAATGACACGGCGCGTTTCGTTCCCAATACCAAAAAGCCCTATATATCTTTATAAATATAAGACAAAAAAAAATAGAAAATTAATTGCAGTATCAGAAAAAATAAAATTGAATATTTTAGATATCGGTGTTGAACCATCCAGGGTACAGGTTATTCATAGCGGAACAGACTGCAATGCTTTTAATCCGGAAATCTCCGGTGAGAAGATAAGGCAGGAATTCAATATTCCAAAAAATGCAGTAGTAGTTTGCAAAATATCAGGTTATTCGCATTGGAAAGGCTTCACATATTTTTTGGATGCCTGCAAAAAGATAACGGAAAGTATTGATAATGTTTATTTTCTTCTTGTCGGGAAAGATACGGACGGGGATGAAATAAGCAGAGAGGTTTCAAAAAGAAGTCTTGAAAGAAATGTAAAAATGGCCGGTTTTAGAAACGATATACCGCAAATTATTGCGGCAAGTAATATTTCGGTTAATGTTTCCGTAGATGGCGAGGGAATTTCAGGCGCGATACGTGAATCGATGGCAATGGAAAAACCCGTAATTGCAACGGATGTCGGAGGTAATTCTGAAGTTGTAAAGAACAAAGAAAACGGAATATTAGTTGAACCGAAAAATTCGCAATCAATTGCTGATGCGGTTATTTATCTGATAAAAAATCCGTCCGAAGCAGGTAAAATGGGAAAAAAAGGGCGGGAACTTATTATAAATAATTTTTCGGTTGATAACATGATATTAAAACATGAAAAGCTTTATTCGGAGTTGGCTTAATTGACGGAGAAAATAAATGGCTAAAATTGACAGATTATACGTTTATCTGAAACCATATAAAAAAAGGTTTGTCTATGCAATAATTTGTATGGTATTTGTCGCCGCATTTCAATCTGCATTGATGTATTTAGTTAAACCCACAATAGATAAAATATTTGTAAATAAAGAAAGGGAACTTATTAAGTTAATTGTTCTGGCTGTGATTGCAGCCGGATTTTTTAAATTTATTTTTTCATATATGCAAAGTTATTTTTTATCCTGGATTGGCCAGGTTGTCGTAAAAGATTTAAGAAATGATATGTATAAGAAGATTATGAATCTTTCTTTAGATTATTTTATGAAATCGTCTACGGGAAATTTAATTTCACGGTTAACTTACGATATAACACAGGTTCAAAGAGCTATAGTAATGGTCCCGAGAAATATTTTAAGGGACGGTTTATATATTATTTTTTATATCGGTATTTTGTTTTTCCTGAACTGGAAATGGACACTGGCAATATTTATTGTTTTTCCCATGATTTCTCTTGTTATTTTAAAAATGGGTAAAAAAATAAAGCGGAGGTCAAGAGGTGTTCAGGAATTAACTGCCGATATTTACGCTCTACTACAGGAAAAAATTACCGGAATAAAACTTATTAAATCGGTTGTATCTGAACCGGATGAAATTAATACAATGGAAAAACAAAACAATGATTATTTTAATATATTTATGAGATTAACAAGAGCAGATATTTTACAGGGTCCTCTTATTGAATTTTTAGGTGTTTTCGGTATTTCAATTGTTATACTCTGGGGTGGTTTAGAGGTAATTGGCGGAACGGTAACGCAGGGCACATTTATAGCGTTTATAGCAACCGCGATGTCGATGTACAGGCCGGCGAAGTCGCTAACAGAAGTAAACACAGATATACAGACAGCAATGGCTGCAACAGAAAGGATTTTTGAAATTTTAGATGCGAAGCCGACAGTTGTTGAAATGGAAAAACCGACAATAATGCCGAAGTTTAAAGATGAAATATTCTTTAATAGTGTTTCATTTTTTTATACTCCCGATAAACCGAATATATTAAAAAATATAAATTTTAGAGTGACAAAAGGCGAGATTGTGGCAATAGTAGGTCCTTCCGGCAGCGGTAAGACAACGATAATAAATCTTTTGGCAAGGTTTTTTGACCCAACGGACGGAAATATAAAAATAGACGATCATGATATAAGAATTTTTTCAATAAAATCGTTAAGAGACCAGATGGGGATAGTAACCCAGGAAACAATTTTATTCAACGATACAGTAGCAAACAATATTTCATACGGTACAAAAAATAAAAATATTACTGATATTGAAAATGCAGCTAAATCGGCAAATGCATATAATTTTATTAATAAACTTCCTAATAAATATGATACAATAATCGGCGAAAGGGGAATTACTCTTTCCGGCGGAGAAAGACAGCGGCTCGCATTAGCTAGAGTAATTTTAAGAAATCCGCAAATTCTTATTCTTGATGAAGCAACTTCTGCACTAGATTCAGAATCAGAAATGCTTGTTCAGGAAGCAATGAATAATCTTATGAAAAACAAGACTACAATTGTTATAGCGCATCGTTTGTCAACTATTAAAGCGGCAAATAAAATTGTTGTAATAGATAAAGGTAAAATTGTAGATATAGGCGACCATGCCGGATTACTTGAAAAGTCGACATTATATAAGCGTCTTTACGAATTGCAGTATATGGATACAAACAATGGGGGGTAAGCCCCGTTAGAGATAAGTTTGTTTACTTATAAAACTTATTTAAATTAAATTGGTTATCAATTAATACAGATTTATTACATAATCACGGAAGCATTAAGAAATGCTTCCTATCTCGTACGGGGTAAGCCTGTCCCGCCCATTATTAGGAGAAGATAAAAATGAAATTTAAAATTGCTAGATTTGTTGAATTAAAAAATACGTTTTATTTTTTTGAAGAAATAAGCGGGGTAAAGAAAATAATTATAATAATTTTTTTATTTATTTGTTTTACAGCTATGAGTTCCGCAAAAGAAAGTGCACCGCTTCCTGACTTTATTTATAATAGCAGAACAGTCGATGCAAAAGCTATAGGGATGGGCGAAGCTTTTGTAGCTGTATGTAATAACGCTTCTGTAGCCTACTGGAATCCCGCAGGATTGAAATTTTTAGATAGACGGTATTTTACAACAAGCATTAATATTCGAAAAGACACCAAAGCATCAAGTGAAGATCTTTTTATTGCTGATTCACTTAAAGGTAAAAAACTAGTTTTTCTTGGATTAACAGGCAGCAGAAAAGCTATTAGCTATATTCCGTTAACCGATTATACAGGAACATTTGAAAATAAGGATATAGAAATACGAGCAAATAAATACGTTTTTTCATCTGCAAACCAATATTCCAGCGATATGACTATGGGTGTAAATATTAATTATATTTCTGCAACACTTGGAGTGATAGACAGGATAAAACCGGATATCAATATTTCAGATGGAAATGGTTTGTCCGTTGATTTGGGCTTTTTATATACTTATTACAACCCTATAAGATTAGGTTTGAATTTGGAAAATTTTCCCGGTTATATCTGGTGGAATGATTATAAAACTCAGAAATTAAAACCGCGACTGAGAACAGGCCTTTCCACAAGAATAACCGACTGGCTATTAGTTTCTGCAGATTACGAAAATGTGTATTCCATAAAAGAGGAATTTTATCATTATGGTTTACAGCAAACAGTGTCTCGGCATATGTATGTAAGAGAAGGTTTAGTATCAAAAGGGCTTTTCAAAAATTCTGATGACAAATATGTTACTTTTGGTTTGGGTTATGAGATTAGTATATTGCAAATCGATCTTGCCAATAAGATTTATAAATTAAACAACGCAAATAAAGATAAAGTAAATGATTATGTTCTCTCGTTAAGTCTATCACTATAGTTTAAATTGAGAAATGCTGTATTTTTTGGAAAAATGCAAGAAAAACCTTGACTTTTTTAGTTTTTTTTGTTATAAATTTAAGAGAATGTTCTTTTAATTTCCAGGGGGGATTATGGAGCAAAAGCCAAAATACAAAAGAAGAATAGTTATTATTAAAAGAGCTTTGCAGTTTAAGTATATTGCTGTAGTAATTATAGCTATGTTGCTGGTTGCTCTTACCGTAGGGTGGGATGTATATTATACAATTGGACGTGCCATTATTGAATTAAATCACTCGGAATTATTCCCGCTGATGGTAAGAATAAACAACTTAATGCTTGGTAAGCTTATTGTCCTGGTCGTAATTGTTTTTGTAATATCAATATTTGTATCCCATAAATTTGCTGGCCCGATATTTAAGTTCGAAAGATCATGTGATACTATTGCTGAAGGTGATTTGACATACCGTGTATATCTTCGTACTGGCGATGAACTGGTTGATCTTCAGTTAAAATTTAATAATATGATTTCCGAACTTCAGAAAAAGATCTCCGGAGATAAAGAGGTTTGTAAAACTATTTCCGATAGGATTTCTGCAATTTCTTCACAGGTTTCTCAGAAAAATATATCTCCGGCTGAACTGGAAGATATATCAAAACAACTTAAAGAAATAACTGCCGATTTGGGAAAAATTTCGTCTAATTTTAAGGTTTAATCTAAAATGCAAATTTCCATTTTATTTATTTTATTGATAATTTCTATTGCTATGACCGTATACTTCTATAATAGATGTATTACTCAATCTTATCATTTAACTAACTTAAAGAAAGAAATAGGTGAAATCAAGTCTAAATATTTTAACAATATATCATCCATAGATAGTCTTATAAATATGCTTATAGATCTTCAGGAGTTCGGGTTAAAATATTCTCCGAACCATAACAAGCAGACATTATCAAAAATGGTAGTTGATTATTCATGTAAGATTTTGAAAACAAACGTATGTTCTCTTATGTTGATAGATGAAACAAGCAACGAACTTATAATAGCAGCTGCAAGAGGACTCTCTAACGATATAATGGACAGGACAAGATTAAAAATAGGCGAAGGTATTGCCGGATTAGTCGCACGGAACGGCAAACATGTATTTGTCGAAGATATAGAAAAAGATCCGAGATTTTTTAAAGCAGAGAATTTAAGATATCCGGCGAAATCTTTTATTTCTGTACCGTTAAAAGTTAGAAATAAAGTAATTGGTGTTTTAAATGTCAACAAAGAAAAAGAAGGCGAAAAATTTAATGAAAGGGATTTACGATTACTCCAGCTTTTAGCAGGACAGGCAGCTATAACGGTAGAAAATATAGAGTTATATCAAAATCTCCAGCGTCTATATCTTGAAACTATGCAAACCCTTGCAAAAGCAATAGACGCTAAAGATGCTTATACCAAAGAACATGCAGACAGGTCAGGTTTCTATGCAAAATTAGTTGCCGAAGAACTTCATCTTCCTAAATCGATGATAAAACATATAGAATACGCTGCAATGATGCATGACATCGGAAAAATAGGAATAAAAGAAGAGATTTTATTAAAGCCGTCCAAACTTACAAAAGAGGAAGTAGATGAAATAAAAAAACATCCTCTAATAGGTGAAAAAATAATCGCGCCTATAGAATTTTTGGCGCCGATTGCACCGTTAATATTGTATCATCACGAATGGTTTGATGGTTCAGGATATGCGGAAGGTCTTGTTGGCGAGGAAATACCTATAGGAGCAAGGATTGTCGCAGTTATTGATGCTTATGATGCTATGACTTCTGACAGGCCATATAGAAAAGCGTTACCTAAAGAGTCAGCGATAAAAGAATTAAAAAAAGGTTCGGGCAGCCAATTCGATCCTAAAATTGTAGATGCATTTTTAAGGGTTTTAGAACAGCATAAAGAAATCGAAGCAGGAAGCGTGTAGGGAATATGGCAGGAGTCTTATATGTTGTTTCAACGCCAATCGGCAATTTAAAAGATATTACAATAAGAGCTTTAGAGGTCTTGAGAACTGTAGATTTGATTCTGTGTGAAGATACCCGTCGGACAAAAATCCTTTTAACAAATTATAACATATCAAAACCCCTTACAAGTTTTTATGAGCAAAATCGTTTCAAAAAAATACCTTTTATAATAGAGGAGTTAAAAAAAGGGAATAACTTAGCAATTGTTTCCGAAGCGGGTACTCCAGGTATTTCTGATCCTGGATTTTTTCTTGTAGAAAAAGCCATAGAAAAAAATATTCAGGTTATTGCAATTCCGGGTGCGTCTGCTGTTATTACAGCTTTAACCGGCAGCGGTTTGCCGACTGATGGATTTATCTTTTTGGGATTTTTACCGCGAAAAAAAGGCAAAATAAAAAAAACAGTTGAAAGGTTTATGGGTTTGGAAAAAACCATAGTTTTTTATGAATCACCTTATAGAATAAAAAGGACAATGGAAATATTAAAAGAAGTTTTTCCGGGTAATGTCAAAGTTGTAATAGCAAGGGAAATGACAAAAAAGTTTGAAGAATTTATAAGAGGCGATATATCAGATATATCGGCAAAATTACCGGGAAAAATATTAGGAGAAATTACAGTAATAATCTCTGAAAAAGGAATAGATTTAAACAAATGATAAACGTTGCCATAGTTGGTGCTAAAAGCTACACAGGCGAAGAATTAATTAAAATTCTTTATAAACACCCAAATGTTAAAATTGTATCTTTATCCGGAAGGATGCAAGGTACCACAAAGCATATTTGTGAAATATATCCGTATTTAAAAGGTAAGGTTGATATTTTGTGCGAAGACATTAACGAAAAAAAAATCGCAGAACAATCGGATTTAATCTTTACTGCGCTTCCACACAAAGTATCAATGGAAATGGTTACGAAGTTTTATAATTTCGGTAAAAAGGTTATAGATTTAAGTGCGGATTTTAGATTAAAAGATGCTGAAATATATGAAAAATGGTATGAATCAAAACATATATCTCCTGAGCTTTTAAAAAAAGCGGTTTATGGCCTTCCCGAGCTATATAGAAAAAAAATAAAGAAAGCAACAATAATTGCAAACCCCGGCTGTTACCCCACGACTATAATTCTTGGCTGCTATCCGGTTTTAAAAGAAAAAATTGTAAATAAGAAAAGCATAATAATCGATTCAAAAAGCGGAATTTCCGGCGCCGGCAGGGAATTTGTAAAAACTTATCACTCGCCGAATACCTATGCATATAAAATCGGCGGTATTCACAGGCATATTCCTGAAATAGAACAGGAATTAAAATGCCTGATAACTTTTACCCCTCACGTAATTCCACAAGAAAGAGGAATGCTGTCAACCATTTATTTCAAGTTAAAGAAAAGTATTTCTGAAAACGAAATTATTCAAATATATAAAAAATACTATGAAAACGAACCATTTGTCAGAATAGTTGAAAGCGCTCAAACAAAAGATGTAGAAAATACAAACTATTGTAACATTGCAATAAATATCGATAAGAGAACAAATAATCTGGTAATCACTTCAGCGATAGATAATCTTGTAAAAGGTGCATCTGGACAGGCTGTTCAAAATATGAACATAATGTCCGGCTTTGATGAAGAAGAAGGCCTGATATAAAGCAAGTTAAAAGTAAAAAGTATAAATTTAAATAAATACTAAAAAGACTTAATTTTAACTTTTAACTTTTAATTTAAATTGTATTTTAATATATGTCAACTAATTTTCCTAAAGGGTTTTTTACAAACGGTTTGCATTGCGGAATAAAGAAAAATGGTAAAAATGACCTTGCAATATTTTATTCTTATAAACCCTGCGTAGCTGCCGGAATGTTCACGACTAATATTTTCAGGGCGGCACCGGTTATTATCTCGGAAAAAAAGATAAAAAATAAAATATATGCAATAATAGCAAATTCCGGCTGTGCAAATGCATGTACCGGTAAAAGAGGTATCATAGATGCAGAAAAAATGTGTAAATTGGTTGCCGATGAAATTTTTGTAAAACCCGAAAATGTTCTGGTTGCTTCAACCGGCGTTATCGGCCAGTTTTTACCAATAGCAAAAATTGAATCCGGAATAAAAAAATTAGTAACTCAAAATCTAACGGAAATGATGCCGGCTGTAGAAGGTATTATGACAACCGATACATTCCCAAAATTAGTAAGTTCAAAATTTAGAATCGGAAAATCCGAGGTTTGTATCTGGGGATGTGCAAAAGGCAGCGGTATGATAGAACCTAATATGGCTTGCACTGAGCGACCTGTCCTTAGCAAAGTCAAAGGAAGTCGAAGTGCTACGATGTTGTCATTTATTTTAACTGATGCTGCAATTACAAAAAATGCGTTAAGCGAGGCATTAAAGAAATCGGTAAATAAAAGTTTTAATTGTTTAACAGTTGACGGCGATACTTCAACTAATGATACGGTTCTCATTCTTGCCAACGCTGAATCAAAAAATAAAACTATATCTTCCGGTAAAGATTTTCAATTATTTTGCAGTAAATTAGATGAAATCTGTGTTAAGCTTGTAAAAATGCTTGCAATGGACGGCGAAGGTGCCACAAAATTAATTACTATAAATGTTCAAAATGTAAAAAACACTTTTGATGCAAAAAAAATTGCCAAAACAGTTGCAAATTCACCGCTTGTTAAAACAGCAATATATGGTAATGATGCCAATTGGGGCAGAATTGTCGCTGCCATAGGCAGGAGCGGAGTTAAAGTAAATTCAGAAAAGGTTGATGTATCTTTTGGGAATTTGTATGTTTTCAAAAACGGCAGACCAGTGAATTTCTCTGAGATAAAAGCCAAAAATATCATTTCACTAAAAGAAGTGGAAATAAACATTAAAATAAATACCGGAAAAGAATCGGCGACTGTATATACCTGTGATTTTACAGAGGAATATATAAAAGTTAACGCTTCGTATAGAAGTTGATAAAAGGCAAGTAAAAAGTTAAAGGTTAAAAGTTAAAATTAAGTCAGTATTTTAAGATATAATAATAAAACCTAAATTTATAATTTAAACTTTTAATTTTAATTGGTTTTATTAGAGGGTTTAGTCGAGTGAAGATTTATAAATTAAAATGCATCAAAAAGAAAGAAATTAAGGAAATAGCAAAGGAAATAAAAAACGGTAAAATTGCGGTTTTTCCTACAGATACCGTTTATGGTATAGGTACTAACGCTTTTTATTGGCACGGTGTAAAGCAAATTTACAAAATAAAAAAAAGAAAAGATAATAAGCCGATGCCGATACTTATTGATAATATTTCGCAACTAAAAAAAATAGTCAAAATTGTCCCGGGCGGTACTAAAAAACTTATGGAAAAGTTCTGGCCCGGTCCGCTAACTCTTGTTTTTGAAACAAACGAGCTTGGAACGATGCTGATGGCGGGCAAAAAATCGGTAGCGGCAAGGATCCCGGATAATAAAATTTTACTTTCAATAATAAAAGAAATGGGGCAGCCGCTTATAGGAACCAGCATAAATGTTTCCGGATGCAAAGACTGCAGGAGCATTTCTGATATAAATAAAAGGATTTTAAAGGATATAGATATAATAATTGATGGCGGAAAAACAAAAATAGGGAAAGCTTCAACAGTCCTGGATGTAAGCCGGTTCCCGTATATACTTGTTAGAGCGGGTGCAATAACAAAAAAAGAGATCGAGAAGATAGTAAATACATAATATTATAGTTATAGGATTATGAGATGGTGCCCGCCCTTTGGGCGAGGTCTCGCCGTTGGCGGAGAATCGTGGGATTGTGGGATTGTAAATCTAGTGGATTAACGAACCATGCACTATCGCACCATCCCACTATCGCGCTATCGCACGTAACTAAAGGGATTCTTAAAACGGAGAATAAATGTTTCTAAAAAAAGCAGATTATGAAATTTGGGAAGCAATTCAAAAGGAAACGAGAAGGCAGTGTGAAAATCTTGAACTAATTGCTTCTGAAAATTTTGTTTCAGAAGCTGTTTTACAGGCACAGGGCTCGGTATTAACAAATAAATACGCCGAAGGTTATCCGGATAAAAGGTATTATGGCGGTTGTGAATTCGTAGATATTGCAGAAAAACTTGCTATTGAACGGGCAAAGGAACTCTTTAAATGTGAGCATGTAAATGTACAACCGCATTCAGGAACACAGGCAAATATGGCGGTATATTTTGCTGTTTTAAATATTGGCGATACTATTATGGGAATGCATCTTTCGCACGGCGGTCATCTTTCCCACGGACACCCGGCAAATTTTTCCGGTAAATATTTTGAAACAGTAGCAATAGGCGTATCTAAAAAAACCGGACTCATAGATTATAAAGAAGCATTACTTCTTGCAAAAAAACATAAGCCAAAACTTATCGTGGCAGGAACTTCTGCATATTCAAGAATTATAAACTGGCAAAAATTTAGAAACATTTGTGATGAAGTAGGAGCATATTTAATGGCGGATATCGCTCATTATGCCGGATTGATATCGGCAGGTTTATATCCTTCGCCCATTCCTTATGCGGATTTTGTGACTACTACTACGCATAAAACGCTTAGGGGTCCCCGCGGCGGAATGATAATGTGCAAAAAGGAATATGCTTCTGTGATTGATAAAACAGTTTTCCCGGGTACCCAGGGTGGCCCGCTTATGCATGTTATTGCTGCGAAAGCTGTTGCTTTTAAAGAAGCGCTGACTCCCCGATTTAAAAAATATCAATTGCAGATATTGAAAAATGCAAAAGAACTTTCATCGGAATTGCAAAAAAATGGTTTTAAAATTGTCTCCGGAGGTACTGATTCTCACTTAATGTTAGTTGATCTAAGTGATAAAAAATTGACCGGACTTGAAATAGAAAAAGCGCTAGATAAAGCAGGTATAACTGTTAATAAAAATTCCGTACCGTTTGATATACAAAAACCTTTCATTACATCCGGTATACGGGTAGGTACGCCTGCTGTCACAACAAGAGGTATGAAAGAGAAGGAAATGCGTATAATAGCAGGTTTTATAAAACAGGTTATTATATATAAAAATAATATTAAGGAACTTGGTATAATTAAAAATAAAGTCAGGACATTATGTGAAAAATTCCCAATATATCCTAATAGAATTCAGAGTTGAAATTAATAGTATACAGCAAAAGCTGTATACTGTATTCTGTGTACTGTGTACTGATTTTTTACCTGTATTCTGTATACTGTATCCTGAGTACTGAATTTTAAAATTTATGAATTATTTGTATCTAAGCGCTTTTGTTGTTTCTTTAATAATATCTTTTGCTTTTACTCCGTTAGCAGGATTCTTAGCAAAGAAATTTAATGTGATGGATCATCCTGACGAAAGAAAAATTCATTCGAAAGCTATGCCGAGATGGGGTGGAATAGCGATTTATTTGGGTTTTGTGCTTGGTGTATGTTCATTGTTTTTTTTCCCGAGATTTGGAAAGCTGCTTGCTTTTAAACATAAGATTATAATAAATAACGATTTAGTCGGTATTTTATCCATTGAAAATCAATTTATCGGGATACTTTTAGGCGGAACAATTCTTTTTATTTTGGGACTGCTTGACGATAAAAAAAGTATTCCCGCGGTTCCGAAATTTTTAATCCAGATAATTGCTGCGTTAGCGGTGATAAACTATGGTGTAAATATTTCAGGACTCAATTTACCTTTTTTGACTAACTATATAAACTTCCCGCTTCTATTCAGCCAAATAATAACTACATTTTGGCTGATTGGTTTTATGAATACGATAAATCTTATAGATGGCCTTGACGGTTTGGCTGCCGGGGTTGTTGCAATAGCCGCAACAACATTTTTAGTGGTTGCTATTTTACAGAGCGATACAAAAATAATTCTTTTTTCAAAACAATTAAAACTTGCTGCTATTCTCTGCGCCGCATTAGCCGGAGCGTGTATCGGTTTTTTGTTTCATAATTTCCATCCTGCAAAAATTTTCATGGGGGACAGCGGAAGCCAGTTTCTCGGTTTTATACTTGGTGCAATAACGGTTATAGGCACATTGAAAACAACAGCAGTCGTTGCACTTTTCATACCCATAATTGTTGTTGCTTTTCCGGTTTTGGATGTGGCATTTTCCATTTTAAGAAGGTTCAGCAATAAGAAACCGATTATGGAAGCGGATAAAGGCCACTTTCATCACCGTCTATTAGGCAAAGGTTGGAATCAAAGAGAAATAGTTTTTTTAATTTATATAATTACTTTTGTTTTATCGTTATCCGCAATTTTACTAACAATATTTAACGGACGAATGGTATAACAGTGGGGCAAGTTATAAGTTTAAAGTTAAAGGTTATAATAAAATTCTTAATTTTAACTTTTAACCTATCTTGGGGGATGTAATATGGAAAAGATTTATAAGTTGGATGAATTATCGTATGATGAAATCAATGCTGTTCTAACACACAAGTGGTTTTTATCGGAAAAAGCATGTTATGATGTCGGTATTGAATTTGCTTTAGATGACTGGTACAAAAACCACTCAAAAAAATGGCGTGACGAAAAAATGAAAGCGGATTTTGAAGCCCAAAAAGCGGAAATTGAAAAACATAAATGGTTTCTATCTCAAAAATTAGGTTATGATGTAGGTATGCAGCAATCCGCTGTCGACTGGATAAAAAATGGTTACGCTGAAGCGTGGAGAAACAAAAGCGGTCCTTATTGTAAAATTGAAGTGAAAAAGGAAGAAAAAAAAGAAGAGAAGAAATAGAGGAGAGTTGGAGTTATAGCGTTATAAAGTTGTTTGGTTTTTTGTGCCACTGAAGTTTCCCGTTACTTGTTACCCGTTACTCGTTACTTTTATTTATTATGGCAAAGAAAGAATTAATATCGGCAAAAGACAGGTTTTTTGATTCAGAACCTACGACAAAATGGATAGCGCAGGAATTATATGATTCCGTAAAAGACGTTCCAATAGTGTCCCCTCATGGCCATATAAATCCACAATTATTTGCTGAAGAAAATTCTACTTTCGGGAATCCTTCAGAACTTATAATTATTCCCGATCATTATCTTTACAGGATGCTTTATTCGCAGGGAATACCTATGGAATCGCTTGGGGTTCCCAGAGTTGATGGAGGGGAAACCGAAAAAGATCCCAGAAAAATATGGAAATTATTTGCGGACAACTTCTATTTATTCAGGGGAACACTTACCGGTGTTTGGCTGGAATATGAATTTACTAATTTATTCGGTATAAAACGCAAATTGAATAGCGAGACTGCAATGGAAATTTATGACATCATTGATAAAAAATTAAATTCACCGGAATATTCTCCACGGAAAATGTTTGAAAGTTTCAACATAGAAGTTTTGTGTACAACTGATTCTGCAACAGATACATTGGAATACCACAAAAAAATCAGGGATTCCGGCTGGAAAGGAAAAATACTTCCGACATTCAGGCCGGATGCGGTTGTAAATCTGGATTCCGTAGGATGGAAAAAAAATATTGAAAAACTAAGTGAAATTTCAGACATAGAAGTTCATGATTATAAAACATTTATTAAAGCCCTTGAAAACAGAAGAGCTTTTTTTAAATCTATGGGCGCGCCGGCAACTGACAGTGCGGCATTGATTTCTTACACTGCGGAATTATCCGAAGTTGATGCAAATAATATTTTAAGCCGTGCATTTAAGGGTGAGGCAACCGATGAGGATTCAAAAAGATTTACCGCGCATATGCTCATGGAAATGGCAAGAATGAGTATAGAAGATGGCATGGTAATGCAGCTGCATTGCGGATCTTTTAGAAATCATAATCCGATAATTTATAAAAAATTCGGGCCGGATAAAGGATGTGACATTCCAATACAAGATGAATTCACAAGAAATTTAAAACC
>MGVS01000082.1:0-7004 GCA_001800605.1 Elusimicrobia bacterium RIFOXYD2_FULL_34_15
AATTTGGGAATTACAGGTTGGAAGCGACAGCATATTACGAAGGCACGACTGCGAAAACAATTAATATAATACCGAGTAATGCAACAATAACAGTGAACTTTAATAAAACGTCTTATAAAATAAGGGAAAATCTTGGTTTTGATGTATCGGTCTTTGCAGGCGGAAAATTTCAGCAAAAAGATTTGCAAGTGATTACACAGATAACAGCATTAAATTACACAGATGAAAAAACGAAGACCTTAAATCCAGGTGAAGTATATACATCTACCCATGTAGTAAATATACCGGGAACGATAACGGCGGGGACGTATGAGGCGAGAGTAAAGTTGGTGCATCCGCCAGCTGGCGGAGGGGATAGCATTGAAAAAACATTCAATTTCACGGTGCCGCCGGCGAATTTGGCGATTGTAAGGTCAGGGCGAGATTCTTCGTCTGGGACTCAGAATGACACCTTTTGGCAGGCGGGGCAGACGGGAAACATCAGAGTAGAAAACACCGGTGGAGTGGATGGTCAGTGGGATTATGTGTTACGGTTATATAACTATGAAGAATTACCTGTTTATGAGAAACAGGGAACTACGATTTCGTTAAATCCGAGTTTTGCGACCCCATTAGAGCCAGGAAGTTTGTCGGCTCTAACGGGGCAGGGCGAACAGGAAATTTTCTTTGACCTGTCGGACCAATTGAAAAGCGGGAATAGTTAGCCCAGCCCGATCCCGCATCGGGCGCTGGCGGTAGTTTAAAATAAAATGTGATTTTTGTCACATATGTTGATTTCGCTTGATTTGATATTTTAAATCAAGTATCATTTGTAAAGTTGAAAAATAAAAATGATGGCCCGCTTGCAAGAGACATCAGAAAAATTTTAAGATTTAATATTTTTCTGATATGCTTCGGGGTTAAATTGAGGTTATAAAAGCTTAAGGACAATTTAAGGGGGAAATTTAAATAATGAAAAAGATAATTTTAGGGATTGGGATGTTAGTTTTCAGTCAATTTGGTTTTTGTGAGTTAACGCAAGACACGACACATCAGTTGAAACTTGTGAAACTTACAGAAGATGCAATTACAGATGATTCATACAAGCCAATAGCAGGGAAAGAAAAACTGTTGGCAGTGAAAGTGGTAGATCCTTCGACTCCCGATGGTCGCTCAGGACAAGATGGCTCGACAGGTAAAGGTGTTTTTGGCGCAGAAGTGAAGTTTTCTATTCAAGATAAGGATTGTTGTTTTATAGTAGTGTCAACAAAAGAAGTAATTACAAATGAAATAACTGTAAAGACAAATATAATAGGCGAAGTAATAGTATTTTTAAAAGTATCTGATACTAAAAATACAGTTTTAACATCACAAGTGGTTCGACTCTACTTACCACAAGCATTTTTAGTAAATAATCCTACTGAGAAAGTAACTTGGAATATACAGACAGTAGAATTGCCGGAAAGAATAGAAAGGAATTTCTGGCATAAAGCAATAAAAGATAATGAAAATAAGTTACAATCGTACAAAGCAAATTTAGAAATTGATTCAAATGAGCCTGGGCAGCCAACGAAAAGAACGATGAAACTGGAGAGAAAATCAGGGAAAAAACTTAAAGTAATGCCTGACAAAGGCAAGAGTTACGAAACAAATCCAGAAAATTTCTGGTATCCGCCCTTGTATGATACGGAGCCAATAGCATACAATCAAAAAACAAAAACTTTAATAGTAAGGAATATATTAAAGGACGGTAATTTATATCCTTACAGATTATTATATGTAGATTTTCCTGGCGGGATTATAATTAAGGAAGAAAGATATAGATACTTTATGAACGGATTAGTACATAAGTTTGAGACAGAATATTCTGGCTGGGCTGAAAATAGAAAAATAAAGGGCGGATATAGGTACAAAACAAAAATAGAAAAAGGGAACAGCGGGTTAAAAGATGAAAGATATAGAACTACAACTAAAGTAACAGATGCAGAATAATAAATTTTAAAGGAGATTGTGTTATGAAAACAGGAGTAAAGGTAAGTTTGTGGTTGGTAGGGATAGTTATTTTGGTACTAGTAGTAATAATAGGACCGGAGTATGAGTTTGTAACGACATATCCGGCGGCATGTTGGAGTGATGATGGAAAGCAGATAATTTATTTGGAAAACAAGGAATTATCCCAACCATTGAAGCTTGCTGTAGTTAATAGAGCAAGCCGTACGCTAAAATCTGCTACCTACCTTGTGATAATGGATGCTGATGGTAAGAAAAAAAAGGAAGTTGGAAAAGTACCAGACCTAACAAATGAACAAAAAGATTTAATGAAAGGAGGTAGATTGCCGAAAAATGAACTAGAGGAAATGAATAATATAATAGATGAGTTTTATTTAAAGAATTTATCTAAAAATGAGATAATACGATTAAAAAAAGGTTGGCTTGTTTTAAATGAGAAAAATCCAAAAGATGATAGGGTACTTGTGACAGCTAGCACTGAAGTGGGTATTGAAATATTTAAGATAATTTACAAGGATAAGATCGAAAAGAAAATATTGAAGACTTCTATTAGTAAAAGTTATTTATTTATCCCATTCTGGTGGAAGGTGTAATCTATGAAAAGAAAAATATTATTAGTATTATCACTATGTCTATTATTTATTAATGAAGTTAAAGCTGGGAATTACATTCCGTATCCGGTAATATTTGTTCACGGGTTTGCTTCAAGTGATGCTAAAGCATGGACAAACACAAAAAATAATTTAAAAACATATTATCTGGATAGATACGACTACACAAATATTAATCAATTTTTCCCGCAATTTGATTATGAAAGTCGGAATAACGATGATATTACTAAAATTGCTATTGAAGATTTAGGGAATAATGTTGGACAGCGATCTTTAAAAACAACAATAGATTTAGCGATAAGTAATTCTTTCCCAAGCAACTATACGGGAGAGAAAAAAGTCATTCTCGTCTGTCATAGTATGGGTGGGCTGGTTACAAGGTCATTGTTAAAAAAAGACGAGACAGGTGATGGAACTGGCCATTCAGCTCATTATTATCGTGATCTTATTGATAAAATAATATTTATTGGAACACCTCATAATGGTAGTCCTCTCGCCTCAGGAATGTATCTCCTGACACAAGAAAATATTAAATTAGTATCAACATCGGTTGAGCTAATATCTGAAATTTCATATGCTTCACAAATAGGTAGTCAAAACATGGTAGAAGCACTAACAGATTTAAAAGAAAATCTGGATGGTGTTATTATTACCAACGGAGATATAATAACTTTTTATAAAGATCGCGCCGATGTAGATGCCTATGGCAATTCTATCAAAGAGATGGTTGTACCTAGCGATATTGAAAGTAAACTTAAAATTTATGGACAAAATGCTTCAGGTGATTATCCTGTTATGAGAGAAATATCGTCATCTTATCCCGCCGGAAACTCGATAGCAAGTGGGGGTAAGTTATCACAGCTGAGTAGTTCAAATACAAGATTAATTTTAGGTCGGGTAGAACCAACTCGAGATTTAAAATGGTACGTACCGTTTATTTTTGAAGTGGAAGATCAGGTGCAGATGATGAAGTTTAGTGATGTTCCTGCTATCGTGAGTCTCAAAGGGGAATTGTTGGATGATAACCATCTTATAAGTGGGCCAAAAGTTGTAAGTCGTTCATATAATTTTCCTGACCTGAATAATTCGATTGATTGTTTTGAATCACAAGATAACTTGACAGACGGGATAGTAACACTTGCCAGCCAAGCGGGTGTTCCAAGCGATAAAGCGGTACAAATAGTTAATTTTTTACATACTGAAGAAACCGATCAATGGAAAGAGATACTAAAGTTTCTTGATGAACAACCACCCGAGATAGAATTTGTAAACACCGCTGACGACAAAACAATAAAAGAAGGTGGTTATACTAACGCACAGGTAATAAAAATAAAGGTGAAGGAAGGGACGGAAAATAGTGGAATTAGCGGGATAGACAATGTTGTGGTTAAAAGAGGAGATACTTATCCAGAACTTGTAGATAATACCGATAGAGGACTTGAATACGATTACACATTAGGCGGAGGAGTATTTAGGTTGGTTGATGGGATTTATTACGTTCGAGCAACTGATATCGCAGGTAATATAAAACTTTCAACATTCACAATAGACACTGTTAACCCGGATGCAGCAATAACATCACCAAACAGTAATGTTATAACAACAAGATACATAACAATAAGCGGAACAGCATCAGATAACAAAGAATTGCATAAAGTAGACATAACAATAACTAAGACTGATACAAATTCAGAACCGGAATACATATCAAGATTATTAAATGGTGCAGAAACAAATTGGTCTATAGGTAGTTATGAAGTATCAGATGGAAATTGGAAGATTAAGGCGAAAGTATATGATAAAGCAGGGAATGAAACGAGCAAAGAAACAACATTTACAGTAAGAATAGATACAAATACAAATGAAGATGATAGCGGAGAAGGCAACAATGACCCGCGTATCAGAGACAGAGATAATGATGGCTTATCTGATGATATGGAACGACAATTAGGAACAGACCCTAACAATTTTGATAGTGACGGCGGCGGGTTAAATGATGGCGCAGAAATAGCACAGGGTAAGGATCCGCTTGATCCAAGTGATGACAATGCAGTGCCATTCATACAAATAACAAATCCAACTCCCGGACAAATATTTACCACAAGTACAATAGGTGTATCAGGGAATGCAAACACGCATACAAATATACAAATATTAAAAGTAGAAGTAAATGGACAGGACTGCGATATAACGCCGGCGACTGCGGTAGAATTTAGCAAAACAATAGAAGTAAGTGAAGGAAACAACAAAGAAATAGCGGCGACATATACCGACCAAACAGGTAATAAAAAAACAGCACGAGTATATATAACTGTGGATAAAACTCCTCCGGAAGTACATGTATATCCACTACTCAGAGCTGATGACAAAGTAGTAGGCAAAATACACTATACAGTAAATTATACAGCATGCCAATATGCAAAGTCATATGAACGGGATTTATGGTACCCTATAAAATATGGTGGTGACTGGATAGATACAACCAGCGGGATAGCTCTCTCCGGCGTTAATTTTACAACTTCCCTAGGTGGAGTAGGCACTATAACGGAAAAAGGAGTGCAAGGTTGTGATAACAAGCCTAGTGAGGGACCGCACACAATAATGGCTACGGTAAGAGATAAAGCAGGTAATATTTCTGAGCCAAAAACAAGTAACTTCACAGTAATATGGAAAGAAATAACAATGCCATCTACATTGAATGGTCCGTCTTGTGACACACCCGATGATAACGAAAGCATTTCAAAGCCCGAGTTAATAGCGTTAGGACCAATAAATAATAACAGGCCGATAGGTTTAATAGCAAACGGAGTAGCACCGTTTACAGAAAGTTTGATAACAAATATAACACAGGAGCCGGTGGACTATATATTTTTAGATAATTTGGAGAATTTAGATGTAGATAAATATAGATTGATAGTTATACCTACCGGCGGGTTGATGGCCGGAAATAATTCGGGTGCATTTAAACAGAAGCTTCAGGACTACGTAAACAATGGTGGAACAATACTTTGTTTTGCACAGCAGTACGGATATGAGTTTGGGGCTCTACCTACAAACAGCGAGATTGCTTCGTCGGGGACTCGCAATGACACAATATCTGCATACGGATGGATGGAGGATCAGTCTTGCCAATCAAATTCAACATATATCAACGAGATATCGCCTATATTTAATGGGCAAAGTAAACCAAATCTTGACTGTAATGTGGATGGATATTTTATAAGTTATCCGACCACAACAAAAGTACTATTAAATCGTGTTAAAAATAACATGGCCTGTATGTTGGAATACGAGATTGCCGCGGCTCCGCCTCGCAATGACCACAAAGGGCGAGTAATTGTCACGACGTTGTACTCGGACTTTAGCTATGCTCAAAACAGTTTGTCGTCAGAAGAAAAGACCCTCATTCAGAACCTTATAACCTACTGTAAAGATCCTACAACCCCCGCAACACAATCATTAAAGTTAGCACAACCGATAGTGGGTATAGGGTATTCAGTGCAAAGTCCAACAGATGTATTACTTAATGGGCAGGATGTGACGTTTACAATAAAAATAAACAACACAACAAATGAACCTAGAACATTCAGGGTAGAATGGGATTGGATGCATTACAATAGACAAGTAATGGGGAGTTATCCGGTACCTGCGGACAGTGAAGTAACAATACCGTATACAGTAACAAATATAAGAGGAATAGGTGGTACGTGGCAAATTTTTGTACATTTTTATGATGAAAATAATAATTATGTTGGAATTTGTTCTATAGGTGGGCAAACCTACAATGCGGGTTGTGAAACAAAAATAACAACAGAAAAAAAGGAATATTATCCTAATGACACAATAACATATAATATAGGAATAGCAAACAAAACATCTGTAATAGGTTACAGCGGTACAATAATCACAAAAATATTAGATCCCAATAACAATAAAGTATATGAAACAGAAAATGCATATGACTTTAATATATCCAGTTATATAGTTAATAACTACTCATTCACTTTGCCTGGTGCATCTTTGGAGGGTAACTATATTATAGTGAGTGAAGTGAAAAAAGGAACTGAAAACACGGAAGTAATAGGGAGAAGCAGTATATACTTTGAAATACCGAAAACAAAGATAGAAATACCGGCAGAAATACCGCAAGTATTTATACCTAATGCAATAAACACAGTTAGGTATAATATTACAAGCAAAGAAGGGATTAAAACGGCTACAGGAACGATTACGGTAAAGATGATACAGCCTGATAACACCCTGATTTATACAGAAACGAAAAACTTCACAATTGCACCGGGTGGAATGGCACCAATAGAATTTGGAATACCGGTAGGGAATGTAAAATTTGGGAATTACAGGTTGGAAGCGACAGCATATTACGAAGGCACGACTGCGAAAACA
>MGVS01000082.1:7026-10104 GCA_001800605.1 Elusimicrobia bacterium RIFOXYD2_FULL_34_15
GACTGCGAAAACAATTAATATAATACCGAGTAATGCAACTATAACAGTGAACTTTAATAAAACGTCTTATAAAATAAGGGAAAATCTTGGTTTTGATGTATCTGTGTTTTCAGGCGGAAAGTTTCAACAAAAGGATATAAAGATTTTAACAGAGATACCGGCATTATCATTTTCAAAAACGGAGACAGTTACGTTATTGCCCGGTGGAAGCTCACAATATAATTATATAACAAATATACCTGAAACGGTTGCAGCAGGGACGTATGAGGCGAAAGTAAAGTTGGTGCATCCGCCAGCTGGCGGAGGGGATAGCATAGAAAAAACATTCAATTTCACGGTGCCGCCGGCTGATTTGGCGATTGTAAGGTCAGGGCGAGATTCTTCGTCTGGGACTCAGAATGACACCTTTTGGCAGGCGGGGCAGACGGGAAACATCAGAGTAGAAAATACCGGTGGAGTGGATGGTCAGTGGGATTATGTGTTACGGTTATATAACTATGAAGAGTTGCCGATTTATGAAAAGCAGGGAACTACTCAAAGGTTGCTCCCGCTTTGCGGGATTGCTTTCTCGTCCGGTCCGGTGGGTCCGGACTCCGAGAGCGAACAGGAAATATTCTTTGACCTATCAGACCAGTTAAAGAGCGGAAATTACCGGTTTGAGTTAAATGGGATAAATACTGCAACGGGCAAAATAGCGTTTGATTACAAACGGTTTATGATAAGCGGACTAGAAGCAAGCGTTAGTGTAAATACAAGTAAAGAAATATATAAGACGAATGAAAATGTGAATATTATAGGACAGATTGCCGCGACCGCAAGCGGTCTCGCAATGACACCTACACTCCAAGATGCGAAGGCCATTGTAAAAGTGTATTCGGCGTCACCGGGTTGGGAAAATATTATGCATGATAAACGGGTTTATTCAATAGCAAAAGACCCGGATAATAAAACAATATGGTTTGCTACAGATGGCGGATTAATAAGTTTTGATACGACAACAGTCAAATGGCAGAAATATACTACTGCCGAAGGTTTAACGCTCAACGATTTAAGAGCAGTCGCAGTGGATGAAGAAAATATATATATTGCAGGCGAAAGCATGATTCCATCTGATGTAGGATTTATATTTGCTAAATTTAATAAAGCGACAAAGCAATCGGAGTCATTATTTTCTTTTGTCAGTAATGAGCAGATAATGTTAATAAATACGCCGGATTCAGTATGGTTAAAGGATGATGCCGGGAGTTATGCCGGTTCTGTTTCAAGATATAATAAAATAACCAAAACAATGAGAATTGGCTATGGTTCTTTTGATGGTATTTGTTATGATGGACAGGATATGTGGTTTACATATGTAAATAAAATATTCAAATATAATAAACTGACTGATAATATAGAAGAAAAATTTAATATAGGTGTTGAGTTACTTGAAATAGCAGCAGATGACCAGTATATTTGGGGATATATAAGCAATGCTAGTGGTGATTTTTACAATAGGATAAATATATATAAATGCAATAAAAACACCGGTAATACAGTATTAGTAAAACAGAATCTTGTTATGGGTGGTTGGTATTATGGTAATATGTGGCGGATTGGTATGATGTATTCAGATGAGAATAGATTGTATATATGCAATCCGTTTGGTGAGCGTGGATTGGTATGGTATGACAAACAAACAGGCCTGGATAGTGATTATAGTAGTTTTATCGGTAACGTATTATGTTTTAATGCAGATAAGAATAATTTGTGGATAGGAACGTATGGTGGTGTATTTAGGTATGAGAAGAATTATCAATGGCAGAATTATACTCAGCCGACCGATTTAAGTAGTAATAATGTCGGAGAAATAGCATTGAATGATAAATACTTGTGGGCTGAAACATATAATAATAATGCGTATAACAATCAACAAATATCAGCGTTAAACAGATATGATAGAGTAACAAATACATGGGCGCAGATAGCATTGCCATATGCATTTCATATCAATAGCATGTACCCATTTCCAAATAGCGATGAATTGTGGTTAGGTGCAGATAATGGTTTATATATATTATATAATTCATCGCAAACAATAAGTAGAGCATACATCCCTGTTAATACAACGATAAATGATATAAGGCGGGAGAATAACGATTTATGGTTTGCGACTACAGGTAAAATATTAAAATATCAACTTAATGATAAATCATGGCAGGTTTACAACGCACCTGACAATTCAGCTATTACAAAAATTTATCCTGACGGCAGGTATATATGGGCGCTAAAATATGTTCAAGGATCACAATATGATTTGTACAGATATGATAGAGAGGAAAATATTTGGGATAAAATAATACCACAACAAGGAGACAATCAATATTATAATTTATTTGATTTGTATGTAGATAATGATTATGTGTGGATATATGAGGGTAACAAGATATTAAAATACAATAAATCTACCGGTTTAGTATCGGAAATTAGCGGGTTTTATTATTGTAAAGTAACAGGAACGTTGCCCAATGGAACCCCCAAGGAATACAGAGCAGGTTGTATAATACCCGACGGTAATTATTTGTGGGTAGGTGGTTATGGGGGAGTAGTAAGGTACAATAGAATAACGGATGAAAAAGAATATTATGCATCTTCAAATGGTTTGGCCGGCAAGAATGTTTCAAGTGGGGCAATAGATGACGATTCCGTATGGTTTTCGGTAGATGATAACAGATGGGTTGGCGAATTTCCGCATCAAGAGCTTACAGTAACCGGCGGTGGCGGAATATCGAGATTTTTAAAGAAAGGAAAAGTATACTATTCAAATACTATTAATAATATATCCGGTACCGGTATTATACCTATATCCGACAATGCAGGTGCTATTGTAAACCAGGGCAAGTATTATACAGAGGTTACAGTAAAAAACAGGGATGGCCAAAAACTTGCATCGGGTGACAAGGGATTTTTCGTTAATGATGGCGATGCGGTTTTGACATTTGGCACCGATAAACGCGCATATAAACCGGGCGAAATAATAAACATCAACGCAGAAATCCACAACTTTGGATTAACTGAACTAACTACAAGCGTAGTATT
>MGVS01000083.1 GCA_001800605.1 Elusimicrobia bacterium RIFOXYD2_FULL_34_15
GTTAAAAGTTAAAAGTTATAATAAAAAGACTTAATTATAACCTATGACTTGATTTTAACGTGTTTACCTTATTTACCTTAATTTTGACTGAAAATCTCTTTCAATCTGGTTAATTATTTTCTTTATAGTTGATTCTACTTCCTCGTCTTTTAATGTTCTGTCTTTTGATTGAAATTTCATACTAAAAGTAAGCGACTTAAAACCTTCCGTTATTTGTTTACCGGTGTATAAATCTGATGCGAAAACATCTGTTAAAAAATTTCCGCCTATTTTACTTATATTACGGCAGATTTCTTCTGCAGAATATTTTTGAGGTACTACTATTGAAATATCTCTTTCAATCAATGGATATTTAGGAATTTCTTTGTATTTCTTATCGAAATTAGCTAAACCAATAATTATGTCTAAATCCAACTCAAAGACAAATATATCTTTATTTTTTATATCATACCCTTCCATAACCCGGGAATTAAGCAAACCAATGTTACCAACATTTTTACCGCTTATTTTAATTTTTGCAGATTGTTCTGAGCTTAATATTTCACTATCACTTTTTAAATACTCCCAATATTTTACTCCGATTTCTACAAGGATGTTTTCTATAAAACCTTTTATAAAATAAAAATCTATCGTATTTGACTTGGATTTCCACCAAGCTTCTGAATTACCTGAAGCACAACCTGAAAAAAACATTTTTTCTTTATCACCAAAAACCTTGCCAAATTCAAAAAATCTTATATCATTTTTACCCCGATTAAAGTTCCTTATAGCATTTTTAATCAGTCCGTGAATGAGTGTTGTTGCCAAATAAGGTTCTTCGTGTGATATGGGATTAGCCAATTCCCGACTTACTTCATTAATCTTCAAATTAGCTAAATCTTTTTTCGATACAAAATTATAACTTAAAGTTTCATAAAATCCCATTGCAACCGAGATGTTTTTAATTATATTTATTACCCTTTCTGATTTATTTTCGGTTATATTAATTCTAAATTTAATTTCATCACTTGTTTTAATTTTTTCATAACCGTATATACGTGCAATTTCCTCAATTAAATCAATATCTAAATTAACATCGTTTCTATGACTAGGTACTATCACATTCAGAAAATCGTTGTTATTTGTAATTTTACAATTTAAACCAAGTCTTTTCAAAATATCTACTATTTCTTCTGATGCTATATTGGTATTTAGAATTTTATTAACTTTTTTTACTTCAATCATTATTTCTCTAATTTTTATTGAATCCGAACAAATATCCACAACACCGTCGGTAATCTTTCCCCCGCATATTTCTCTAATCATTTCTGACGCTATCAACGCTACATTAGGAACATTTTCTATATCAATGCCTCTTATAAATCTATGAGAAGAATCTGTGGAAATAGCAAACTCTTTTGATGTTTTTCTAATCGAAATCGGATCAAAACAAGCAGCTTCTAAAAATATATTTTTAGTATTTTCAATAACAGAGGTCAGCTCGCCGCCAATAACCCCAGCAATCGCAACAGGATTTTCAGCATCTGCAATAACTAACATTTCTTCATTCAATGAATATTCTTCATTGTCTAAAGCTAATATTTTTTCACCTTTTTTCGCGTTTCTGATAACTATCTTATTTTTCAATTTATCAACATCAAATGCATGTAACGGCTGTCCATATTCCAAGAGAATATAATTTGTAATATCTACAATATTATTTATAGGACGTAACCCACAACTCTCAATTCTATCTATAAGCCATTGAGGGGATTTTTCTACTTTTACGTCATTTATAAGAACACCGCAATACCTCAAACAATCTTTAGAATTTTCAACAGTTACAGGATAAATATTTTTATTATTTACATTATAATTTTTTATTCCTTTTTTTAATTTTTTATTAAATATTGCCGAGATTTCTCTTGCTATGCCAAATACCGAAAGACAATCACCCCTGTTTATTGTAACCTCAGTTTCAATAGATTCATTTTTATTCAGATATTCTTCCAGAGTAATTCCTAATTTTATATCATTAGGAAGAATAAAAATACCAGAAGCATCTTCTCCGATCTCTAATTCTGTTTCTGAACAAAGCATTCCCTCTGATTCTACACCGCGTAATAGTGTTTTTTTAATTTCACCCTTAGGTAATTTTGTACCGACCTTTGCAAGCGGAACAATATCACCTGTGCTTATATTTTTAGCTCCACAGACAATTTTGTAATTATTTTGACCGTCAGTTATATCACATACTGAGAGCTTGTCGGCATTCGGATGTTTTTCAATTGATAAAATCTTAGCAACAACAACATTCTTATCGACCGAAATACCTTTTACAGGATGTGTCTCTATACCGGACATCGTAAGTTTACGTGCTAATTCTTTTGAATCTATATCAAAATCAATAAAATCTCGTAACCAACTTAATGGAATTCTCATAATAAAATACAATTAAAAATTAAAAATGCAAAATTAAAAATTATATAAAATCAATGCTCTATCCCACAACCCCGCTATCGCACCATCTTACCATCTCTACCTTTTAATATTATATAAAATGCCTAAAATTTTTCAACAAAAAAATCCACTAATATTAAATATAGTGAATTTTAATTAATTGACTGCTCTAAGCTTTAATCTATAATTTGGATTACTTTATGTCTGGATTTTTCACCCCGTCTTATAAAAATAGCGCTTTTTCGTACTTTATAATGCTCTGCCAAAAATTCTATCAACTTTTTATTGGCCTTACCATCCACAGCAGGTGCATTTAAATATATTTTATATTTACCGTTTTCTTCTTTAATTTCGTTTTTTCTTGCATTTGGAATAACTTTTATTTCTATAATCATATCTTAAAAACGATTACGCAGATTATAAGAAACGATTACAGTAATTAAATCCACGTAATCCCCATAATCAGTTTTAGAAAATCACCGTAATCTATGTTCTCAACGAGGAGGCATGTTGGCTAATTGCTTTTTTACTTCAATAATTATATCCGCAACAAAACTACCTATAACCGGCAAATCAACCATTTTATGTAAAAGAATTACTAATAAAGTAATTATTAACGCACCAAATATTGTCATTCCAAGTATAAAACCGGTGCCCCTTGCAATTCCAATTAAAAAATTAATCCAGACAAGTTTCCATGGTTTCTTGACAAAATCAAGAATATCCCTGAATTCATAAGTCACCATATTTTTTACCTGAGTTGCAGTTTGTTCTATCTTTTCTTCTATTTTTTCTTCCATATCTTTTATATCATCTTTCATATTTAGCCTCCAATATTCTTTACCATTTGATATAAACTATTATTAACAAAAACCGGTATCTTATTTCTTTCGGCAATTTTTACAACAGCACCATTCATATATTCTATTTCAGTTTCTCTTGCCTTTTTAACATCCACAAGCATTGAATTTATGTTTTTTGATGTTGATTTACATACTTCTGTTATTTTTACAGTCACATCTTTAAAAAGCAATTTTATTCCTAATTTGCCAGCAACTGCCATTACTTCTTTACCAGCTCCTATAGATATTTCCTTTAAATTTTGATAATTAATTATGTCGCCGTTTTTTACTTCAGATAATGCAGCAACAGGATTAATAGCACAGTTTAGAACAAGTTTTGACCACATAACAGAATCTATTTTTTCATTTAGACTGGCTCTTATTCCACATATACTAAAAACTCTAGCTATTTCTTTTCCGGTAACATTATTACGATTTCCAATAATAGTTTCACCTTTCCCGGTATGTTCAACTTCACCATATTTTTTAAATATTGCCGATTCAGACGTAACTCCAACCAAAACCTTTTTTTTATTAATAGATTTTATTATATTTTGGTAATTTCCAATTCCATTTTGTAAAGTTAAAACATACGTATTTTCCCCTATCATATTTTTTAACGAAGGCAATACAGAAAGCGTATTGTATGATTTCACCAATATTATTATTAAATCCGGATTAATGATAAATTTTGGATTAGTTGTAATTTGTAGTTTTGAGGGAGGTACATAAAATTTTGATAAACCTGTAATTTTTATTCCGTTACTAGAAATAATATTTTCAGTTTTTCTGGTTTTTACAAGTATAGAGATATCATTCTCGCTTCTTGCTAATAATCCAGCAAAAAGTGTACCAATAGCGCCTGCGCCGATAATTGCTATTTTCATATTTGACTTCAATTAATAATTTAAAATTTCCGCCTTTGATTCGTTGGCGGATCCGCCGAAGTCTTAGTGGCGGAAAAAATTTATGTTTTTATCTATGAACCGCAAATCTATCTACTATTAGGTATTCCCGTGAAGTTGAATAAAACAAAATAATTATCAATTTACTTAGTATTATTACTTCTAGTAAAATTCCCAATAGTTCTATCATACGTCTTTTCAATATCTTTAGAGAAAAAACATCCCGGAATTTCCCCGTTTTTCAAATGATAGTCGACACATTCACAACATTTGCCTTTCCGTGAACAAGAATTATATGTGCAGGTGCATTTTTTAATATTATTTTCTAATCGACACTCACGCATTTCCAAACCCTATTTTTCTATCTTGTAAAACCGGTATTTTTATTTCACCGAATTTCTCCTCATACTTTCTCACATTATCGGCAAGTGCCTGTAATATTTTTTTTGTATGAACCGGCGATGAAATAATTCTTGCTCTTAATTTAGCTTTTGGCTGTTGCGGCTGAACATAAATAAAATCAAGAGTAAATTCCGTATCATTATGCGACATAAATGCAAGATTCGAATAAATCCCTTGCGCAGTGATATCATCAACCTCAATTTGTATCTGTGCCTGTTTCTGAACATTTTCTTCCGGCATTGTTTTAACCTCCTTTAAATTATGGCCCCATTTTGTATAAATGTGTTTCCCTTTTTTATATTTTTTCATTTCAGCCATAGAACCCCTCCCCATGGCTTCATTTGTTTCATAGTCATAGAGTTTGCCTTCAAGGTTATTGTATTTTCTAAAATTATAATAATTCTCCCTCTAATTAATTATCATGGGGCGGGGTAAATTCTCCGGGTTTTTTATTTCTTTTTCCAAAGTAATATTCTATAAATTCTATTGTCCTTCTTGATGCAAAACCATCACCGTACGGATTAACACTTTTAGCCATTTTTTCATAATACTTTTTATTTGTTATCAACTCTGAAGTTTCATTAAATATCTTTATCTCATCCGTTCCCACAACTTTTACAGTTCCGGATATTACTGCTTCAGGTCTTTCAGTAACTTGTCTTAATACAATTACCGGTTTACCCAAAGATGGTGCTTCTTCCTGTAATCCGCCTGAATCAGTTAATATTAAATATGATTTTTTTAAAATTGTAGAAAAATCGAAATAATTTAGCGGTGGCAACAAATAAATATTTTTAATATTACCTAAAATTTTACAAACAGGTATTTTTATATTTGGATTAGGATGAACCGGATAAACAATAGAATAACCAGAAAATTTGCATGCAATTTTTTTAATTGCTTTGCAAATATTTTCAATCGGTTTTCCGAAATTTTCACGTCGATGTGCTGTAACCAGTATAATATTTTTATTAGATTCTAAAATTTTATTCAATTCTTTATTTTCAATTTTTGATTTCTTTTTTAATACCAGTTGAAGGGCATCTATTACACTATTTCCGGTAATAAATATGTTTTTTGCTTTTACATTCTCTTTAAGTAATGCATTCTTAGCTATTGATGTCGGACTAAAATATAAATTGCAAATAGTATCTGTTAATAAACGGTTAGCTTCTTCCGGAAATGGATTATATTTATCATAGGAACGCAAACCTGCTTCTATATGTCCTACAGGTATTTTTAAATAAAAAGATGTCAATGCAGCAGCGAAAGTAGTAGTTGTATCTCCATGTACAAGTACCAAGTCCGGATTTTCCTTCCTTATAACCGGCTCAATTTTATTAATTACTGAAGTAGTTATATAGAAAAGAGATTGATTTTCAGTCATTATATTTAAATCATAATCCGGTTTAATATTGAATATCTTTAATACATCATCCAAAAGATTTCTATGCTGAGCAGTGACACATACTTTTACTGATAAATATTTACTTTTACTTTTTATATATTCAACAATGGGTGCCATTTTTACAGCTTCAGGCCTTGTACCAAAAACAATTAATATTTTTTTCATAAATATTTATGCGCTACCCTTATATCTTCCTTAATCTGATTTTTAAGTTTTCCTATAGAAGAAAATTTCTTATCATCTCTAATTTTTGAAATCAATTCTATACAAATTTTTTTATTATAAATTGATTTAGAAAATTTTAATATATATATTTCAACACTAATTTTATTCGTGTTAAATGTAGGCCGTTTACCTATATAAGTTAATGAATAATATCTTTTATTATTAATATATGCATAAGACGCAAAAATACCGTTAGGCAATATTTTGTTCTGTTCAACCGATATGTTTGCTGTTGGAAAACCAAGCTTTTTCCCCAGTCCATAACCTTTTATAACCTTACCCTCTAAACTGTATTTTCTGTTAAGCAAAGTATTTACTAATTCTATATTACCTTTTTTTAAAGAATTCTTTATATATGTAGATGATATAACTAAACCTTTATATTTTATCGGGCCTGCTATTATTGTATTTTTACAATATCTTTTAATTTGTTTAGCATGACCTTCTTTATTTTTACCAAACTTAAAATTATATCCTATAGTTATGCCAAAGTATTTTTTAAGATATAAATTAAAAAATTCTTTTGGAGTAAGATTTTTAACTTTATCAAATTTAATTACTTTGACTTTTTTAATGCCAAGGGATTTTATTAATACAATTTTTTCATCAAGCGTAGATAAATTTCCAGCTTGTTTTGTCGGAAGATGATCGAAAGTTAAAACCACAGTATTGGCTTTGTTTTTATTCGCATATTTAACCATTATTTTTAAAACTTTTTGATGTCCAATATGAACACCGTCAAACATGCCAATGGCAACGATTTCTTTTTTCATATATTATAAGAGCGTTGAAAAAGTACTCACCGCTCTTGATTACACAGATTTTGAAAAACGATTACACAGATACAACTGTATTGCCTTAATCTGTGTAATCTGTGTTCTTAATCACTTTAATCAGTGATTGTTAGCCTTTCAACAATCACATATTATTTAAATCAATCGCTTTATCTACTGAATATTTACCGATTTTTTCTCTTACGAGATTGCTTACTACACCGCAAGTTTTAAGTTTTTCTGCTATATCTTCAACCAGCTTCCTAATATAAGTTCCTTTCGAACAATCAACTTTTAATTCTATTTCATTTTTTTCATATTTTAGCAGTTTTATTTTATAAATTTCAATTATCCTTGGCTTTATTTTTACTTCTATACCGGCTCTTGCATATTCGTAAAGTTTTTTTCCCTTATATTTAATAGCAGAATATATATGCGGAACTTGCTTAATCTTACCGGTAAACTTCAATAAAACTTTTTGTATTTTTTCTTTATTTAATGCTGGAATTTCTTTATTTTCAATTATCTTTCCATCCAAATCACCGGTATCCGTTTTAATACCAAGTTGCATTCTAACGAAATATCTTTTCTTTAATGACATAAACTCTTCCGACCTCTTTGTGGCATCGTCTATTAAAACAATTAAAAGACCTGAAGCAAGAGGATCTAACGTTCCGGCATGTCCTATTTTTTTAGGATTAAATTTTCGTTTAATAACTCTAAGTACATCATAAGAAGTTATACCTGAAGGTTTATTTATAAAAAGCACTTTTTCCATTATATTTTCATTCCAGTTCTCTACTAACTTCATCAACTATAATTTTTATCGCTTCTTTTATACTTCCTTTAATAACACATCCAGAAGCATTCTTATGTCCGCCACCGCCAAATTTATTTGAAATTTTATTTACGTCAATATCTTTTAAAGAACGGAAACCTACCTTTACAGTATTTTTCCCGGATAATTCTCTGAAAATTATCCACACTTTAACGTCCGGCAACATTCCTATATAGTTTATAATATTTTCTGTATCTTCTACGGTAGTTTCCGTTTTATCAAAATCTTCGAGAGTTAGGGATGTATACGCTATATTGCCTGACCTTTCAGTTTTAATTTTATCTAAAGCCAATCCTAGAAGTTTAAGAGCATTCAATGGCTTTGTTCTATAAACAAATTTTTCAACTTTCGTAGGTTCAACACCGCATTTTAATAATTCGGATGTTATTATATGAGACTGCGATGTTGTATTAGCCTGCGTAAAATTATGAGTGTCTGTAACAATTCCTGTATAAATACATTCTGCTTCTTCTTTTGTTAGAGACAATTTTAAGTACTTATAAACAAAATAAATCATTTCTGAAACAGATGATGAACTATGGTCAAACCAATTCAAATCTGCCCAATGATTTTTATATACATGATGATCAATACTTATAGTAGTTTTTACCTGACTTCTAATATTCATTGCAATACCAAACCGGGTAATTTCCGAGCATTCCAATATTACAGCGACGTCAAATTTATTTTCAATATTTTGAACTATTTGTATATCGTCAGTATTAGGAAGAAATTTTAGAAAATACGGGACAGGATCGTAGCTATATAAAAAAACTTTTTTATTAAAACGCTTTAAAAGCGAAGCAAATGCAAGCATACTTCCGATTGCATCTCCATCCGGCTTTGAATGCCCTGTAATAAAAAATTTTTTATTTTTTGGATTTTTTAGAACGTTTTTTATTTCGGCGAGGTTCTTCAGGTAATTCCGGGGTATGTTCAAGTTTTTCCTCCTCAATTTGATTTAATAATTCCAAAACTTTTGTTGCACGTTCAGGAGTATCGTCATATTCAAATCTTACTACCGGCGGAAATTTAATGTGAAGTGTACGGCCAATCTGGCTATTGATAAATGGTCTTGCCTCATATAAAACTTTACTTGTTTTTTTTTTATCTTCTTCAGTACCTAATACGCTGTAAAAAACAGTGGCACAACGCATATCCGGTGTAAGTTTTATTTCTGTAATGGTTGTAAATCCCATATCATCACGGAGATATCTCGTAAATATTTCAAAAATTTTTTTTCTTAATATGTCACTAATCCTTACAGCTCTCAATTCGCTCATATAATTAACCCGCTATATATTTAACGCCTAATAATACAAAATATATGCCAAAACCTACCATTAGAAAACCAAATATTTTTTTAACAGTAATCATCCATCTCCCGGATTTAGGAATCACAATTCCTGTAAATGTACCAAATATTATTAAAAGCATTCCCATTCCAAATGCAAAAACGAATAGAAGTGATGTACCAAATAAAACGTTTTGTTTAGTTGCAACATATGCTAATAGTGTGCCCAAAGCTGGCGTAGTACAGGGTGCTGCAACGAAACCGGAAACAAAACCAATTGCAAAGGCAGGCAAAACTCCTTTTTTAGAAAATTGCGGAGTTGATATAATAGGTATTTTTATCTTAATAACATCCAACATCCACAAACCCATAACTATAATTAGATGCCCAACAACTATATTGGTAACCGGACTTGTCTGTATTTTTCCAAATAAATCCCCTGTTAAGGATGCTACCGCACCAAGAATAGTATAGGTGATCGACATGCCAAAAACATAAGATACAGAAAGGAAGAAACCACCCAATTTGCTTTTATGTTCTCTGGCACCTACATAACTGACTATTATAGGAACTAAAGGATAAACACAAGGCGTGAAACTAACAACAATACCGCTAAAAAAAACTGTTAAATAAGTTATTAAAGAAAAACTATAGTTTTGCATTATATTGAAGCACTATCACGAAAAATTCGGGATAGAATCCTTTCATTTCTGCTGAAATCCGCCATAGTGTTTATTTTGCATTAATATTCTTACGACTATAGAATTTCACGAAGGCGGATTAAATATTTTGTACTAGTAAACACGAATTGTGTATTACTTTAATATTATTATCGTTACAGAATTTTATTGCTTTTTCACTCTCAGCACCAGGTTGCATCCAAACATATTTCACACCTTTATTTTTACAGTCTTCTACAATTTTTTCAGTAACTACCGGAGGAGTCACGATATCTATTGCATCAATTTTTAAAGGTATATCTTTTACAGTCGAATAACATTTAAGTCCTTCAACGTCTTTTAAGTTTGGATTAACCGGGAAAACATTGTACCCCTTATTCTTCAATTTTAATAGAATTTCATAAGCAACTTTTTCTTTAGATTTAAAAGAACCGGCTATTGCAATATTTTTTTGATTTAGAAACTCTTTTATTATATCTTCCATTAGTAATTTTCTGCCAAAACCTCGTAATAATTCTGAGGATGTTTACAAGCAGTACATTGCTTAGGAGCTTCCTTCCCCTCATGAATATATCCGCAATTACGACAGTGCCATTTCGCTATTTTTTCTTTTTTATACATGCAATTATTTTCTATTTGCATAGCTAAGCTTCTATATCTTGCTTCATGAAATTTTTCGACTTTTGCTATTTGTCTGAATGATGCTGCAATTTCTACAAATCCTTCTTTTTCCGCAATTTTCCCAAAATCAGAATATAAAGTTGTCCATTCCAGATTTTCACCATCAGCAGCATGAATAAGGTTTTCTTTTGCGGTTTTAATCATTCCGGCCGGATAACTTGCTGTTATTTCAACATCACCACCCTGCAAATACTTAAAAAAAACTTTTGCATGTTCTTTTTCATTTTCTGCTGTTTCCAGAAAAATCGCGGCAATTTGTTCAAAACCTTCCTTTTGTGATGCAGAAGCAAAATAAGTATATCTATTTCTTGCTTGTGATTCACCTGCAAATGCTTTTAATAAATTTTTTTCTGTTTCACTTCCTTTTAGTCCCATCTTTATCTCCTTTTAATGCATCTTGAATTTTCTGCCATCTTTCTTCACCTAAACATTCTCTTGCTGCTTTACACCATTCTATGCATGACGGTATCTTTTCTTTTATTACAAATTTTCCGCATTTAGAGCACTTCACACGAAGTTCGTCTGAAAACATCTCAACTTCTTGTCCGCAAGATGGACAAATATGTATGCTTACTTTTATATTTCTTGAAGATTGACCAGGACATTTATCAAACATATTTAATATAATTCACAGTTAATAGTTCGAAGTTTATAGTATTTGTTCTTAATTGATACTTTTCTTTCACTCGTTACTCGTTACTTATTTTATTTGGTTCTGCTATCCCTGTAATATTTGTAAGTCAGAGGTTCTTCATTACTTACCGTAAAACCATCTACGACGTCAGCAATGAAAAGAGTATGCGTTCCGCAATCAGCAGTCATTCCGGAAACAATTTTACATTCCATCCAACTTAGAATATCATCAAGAATTGGAGATTTTGTGAAACCAGGATGATATTTTAAATTTTCAAATTTATTCATAGTTCTTCCGGATTTAAGACCAAATATCGGGACAAAATCTATCTGACTTTGTTTCAGTACATTTATTGCAAAAACACCGCTTTCCTTTATAAGTTCAAATGTATAATTTTGCTTATTTATTCCAACCGCCACCCTTAATGGTATAGAAGTAATTTGAAATATTGTATTGCATATCTGACCATTTATCTTTCCATCATTGCTTACAGAACTTAACACATAAAGGCCATATGTTATTTTATTTACCGCATCTATAATCTTTTTTCTTTCTTGCACCATATATTAAATCAAGTTAAAATAAAAAGTAAAAATAAAAAATGATTTAATTTTAATTTAAACTTTTAACTTTTTATTGTTTCTTAAATGTTCATCCAGCTCCAAACTTTACTTTCTTCTTCTTCAAACCAATCCCCGGTATCAGTCAAATAATAATATACATTTCTAAGTGAATCCAAATGTTCTTTTTCCTGTGCCATTAATTTTTCGAAAAAATTACTCTCTAAAACATTATTAGCATCTTTTGAGAAATTCTTATATACATTATATCCTTTTATTTCCATTTCCATTGCTAATTCATAACCTTTAATATTTTGAATATCTTTTTTTAAATCGATATTCTTAGCTTTTAAAAAAAACTCTTTTAAAGAAAGCTCTACTGAAGGTAATATTTTTGATAATACATTTTTATTTTTTTCACCTTTTCCCAGAACTTCATAGATCTCATCTGCCTTTTTAGCGTGGTCTACTTCCTGAGAAGCGAGCGAATAAAAAAGCTGCTTACTAATAATATTTTTAGTATTCTTTGCAAGTTTGAGATACAATGCAGTACCTTTAGCTTCAAAATTTAACGCAAACTCTAAAGAATTGATTTTTTTCATAAACACCTCCTGAAATGAAAATCAATAACTTCACTTCGTCGCTGAAATCCCTGCTTGCCAGCAGGTAGGTCGCTTGCCTTCTAATTCCGTTAGAACATAAGCAGACTAAAATTGCTTTAAAAAATCTAAATCGTTTTCGTAGAAAAGCCGCATGTCGTTAATACCATATTTTAACATCGCTATTCTTTCTATTCCCATTCCAAAAGCATATCCGGTATATTTATTAGAATCATAGTTAACAAATTCAAATACTTTTGGGTTAACCATTCCGCACCCAAGCAGCTCTACCCAGCCGGTTTGCTTACAAACGCTACAACCGGTACCTTTACAGATTAAACACTGCATATCTACTTCTGCGGATGGTTCTGTAAAAGGAAAATAACTTGGTCTGAATCTTGACAAGACGTTACTACCAAACATTTTTTTAATAAAACTGTCAAGTACTGCTTTTAAATCTGCAAAAGTTATATCTTCATCAACTGCAAGCCCTTCTATTTGATGAAAAATATATGAATGAGATGCATCAACAGCTTCATGTCTGTATACCCTTCCCGGCGCAATTATTCTTATAGGCGGTTTGTTTTTTTCCATTATATGAATCTGAACAGGCGAAGTGTGCGTTCTTAAAACAATTTCTTTCTCACCCTGTTTTGTTACAGTAGAATAAGACTCGCTTTTCGCATTTTGTTCTTTCGGTTTAATATAAAATGTATCTTGTATATCACGAGATGGATGGTCTTTTGGAATATTTAATGCGGTAAAATTATAATAATCTGATTCCATATCTGGGCCTGTTGCAATTGTAAAACCAAGACCTAAAAAAATGTCTTTAACTTCATTCATTAGCTGCATTAAAGGATGAATTTTACCAATTTCGAAAGGTTTACCCGGTAATGTAATATCTATTTTACTTTCTGAAGTTCCAGAAATACTTTTTTCCTTTAAATCACTTTTGCGTTTTTCTATTTCTTCAGCGATATGCTGTTTAATATCATTTATTTTCTTCCCTTGCAGTTTTCTTTCTTCTAACGGCAATTCAGATATCTGAGATAAATTTTCGGTAATTATACCTTTTCGTCCAAGATATTTTAACCGTATTCTCTCAAGCTCTTCTTGCGTCCTTGCTTCAGAAATTTCTTTAAATGATTCTTTTTCCATCTCTTTCATTTGTTTATTGACGAATCAACTCTTTAGACTCATATATGTAAAACTTGTGAATGCAAAGAATTGATACTAATCGGCGATTTTCCTCACGATTTAGAAATCGGGGTTTGGCACCATTAAGCCAATAAAATATTAAGCAGTTGTGTCCGCCGGTTGTGATTTAGCAATATTTACTAATTGTGCAAAATCTTCCGGTGACGAAATCGCCATCTCAGCTAATACTTTTCTATTTAGTAAAATGCCTACTTTTTTGATACCACTGATAAACCTGCTATATGACAAACCATTCAATCTTGCAGCAGCATTTAGCGTTAAAATCCATTGACTTTTCTTATCACGCTTTCTCTGTTTTCTTCCTACGTAGGAATGAACTAATGCTTTATCTACACGCTCTGAAGCATGAATATAAACGTTTTTGTTAGATAATCTAAAACCTTTCGACTTTTTAAAAAGCCGTTTTTTTCTTCTTCTTGTTACAATACCACCTTTAATACGCATGTTTTAATCAAGTTAGAGTTGAATTAGCTAAAAATTTTAACTTTTAACTTTTAGCTTATAACTTAACTCGCCTCCTTTTATATATATGGTAAAAGAGTCTTTATCATTTTAGTATCGGTTTTATTGAGTAATGCGGTTTTCTTTAGATGACGCATTCTGCTTGGTGATTTGCCAGTTAATATATGACGAGCAAATGGTTTTTTTCTTTTAATCTTACCAGTACCAGTTGCAAAAAATCGCTTTTTTGCACCACTGTGTGATTTCAGTTTTGGCATTTTCCTCTCCTTTATACTTTAAAAACAGTTTATGTTGGTTTGCTTGTTTTTGGTGAAAGAATAACATTAATGGAATTTCCCATTTGGCGAGGCGGAGCATCGGGAACCCCGAATTCGCTCACAGCGGCAAGTAGTTTTTGCATCTTCTCGCTACCTACGGATATATGCTCTCTTTCTCTGCCAAAAAATTGCATCGTTATTTTCACCTTATTTTTCTCTTCAAGGAATCTTTGTATATGATTCTTTTTAACTTCTAAATCATGTTCGCCAATTTTAGGTCTCATTTTAATTTCTTTTAATACACCTGTTTTATGAGGTACCTTATTTTTTTTCTCCTGGATATATCTATACTTTTTGTAGTCGATAATCCTGCAAACAGGAGGAGCAGCATTAGGTGCAATTTCCACTACATCAAGCCCCAGTTCGCGGGCTCTGTTAATTGCTTCACCTATAGTTTTAATACCTAACTGTGTGCCATCAGCATCAATTAGACGAACATTCTGTGCCCGAATCTGACTATTAATTCTTAAATAACTCTTTGAAATTTTACATCACCCCCTGTTAACATCAATTCAAAATTAAAAATTAAAAATTATTTTTTTTGTGCCCGGAGTTTGGACCCACTTGACCGAACGAGAACACAACTCCGGTAGGGGACGCCATTTTACCCCAAATGGTTTCTCACTACGCTCGTAATCAAGTCATCGGAGTTGTTTATCCCCAGACAACGGGGACAAGTTTTGGTCTCTCCGCCCCGAAGGGGCGAGACCTCGCCTTTGGCGGGCGGGACTCATTTGTTAACCCGCCACTAAGTCGCAGGCGGGTTGTTTATTTGGTCTCCGGTAGGGGACTCAAATAAACAAAAATAAATAGCCAGCGGCTATTTATATGATTTTTTCTAAACTTAAATTCATATTACCTTTTCTCCACTGGATTAAGGTGTCCCTTTATTGGGAACTTAAATTTATTATACAATATATTTTATTTTTTTTCAAGCGATTTTAATATATCTAAAAACTTTATTATTTCGAATGTTTGTGTCGTATTTTCACCGTATTTTCTGACCGCAACAGTTTCGGAAGTTTGCTCTTTTTCTCCTAAAACTAAAATGAACGGAATTTTCTCTATTTGTGCTTCTCTCATTTTATAGCCAAGTTTTTCATTTCGCGAATCTATTTCTACCCTATAATCGCCGAGTTCTTTTTTTATTTTCCCTGCATATTCTATCTGAGCTTCTGAAATAGGCAAAATTCTTAACTGCACCGGAGCAAGCCAGAATGGAAATGCACCGCCATAATGCTCAATCAGAACTCCAAAAAATCTTTCTAATGACCCCATTAACGCACGATGTATCATAACCGGTTGTGCAGGTTTTCCGTCCTCACCGATATATTCCACTTTAAATGCGTTTGGCATATTGAAATCAACTTGAATTGTAGAACATTGCCAAGAACGTCCAAAACAGTCCTTTATCTTAATATCTATTTTTGGACCATAAAAAACACCTTCACCCGGGTCAATCTGATAAGTTAAATTCGTATGCTCAATAGCTTTTTTCAAAGCATTGGTTGCTTTTTCCCAATGATCCAAGTCTCCAACTGAATTTCCAGGTCTGGTACTAACGAAAATATCATACTCGTTAAAACCAAAAGTTTTCAATACAAAAATAACAAATTTTATTACATCAATTATCTCTTTTTCCAATTGGTCTAAACGGCAATATAAATGTGCGTCATCCTGCGTAAAACCCCTTACCCGCATTAGTCCATGCAAAACACCGCTCTTTTCATAACGATAAACTGTTCCTAATTCTGCATAGCGGATAGGTAAATCACGGTAACTTCTAAGATGAGATTTATAAACCATAATATGGAAAGGACAGTTCATGGGTTTTAGCATATATTCCTGACCATCGATATCTATAGGTGAATACATGTTTTCCCGGTAAAAATTCCAATGACCGCTGGTTTTCCACATTTCAAGATGCGCTATATGAGGAGTATTTAAAAGCTGATAACCATTTTTAAGATGTTCATCTTTCCAGAAATCTTCAATAATTTTTCTTATCAAAGCACCTTTGGGATGCCAGAGAATTAGTCCCGGGCCTACTTCATCATGTACAGAAAATAAATCCAAAGCTTTTCCGAGAATTCTATGGTCTCTTCTCTTCATTTCTTCAAGTTTCTTAATATGCGCATCCAATTCTTCTTTTGTGTTAAAAACTGTCCCATAAATTCTCTGTAACATTTTATTTTTTTCAGAACCGCGCCAGTATGCACCGGCAATTGAAAGAAGTTTGAAATATCTTATTTCTTTTGTGGATTCAAGATGCGGACCGCGGCACAAATCAATAAAAGTATCATGTTGGTACAACGAAACTTTTTCATACGGAATATCATTTATAAGTTCTACTTTATAAGATTCATTTTTCTTTTTGAAAAATTCAATAGCATCATTTTTGCTCATCTCTGTTCTGATAAACTTATGATGTCCTTTAACTATTTGCTTCATTTTTTCTTCAATTTTAGGTAAATCTGCAGGAGTGAATGTGTTTTGGGTATCAAAATCGTAGTAAAAACCATCTTCAATTGCTGGACCTATTGCGAGTTTTGTATCAGGAAAGAGCTCACAAACTGCCTGAGCCATTACATGTGAAGTTGAATGTCGAAGAATTTCCAAATCTGATTTACTTTTTTCCATATTGATATCATTTCTTTTTTAAATGGGCGGTACAGGATTCGAACCAGATAACTCCGTCGCTTCGCTCCCAATATGGGCTACGCCCCTATTGCGCCCGATTCCATCGGGCTATCACCCTTCAAGGGGAAAATTCTTTTCCCCTCTGAACCCCTTTTACGGGTTCACAGGTTTTTATTTATATGGGCGGTACAGGATTCGAACCTGTGACCCCTTGCGTGTCGAGCAAGTACTCTAACCAACTGAGCTAACCGCCCATAAAAAATTTGCGAAGCTGATAGTTCCGATAGAACATCGGAACACCCAACTGCCCGCCACTACTTCTCTGGCGGGTCCGCCAACGTCCCAGTGGCGGAAGCTAACCGCCCATAGAGACAGTAATTTGTAATTGGTAATTAGTAATTAGGAATAGAAATTTGACTTTTTATAAATAAAAACATTGAACAAACTACTAATTACTAAGTACTAACTACTTGAAATTTTACTTTGTAAAATTTCAGGTGCGGGCCGGATTTGAACCGGCGAATCGCAGTTTTGCAGACTGCTCCCTTGCCACTTGGGTACCGCACCGTAAGAATCAACTAATAACCAATAGCTTATAACCTATAACTAAAACTAAAAAAACCATTACAACTTTTTGAAGTAACCTATAACTTATAACTGAACATTTTTATTTTTTAAAGAACGACGAAAACCATTTAATTGTTTGCAAATCTGTTCTGCTTTATTTTCTATTTCTTTAAAGGATAATTCACTAATTAAATTAATATCATATGCAAAATCAAATGCCGCTACAATTTCATAAACTGATCTTAAAGAAATCTCTAAAAATCTACTAAATTCTTTATCAGTATCACAACCAGAACCTTCTGCTATATTTAAAATAACCGAAAGCATTGCTCTTCTAATTTGAACAGTTAGATCTTTATTATGATTTATCTTTGTTTTAGAAATTACATTTTCACAGAATTTAACAAATTCTTTACTATCTTTATATACTTGAAATTTCTTAAATCTGAACACTATAGTTATCCGTAAATATAAATTCTTATTTGTTATCGATTACTGGTTATAAGCTATAAGTTAAAAAGCGGGAGACGGGGCTCGAACCCGCGACATTCTCGTTGGCAACGAGACATTCTACCACTGAATTACTCCCGCAATTTCACTAAGGAGTTCGTTTCGTCAGCACACGGTCCCCGTAGTAGGGCCGTCCACACTCGTCCCGCTGAATGCTATAAGCGGGACTCCGTGAGGGCTTCCTCAACGCCTCCTTCGTTCAACATTATTTCAAAGTACGAAAACTTCTTACTCACTCATTAAATTTATTTTAAAGAACTATTAAGAAATTATTTTTTTATCTACTATCAATTTACCCGTTACCCGTTACTCATTACTTATTTATTCTATCCAACAATCCCACTATTTCGCTATTAACTATTTTATTGCTGGGGGCGGGACTTGAACCCGCATTCCTTTTAGGAACACGCCCCTCAAACGTGCGCGTATGCCAATTCCGCCACCCCAGCAAAAACAAAGAATTCTAAAATTTAAAGATTAAAGAATTAAAAAATTTTAGATCTTACAATCTTCAAATCTTACAATTTTACAATTCTTTTTACCTCTCTAACTCCCGCCTCCGCCAATTGGCGGATGGCGGATTACCTTTATTTTGGTGTAGCCGGAGTATTTGGAACCGCTGGTGCAGGTGCTTGTGACGGTTGTTGCTGCTGCGGTTTCGTTACAGGAATTTTTTCAGCCAAAGACCTGCCTCTGTTTTTTGCAGCAAGAACTGTTAAAGTTAATGATGTAATCATAAAAACTACAGCCATAGTAGTAGTAATCTTTTTTATTATATTCGGTGTAGTTGTACCGCCAAATACCGCCTCGTTACTTCCACCACCAAAAAGTGATAAACCGGAA
>MGVS01000084.1 GCA_001800605.1 Elusimicrobia bacterium RIFOXYD2_FULL_34_15
GACTTTATGCAAAGCTTTACGTAAACTTTATGCATATTGTGATGAATTGTTATTTTTAGATTTCATCTGAGTTCTCAAGTTTTTAATGGGAGTTAATACAAAATATATGAGAAAACTGCTTCAATTGGCTATTTTAATCACTTTAACTGTTCCTGCCGTCGCTGAATACATGGCGGGCGACCATGAACTCTTTCTTATGCCTACAGCGTATACGATGCCGAAAGGCGCATCGTATTTTTCCGACTATGAAGTTGCAATTATTAATTACACTTATGCCGTAACATCGCGGACACATGTTGGGGTATTTTCTTTTTTCCCGATAAACAAGGAAGTCCTTGAAACAGCGGCAATAGGAATCAAGCAAAATTACTATTCGTCCGAACAGACCGGCTGCGCCTTTTGGTCTGCAATTATACCGAAAAATAAGGTTTTTAATTTAGGCAATGTGGTAAGTTTCGGAAAAAAGGGCAAAAGTCTTCATATTGCTGCAAGTGCCGTGTACGTAGCCGATGAAGATGAGACATTTGATTCTGTTGAGAATTTTAATAATCAGACGTGGGCATTTACTTATACGATAGGTTACCGCAGAGATTTGTCAGAAAAGACTTCATTGATTGCCGAGTACTCATATGTATTCGCGTCAGAAGATGACGCTGATTTATTATGCGTGGGACCCCGTTTCAAGACGAAAAAAATAGCGTGGGACATTGCAGCTGCAAGACCAATAATTAATAACGACGACCCCGGCCTTATAGTGTTGCCTATTCTTAAGGCCACTATCGTGTTCTGATTAAAAAACTAAATTCACGGGGACTTTCAAGTTTTTAAATGACATTTTTGGTTTTTAAACCCCTTATGGCTGCTAATGAGCGAGTAATTTTTCGGGGTAGTCGGCGAGGACTGTTCGAAGAATTAAACGTCTTGTATTTAGTGTGAGCCTGCCTACCGGTAGGCAGGTAATTAGTAGTTAGGAATAAATTTTTCGCTTAACTTTATAAAATAAATACATTGCACTAACTACAAAATACTAATTACTAATTACTTAAATTTCTGAGGTCGCCGCGGCGACCGAAAAATTTATTGGGTGCAGGGGTGCGAAAACCCCGCGGTTTTATAGTTTATCTTTAAAGTAATATGAATAATAGGTTTTGAATAACAAAAATCAAAGAAGGAACCTTTTATTATGAAAAAAATACTGATACTTTCTGGTAGTCCGAAAAAGAATGGGAATACGGCAACACTTATAAAGTGGTTTTGCGAAGGTGCACAATCAAACGGTGTTGAGATAGAAGTAATCCAAACAGTATCTCTTAAACAGAAATCAAATGGATGTATGTCGTGCAGGCAATGCCAGAAGTCGGATAAGTACGAATGTGCTGTCAATGACGAAGTGAAACCGGTTTTGATGAAGATGGCAAAAGTGGATGTTATTGTTATGGCAACACCGCTTTATTTTTTTTCGGAAAGCGCTCAAATAAAAATGGTGTTTGACAGGATGTTTTCGCTTTATAAATGGGATAACAAAGCAAGTACTATGGAAACAGTTTTAAAAGGAAAAAATTTTGTTTTAATTGCAAGTGCTTATGAAGACGTAGGGCTGGATGTTCTGGAAAAACCATTTGCATTGACCGCAGATTATACCGGTATGAAATTTAAGTCATTGCTTATACCTAACGCCGGTGTTTCAGGAGAGATTAAAAATAAAACAGATGTCCGTGAAAAAGCAATTGCTTTTGGTAAAAGTATATAGTTCTTTTGCGGGAAGGATAATACTTCAATAAGATAATAATCCACTTATTATAACAGTGGATTTTTTATTTGATTAGAAAAATATAATTTTAAACTAATGTTATTTTAATCTATTTTATTATATATTTAAGCCGGCAGTACAGAAGTGAAACCCCGATAGAAAATGAAGTTATATTAAAAACATTTTCATATGGGGTAAATTTAAAAAAGGAGGTTTAAGAATATGTCAGAAAAGACACACGAAGCAGAAATGGAAGATTTAAAGGAACATGTTTCAAAATTAGGAGCAGAATTGTCTGGAATTGTTGGTGATATTAAAAAGCTTGCCGGTTTGGAAGGTGAACATAGCGTTTTTAAGAATTTACAACATAAATTCGAAGAAGTAAAAACTCAAGGTGAAAAAGGTTTTAAAAAAGTTACAGAAGAAGTAGAAGAGCATCCTTACATAAGTATTTTAACTGTTTTGGGTGTTGGTTTAATTATTGCCGGTCTATTGTATAGAAATAATAAAAAATGAAAATATTAACTGAGTTATTCAATATTGCTTTTAAATATTTGGTTGTATTGGAGGTGGAAAAGCGTATATTTAGAAAGCTAATTTTAAGAGTTATTTGGGTGATTGTTTTTGTAATAGTAACTTTTATATTAATTTTGACAGCGATTTTCTTTCTATTTGCAGGGATATATCAGTATTTTATTCTGTATGTATCTCATGCAGCAGCTGCAATATTTGTATTTTTAATTGCTTCGTTGCTTGCTACACTTTCTGCAGCTGTAGTAAAACTGCATGTCCGCTGAAGGTATAAACTTCTAAACTAGCTTTTAGCGGTTGGTTTAATTTGTATTATTTCCGTTGGTAATCCAATTTTGTTTAAAAGTTCGATAAACGGGTCAGGGTCCAATTCCTCAACATTGACCATTGTTTGAGGATTCCAAATGCCTTTAGCAACCAATATTGCGGCTGCTGCAGGCGGAACTCCTGCCGTATAACTGATTGCCTGTGATTCCACTTCGTTGTAACATTCCTTATGGTCGCAAGTGTTGTAAATAAAAATTTCTTTATTTTTACCGTCTTTCTGCCCTTTTATTAAATTTCCGATACAGGTTTTACCTGTATAATTCGGAGCTAATGACTTTGGATCAGGTAAACACGCCTTTACAACTTTTAAAGGTACAACTTCGATACCTTCCGATGTTTTGACCGGTATTTCAGAGAGTAACCCGATATTTTTCAATACGGTAAAGCAGTTTATATAATGATCGCTAAATCCCATCCAAAAGCGTATACTGTTTGCATCAATATTTTTTGATAGGGAATGCAGTTCGTCATGACCGGTTAAATAAATCGGCTGCTTTCCTACAACCGGGAAATCGTAAACCTGCTTTTCGGTATGTACCGGTTTACATACCCAATTTCTATCAATCCAAGTCCAAACTTTTTTAAATTCCCGGAAATTGATTTCCGGGTCAAAATTGGTTGCGAAATATTTTCCGTGACTGCCGGCGTTTACATCCATAATGTCTATGGTATCGATTTTATCGAAATGATGTTTTACCGCCAAAGCACAATAAGCATTTACTACTCCGGGGTCAAAACCCACGCCTAATATTGCCGTCACGCCTTTTTCTTTACAAAGATCTTTTCTTTTCCATTCATAATTTGCATACCACGGAGGATCTTCGCATACTTTGTCCGGGTCTTCGTGTATAGCAGTGTCCATATATGTTGCACCGGTTTCAATACATGCTTCAAGTACCGACATATTAATAAAAGCTGCACCGAGATTTATTACGATTTTAGAGTTTGTTTTTTGTATAAGTTTTACTAATGCAGGTATATCTAATGCATTTATTAATTTTGAGTTTAACTTTTTTGTTTTATCTTTTAAACTATTTTTCCTTTTAATACTTTCTATGATATCTTCACATTTACTTTGTCTCCGCGAGGCAATGCAAATATTTCCGAAAATATCGTTGTTCTGAGCACATTTATGCGCTGTTACATGCGCAACAGCACCTGCACCGATAATCAATACGTTGTTTTTCATAATATAAATCCTCCTATGATAAACTATTGATATAATCTTTATATTCAAACTGACGTACAATTTTTGTTGAACCGTCTAATTTTTTTACAACGATAGACGGCATTTGAAGCCCGTTGAACCAATTCTTTTTCACCATTGAATAACCGGCCGCATCAGAGATTTTAACAATACTGCCGATTTTCAGTTTGTTTTTAAAATTATATGTTCCAAATATATCGCCTGCGAGGCAAGACCGTCCCGCAATCATATATTTATATTTTCCACTAACAGATGCCTCCATTTTTGCAGGAGTTCTATATATTAATAAATCCAGCATATGTGCTTCTGTTGAAGCATCTACAATTGCGATATCAATTTCATTATGAACTATATCTACTATTGATGTTACCAATTCTGCCGAACGGGTTATAGCTGTTTCACCGGGTTCTAAATAAATTTGAATTTGAAATTTTTCACTGAATTCTTTTAACTTTTTACAGAATTTATCTAATGGATAGCCTTCTTTGGTAAAGTAAAGTCCGCCGCCTAAACTTATCCATTCTAATTTCTTAAGTAAATCTCCGTAATTGCGGCCTAAATAATCAAGGTTTTTTGAAAAATTTTTAAAATCGTCATTTTCACAATTGAAGTGAAACATTAATCCGCTAATCAACGGTAATATTTTTAAAATTGATTTTTTATCAACTACCCCCAGACGTGAATATTTTCTTGCAGGATCCGCTAAATCAAAATGTGAATAACTTATTTTTGGATTTATTCGCAAACCAATTTTAATATTTTTTAAACCTTTATAAAACATTTTTAATTGTGATATTGAATTAAAAATAATTTTATCTGCATATTTCTTTACTTCTTTAATGTCTTCTTTTGAAAAACCTACGCAGTATGCATGAACTTCTTTGCCGAATTTCTCATGACCTAAGCGTGCTTCGTACAAAGAACTGCTTGTTGTTCCATCCATGTATTGTTTCATTAAGGGGAAAACAGACCAGGTGGAGAAACATTTAAGTGCTAAAACCGACTTTGCGCCCGAATTCCTACTAACATATTTTATTTTTTTTAGATTTTTCAATAACTTTGTTTCATCAATTAAATAGTAAGGCGTAGATAAATTCATAATTTTTTGTATCCGTCAATTCGCCGACTGGCGAACTATCGTATTTTAGGCGGATAAAATTAAATTTTTTAATTTTAATTAGTATATATAAAAAATATTTTTATGTCAACCATTTTATTATCAATACAAACAAATGAGTTTGTATGATGTTTGCGCCTTCGTCCTTGAGGCGGACTTCGTCGGGTTGACACTCCATAACATTTAATGTCATCTCGATTTTAAGGGATATTTCGTGTACTTTCGATATTCTCCAAAATATTTCACATTGAATATTGCAGTGACGGAGTGTCAATATTTTTTTTATTGTTGCATATCAAATCCGTAAAAAGTAAAATTGAAGCACATCCCGAAAAATCGGGATAAAATTATGAAAAATATTAGAAAATACGGAAAGGCACCTTTTAGTGTGGCAGTTATCCATGGCGGGCCCGGTGCTTCCGGCGAGATGGCGCCTGTTGCAAAAGCACTTTCATCATATATTGGTGTTTTGGAACCGCTTCAAACTAAATCATCAATCAATGAACAAGTTGAAGAATTGAAAACTATACTGAAGAAAAAAGGAGATTTGTCAATTATATTAATTGGTTATTCGTGGGGAGCAATGTTAGGTTTTATTTTCACATCAAAGTATCCGGAATTTGTAAAAAAGCTTATTCTTGTCAGCAGCGGAGTTTTTGAAGAGAAATATGCATTAAATATTATGAAGAACCGGTTAAATCGGCTTAATAAAAAAGAAAGAGAAGAGGTTCTATCTATAATTGAAAAATTGAATAACTCTAAAATTAAAGATAAAAATACAATTATGGTTAAGTTTGGAAATTTAATATCCAAAGCAGATTCGTTTGATCCAATGTCTCATGGTTCCGAATTAATTAAATGTGACTATGATATACATCAAAAAATATGGAAACAAGCCGTAGATTTAAGAAGTAGCGGTAAACTTTTAAAGTTCGGAGAAAAAATAAAATGTCCGGTAACAGCAATTCACGGTGATTACGACCCGCATCAGTATAAAGGTCTAAAAGATTCACTTTCAAAAGTTCTCAAAGATTTTAGATTTATTTTGATAAAGAAATGCGGGCATAAGCCATGGATTGAAAAAAAGGCAAAATGCGAGTTTTATGAAATTCTTAAAAAGGAAATATGTTTGAATCTTATTTAGGTATTTATCATCATATAATTAAAGAGGAAAATCATAATGTTTTTAACAAAATTAATTGAAAGTTCTGTTATTTTATTACTTTTGCCTTTTATAGCATATACCCAGTCAAAATATGAAATTGCAACATTTGCAGGCGGATGTTTTTGGTGCATGCAACCGCCATTCAAGGATTTGAATGGTGTTATTGAAGTTGTAGCGGGTTATTCAGGCGGTACGGGTAAGAATCCAACTTATGAAGATTATGCAGAAAAAGGTTATACTGAAGTTGTACAAGTGACTTATGATCCTAAATTAACTACTTATTCAGAATTACTAAATATTTTCTGGAAGCAAATAGATCCTACTGATGTTGGAGGACAGTTTGTTGACAGGGGGTCTCAATATAAATCTGCTATATTTTACAACAATGAAGAGCAAAAGAAACTTGCGGAAAAATCTAAATTAGAACTTGAAAAATCTGGAAAATTCAAAAAACCAATTGCAACAGAAATTCTTAAAGCTACTACTTTTTATAAGGCTGAAGGCTATCATCAGGATTATTATAAGAAAAGTCCTCAAAAATATGAATTTTATAGAGCTAATTCAGGCCGTGATAAGTTTTTAGAAAATACTTGGGGTGAAAATAAGCAGACAAAGGATAAGGATACAAAAAAAGAATTAGAAAAAAAATTAACACCATTACAATATAAAGTAACACAAGAGGGCTGCACCGAACCTGCATTTAATAATAAATACTGGGATAATAAAAAAGAGGGTATTTACGTTGATGTTATATCGGGTGAACCGCTTTTTAGCTCTATAGATAAATACGATTCAGGTACAGGCTGGCCAAGTTTTAGGAAACCGCTTGAACCGGAAAATATTGTTGAAAAAACAGATAATAGTTTATCTACAACAAGAACTGAAATCATAAGTAAAAAAACAGATTCGCATCTTGGACATGTATTTAATGATGGACCTTCGCCTACAGGTTTGCGTTATTGTATGAATTCTGCGTCATTACGTTTTATACCAAAAGAAGACCTGAAAAAAGAGGGATATGGAGAATATTTAAAATTGTTTGAAAAGAGGTAGCCCGCCTACGTTCTTTTGAACTGCGGCGAGGTCAATCGATTTCGCCAGCTGGCGAAATCGATTGGGAGGTAAATTATGCCGGAAGAATCTAAACTTATGATTAATAAAAAGTACGGAATACTTGCAGATGACGAAACTGTTGAAAAAACAGCGGTTGCACTTAAGAATAATGGGATAAATACCTTTATTGTAAATAATGGAGAAGAAGCAAAGAAAAAAGTGTTAGAAATTATTCCTAAAAATGCAGAAGTAATGAATATGACCTCGACTACTCTTTTAAGTATTGGCTTGGAAAAAGAAATTATTGAATCCGGACAGTTTGATTCAGTCCGTAATAAATTCAAAACATTGGATCAGAAAACACAAGAGCAGGAAATGAAGCGTTTGGGAGCGGCACCGGAATGGGTAATTGGAAGCGTTCATGCTGTAACACAGGATGGGCATCTTTTAATCGCATCGCAGACCGGAAGTCAAATGCCCGCATATGCTTACGGTGCAAAAAATGTTATTTGGGTAATTGGGACACAAAAAATTGTTAAGGATTTTAACGAAGCACTTAAAAGGATAAATGAATATACATTTCCGCTTGAAGACCGGCGTGCATTAAACGTTTACGGTGTGCATAGCGGGATAAATAAAATGTTAATCGTAAATAAGGAAGTTACAGAAGGAAGAATTACGGCAATACTTGTTAAAGAAAATCTAGGTTTTTAAATTGTAAAGTTAAGGTGAATAAATCAGAATTATAATAGATTATAATAGTATAAAAACTACTCTCATGAGTAGTTTTTTAATTTATTTTAAAAATACCTTGACAAAATAATAGAAGTTCATTATAAATATAAGAGCGTTGAAAAAGTATTCACCGCTTGCGATTATCCGATTTTTCAATAATTTTAAGATAGGATATTTTAAAAAAATGTTCTAAGACTTTTACTATTAAGGAAATATTTAAAAATGTCAATATTAATGAATAGTATGTTAAGAAAAACCGTTAGACAATATATTGTTTTAACAGTTTTTTTTATTATATTTTTACTTACATCAATTTTAGTTTCCCAAGAATCAGCTCAGGATACTCAGGAAACTAAAGAAATAAATGGTGCGGCGTTGCTTCAGCAATTTGTAGGCTCGCGTGCTGCATCGATGGGAGAGGCTTCTGCAGCTGTTTCCGACGACATTTATGCGCTTCATTATAATCCTGCAGGTTTAGTAAAAGTAAAACAGGAATTTGGCATATCGTATTTTAAGGATCCTACAACGTTATTAAAATATACTTTTATTGGTTATGGCCAGACTTTCAAAGGTTTTGGTGCTTTAGCAAATAGTTTATATTTTTATGATGCCGGAAAAGTTGTATTTGAGGATGAGGATGGTTACATACAAAGTATGGACTTTCAGCGCGATTATCTTTATACAGTAGGTTTTGCCAGAAAAGCGTTCAAGAACCTTGCATTAGGAATAAACTTGAAATTATATTCTTCAACAATGAGAGAATTGTATTTTGCAGAATCTTATGCTATGGATTTAGGAGCAATTTATGCTACGCCTCTCAAAGGAGTGTCTTTAGGTGCTGTATTGCAGAATTTGGGCCCGCCTATTAAATATATCGAAGAAAAATATCCGTTACCTAAGATTATCCGCGCAGGAATAGCATATAAACTTTCAATACCGACAAAAAATAAATCTGCAAGTAATAAATTCACAATTTCTGCCGATATTGTTAAATCCAGCGATAATGTAATAAGGGAAAATTTTGGTGCTGAGTGCAGTCTAAAAGACGTTGTTTTTTTAAGAGCAGGATATAAAAAGGGCTATAATTTACAGGACTATAGCTTTGGAGTAGGCCTGCGCTGGTATGGGTTTCAGGTTGATTATGGAGCGATACTGCATGAACTTGAGGCAGTTAATCCGATTTCTATAGGTTGGAGGAAAACAAAAAAACCGGCAAAACAGGAAAAGGAAGAGGATAAAGTTGAGGACAAAGCCGAGGAACCTCCTAAGCAAAATACCGAGCAGCCGGTAATAAATGTTGAAAAACCCGTAGCAAAAACGGAACAGCCGATTATTACGGTAGAACAGCCGCCTACACTGGAACGGGATCCGAGAGTAATCAAGAAGTTAAGCGACGAATTTATTGATTTATGCAGGAAAGGTGAATACTCTGAAGCGTTGAAAAAAGTGATGAAACAAAGAGAAATAGATCCAAATAATGTTGCATGGGCAAGAATGGCTGAAAAATTGGAAAAAATAGTTAATATCATGCCATCCGCCGTCGATGAAGGTAAGGTTCAGGAATTAATAAGAAAAACTGTAAATGGATATTTAGCCATAAAGGGCAATGAAAGAATTGCAGTTATGGCAGTAAAATATGCAATTCAATTGGATCCTAAAAATCAAAGTATAGTCAAATTGTGTGATCTTATAACACAGGAATATCCCGGTATAGCAAAAGCTGAGATAACAAAACCTTACATAAGTGTTGTTGAGCAAAAAGTATCTTCGGCATTGGATTATATTTATGAAGGTAAATATGATAAAGCGATTATGGAGTGCGACGATGCATTATCGCTTGAAGAGAATAATGTTATAGCGCTGAAAAGAAAAGGTTCTGCATATTTTGCGCTTGGTAAAAAAGAAATTGCTTTAAATATCTGGAAGAAAGCAGAGTTTTTTGCGCCCAACGATCTGGAAATAAAATCTTTCCTTGAAAAAATAAAATAAGCCCATTAGAGAATGTTGTAAAACATTTTAAAAAAGAATAATTAAATTATATTAGCATTATATATCTTCATTCTCTAACGGGTAAAAATATTGTGTTTAGAAATTAAATAAAATGAATATACTCGGAATATCAGCGTTTTATCATGATAGTGCCTCTTGTTTAGTCGTTGACGGCGAAATTGTGTCAGCTGCACAAGAAGAGAGATTTACAAGAAAAAAACATGATCATTCATTTCCAAAAAATGCCGTTAATTATTGTATGAATGATAACGGAATTTTAATAAATGACGTTGATATTATTGCATTTTATGAGAAACCTTTTATAAAATTTGAAAGAATTCTTGAAACATATTTACAATATGCGCCGTTTGGTGTTTTATCGTTTATGAAGTCGATGCCCATATGGATCAAACAAAAACTTTGGATGAAAGACTACATAAAAACGATACTCAATTTTGAAAGGAAAATAGTGTTTTGTGAACATCACGAAGCTCATGCTGCGTCAGCTTTTTTCCCGTCTCCTTATAAAGAAGCGGCATTCTTGACTGTTGACGGTGTCGGAGAATGGACAACTACAAGCTATGGAGTTGGAAAAGAGAATAAAATTGAAATATATGAAGAATTAAAATTTCCTCATTCATTGGGTTTGCTATATTCGGCATTTACTTATTATACAGGATTCAAAGTAAATTCAGCTGAGTATAAGGTAATGGGTCTTGCGCCATATGGTGAACCAAAATATAAAGATCTTATACTTTCAGAATTAATTAATTTAAAGGAAGATGGTTCATTTGTCATGAATATGGATTATTTCGATTATTGCATAGGTCTTAAAATGACAAATAGTAGATTTGACAAACTTTTTGGTTCTAGGCCAAGAAAATCCGAATCTTTGTTAACGCAAAAAGATATGGATATTGCGTGTTCGATTCAGGCAGTAACCGAAGAAATAATGTTAAAAATGGCGAAATATGTTGGAAATAAAACTAATAAGAAAAATATTTGTCTTGCAGGAGGAGTTGCTCTTAATTGTGTGGCAAACGGCAAAATTCTCAAAGAAAAAATATTTGAGAATATATGGATTCAACCGGCGGCCGGTGATGCAGGCGGAGCCATAGGCGCTGCACTACTTGCATGGCATCAATATTTAGATAAGCCAAGAATCGCAAATAATAAAAATGATTCGATGAAAGGAGCTTACTTAGGACCTGAATACAATAATGATAAGATATGTGAGTATTTGAAGAAACATAATATAAAATATACGGAATTAAAAACTGATGAAATACCGGAAAAAATAGCAGATTTAATAGCTAAAGAAAATGTTATTGGATGGTTTCAGGGAAGGATGGAATTCGGACCAAGATCGCTTGGTAGCAGATCAATAATCGGGGATGCCAGATCACAAAAAATGCAAGAGAAAATGAATTTGAAGATAAAATACAGGGAAAGCTTTAGGCCTTTTGCTCCCTCGATCTTACTTGAAAAAGTATCAAATTATTTCGATATTGACAAAGAAAGTCCGTATATGCTTCTTGTCGCAAATGTAAAAAAGGAACTACAAAGAGAAATGTCAATTGAAGAAAAAAAACTATTTGGTATTGCAAAACTTAATGTGGTAAGATCAGCAATACCTGCAGTAACTCATATTGATTACTCGGCGCGCATACAGACAGTAAGCCGGGAAAATAATCAGCTATATTATGATATGATAAAGAAATTTGATGAAAAATACGGATGTCCAGTAATAATAAATACATCTTTTAATGTAAGGGGCGAACCAATAGTTTGTACGCCTCAAGAAGCGTACGTTTGTTTTATGCGCACCGAAATGGATTATCTTATTATGGGTAACTTCCTTTTGGATAAGCGTCAGCAAAAACCTCTTGGGAAAGATATAGATTGGAGAAAGGAATTCGAGTTGGATTAATATATGTTTGAAGAAATAAAAGAAATTAAATCAGGAAAGAAGCAGTTAAGACAATTCGGAATTATTTTTTTCGTAGTATTTTTAGTTTTAAGTATCGCTTTTTTTAAGCATTCCCACAAGACGTGGTCTATATTCTTATTATTGGCAGTTATTTTTCTTGCGGTGGGAATTTTTATTCCATTTTATTTGAAAACAGTTTATAAAATATGGATGGGGTTAGGAATAATTATTGGTTATTTTGTTTCACGGATAATACTTACAATGCTTTTTTATTTAGTAGTAACGCCTATAAGTTTATTTGCGAGAATTATAGGAAAAAGATTTTTATCCGGTTTTTCTAAAAATACAGATACTTATTGGATACCTAAAGAAACAAAAGAGATTTTGAAAGAAAATTATGAAAAACAATATTAATTATTCACGGAGGTCGGACCTACCGGACCGACCGAGTAAATAACTCCGAAGCATGTCCGAAAATTTTGAAGCGTCAGCTGAAAAATTTTAGGATGTCTATGCAAGGAGTCAAAAGGCGGAGGTAGGATGAGTAAAATTTCAATAATTGTGGAATTTTGGGAATTTCTTAAAGAAAGAAAAAAATGGTGGTTGTTGCCAATAATTGTTGTTTTTTTATTTTTAGGAATTTTAATTATTTTAACTCAAGGATCTCCAATAGCTCCATTTATCTATACACTTTTTTGAAATTAGCAATATATATATTCATTCTCTAACGGGACAGAAAAATTATGTCTTTAGAAACCTTATTGGTCAGTATTTCGTTGCTATTAATTGTTAGCATTATAGCTAGTAAAACATCTAGCCGTATAGGAATTCCTTCGCTTCTTATCTTTTTTGTTATCGGAATATTATTAGGTTCAGAAGGGGTAGCAGGTATTTATTTTAAAGATCCTCAAATTGCTCAATATGTAGGAATTGTTGCTTTGGTTTTTATTCTTTTTTCAAGTGGATTAGAAACTGAATGGCGTATGGTTAAACCGGTGTTGTATGAGGGAATAGCACTCTCAACAATAGGGGTATTGATTACAGCGTTGATTCTGTCCTTATTTGCTGTGTTTGTCCTTAAATTTACTTTTCTAGAGGGGTTACTGCTTGGTTCAATAGTGTCTTCAACAGATGCCGCAGCGGTATTTTCAGTACTTAGATCCAGAAAAGTTGGTCTTTCAGGCAGATTGATTCCATTATTGGAGCTAGAATCCGGAAGCAATGACCCAATGGCGGTTTTTCTTACAATCAGTTTTATTAATTTGATTGTTGGAATAAATAATTCTGCATTGGGCATAATATCTCTTTTCATTTCGCAGATGGGGCTTGGTGCTTTTTTAGGATATATTTTGGGTAAAGGCATCGTATTATTTATTAATAAGATTAAACTAGAATATGACGGATTGTATCCGGTCTTGACTATGGCTTTAGTATTATTAACTTATGGTATTGTTAATATGTTAAAAGGAAATGGTTTTCTTGCTATTTATATATTAGGTTTAATGATGGGAAACAGTAATATAGTACAGAAAAGGAATTTGATACATTTCCATAGCGGGCTTGCATGGCTTATGCAGATTACTATGTTCCTTGCGCTGGGATTTCTTGTATTTCCGACTAAATTAATACCGATTGCCGGGATGGGATTGTTAACATCTTTATTTTTAATGTTTATAGCCAGGCCGGCCGGTGTATTTACAACTATGGCACCGACAAGTTTTAATTTTCGTGAGAAAACACTGATATCATGGGTAGGATTGAGGGGTTCGGTTCCAATCATATTAGCTACATTTTCGTTAATTGCCGGTATAAGTAAAGCGGATATTATTTTTAATATTGTTTTCTTTATCGTAATGACATCTGCACTTTTGCAGGGGACTTCTATACCGTTCGTTGCTAAATTATTAAAGGTAGATGTTCCTTTGAAAGGAAAGAAACGATATCCTTTGGAATTTGAATATACCGATGATTTAAATACGAGATTGATTGATTTTGTGGTTCCGTACGCTTCTTGGATGGTGGGCAAGCCTGTTTCTGAAATAGGAGTACCTGTAGACAGTCTTATAACCCTTATAGTTAGAGAAGAAAAATTTATCGTACCCAGCGGACAAACAGTTATTGAGTCAGGAGATGTCTTGCTTGTTTTAGTTAATAATAATAACCTTCAGGAAATATTAGGTTTGTTTTCCCATCAAAAAAAGGAAAAATAGTTTTATTAACTGCTAATAGTTAACTTATCTTGTTGTATCTTGAAAAAAATATAGATAAATATAATAAGATGCAGGATTATTCATTCAAATTCACTTTTTTATATCTCTCATCTTGATGCAAAGTAGTTCAGTCCAACTGATAATAAAAAGATTAGAATAATTTTGTTTGAAAATGATATAATAAATTTGTAAAATTAACTTGTAATTAACAATATTAGAACATGAAAAACGATAAAATAAATAAATTAATACAAGGGCTTACAGAAAAAGAAGCCCTGAAAAGATTAAAAGAAGAGGGGTACAATGAATTACCCTCTTCAAAAAAGAGAAGTATTTTTTTAATTGCTTTTGAAGTTGTAAAAGAACCGATGTTTCTTTTACTGTTGGCTTGCGGTATTATCTATTTAGTTTTAGGTGATGTGCGGGAAGCTATTATATTGACGTTTTTTGTTTTTGTAATAATGGCCATTACTTTTATTCAGGAAAGGAAAACCGAGCGTGCATTAGAAGCGTTACGCGATTTAACCAGCCCGCGCGCTTCTGTTATACGTGACGGACAAAAGATAAGGATAGCGGGAAGGGAAGTCGTTCGCGGTGATATAATGATTTTGGCAGAAGGTGACAGAGTCCCTGCGGATGCTATATTATTGGAATCACAAAATCTTTCTGTTGACGAATCGCTTCTTACTGGGGAATCTGTTCCGGTGGCGAAATATCCTGCAGAAAAAGAAAGCATAAATTTAAATCCGGCAAAACCCTGCGGCGATAATCAACCGTATTTATTTTCAGGAACTCTGGTAGTACAGGGACAAGGGATTGCTGAAGTAATATCAACAGGCATAAAAACTGAAATAGGCAAGATTGGTAAATCTCTGCAGACAATAAAAGAAGAAGAAACAATTCTAAAAAAAGATATCAGAAAAACAGTAAAAGTAATTGGAATAACCAGTGCTATTTTATGTATAGTAGTAGTAGTAGTTTATGGTATTACTAGAGCAAATTGGCTTAATGGGTTTTTAGCTGGCATTACGCTTGCTATGGCTATGATACCTGAGGAATTTCCGGTTGTTTTGACTATATTTATGTCTTTGGGTGCATGGCGTATTTCTCAAAACCGGGTTCTTACCCGGAGAATTCCTGCTGTAGAAACTTTGGGTTCTGCAACGATATTATGTGTTGATAAAACAGGAACCCTTACTATGAATAAAATGAGGGTTCAACAGCTTTGTGTCGGACATGAGGTGTTCAATGTACCGCAATCAAAAAATATAAAGCTTGATGAACAATATCATGAAATAGTAGAGTATGGCATTTTAGCAAGCCAGACAGATCCCTTTGACCCTATGGAAAAAGCCATAAGGGAACTCGGAGATGTATTTCTTGCGGATACGGAGCATATACATAATGACTGGACTATGGTACAGGAATATCCGCTTTCAAAATCACTTCTCGCTATGTCCCGTGTATGGAAAAGGCACGGAAGCGGGGACTATACCATATCTGCAAAGGGCGCACCTGAAGCAATTATGGATTTATGTCATTTGAATTTTTCTCAAACTAAAAACTTAGAAATATTCATTGAACAAATGGCAAAAGAAGGCCTAAGAGTTATTGCAGTGGCAAAAGCAAGGTTCACGCCAAAAGTATTGCCTGAAATTCAACACGATTTCGATTTCCATTTTGAGGGGTTTATAGGTCTTGCGGATCCGGTAAGAGAACAGGTGCCGGCAGCCATACAGGAATGCTATAACGCTCATATAAGAGTTGTCATGATAACCGGAGATTATCCTGTCACGGCAAAGAATATAGCCGCACAAATCGGGCTAAAAAACAAGGAAAAGTTTATTACAGGGCAGGAACTGGATACCTTAAATGACGAAGAATTATGCAAAAGGATAAAAGACATAAATATTTTCGCCCGCGTAATTCCCGAACAAAAATTGAAAATAGTAAATGCTTTAAAAAAAATAGGCGAAATTGTGGCAATGACGGGTGACGGAGTAAATGATGCTCCGGCATTAAAAGCCGCCAATATCGGTATCGCCATGGGCGGAAGAGGTACTGATGTGGCAAGGGAATCATCTTCGCTGGTATTGCTTGATGACGATTTTTTATCAATTGTCACCGCAGTAAAAATGGGCAGGCGTATATTTGATAATCTAAAAAAGGCGATATCTTACATACTTGCGATACATATTCCTATCGCCGGATTAAGCCTTATAACTGTAATATTAAAGTGGCCGCTCATCTTATTTCCTGTACATATAGTTTTTCTTGAACTTATTATTGATCCCGCATGCTCACTTGTATTTGAGGCTGAAAAAGAAGAAAAAGATATAATGATCCGTCCTCCAAGAAACGTAAACGAACCACTATTCTCTAAAAAAACAGTAATTTATAGTATATTACAGGGATTAATTTTACTTCTTATAGTTGCCGAAGTATTTGTTTTAAGTCAGCATCTTGGTGAGAATATTGAACAGGCACGAGCGCTTTCATTTATAGTTCTTATAATAGGTAATATAGGTTTAATAATGTCAAATCGCTCATGGACACTTTTTATACCTAAACTTCTAAGACAAGAAAACATTGCATTAATTCTTGTTGTGTTTGGAGCAATAACATTTTTACTTTTGGTTTTATTTGTTCCGTTATTAAGTAGTATTTTCCGGTTTGGGCCTTTACATACAGTTGATGTGATAATATGTGTTTCTGCAGGATTAATAAGTATAGTTTTATTTGAAGTAGTAAAATATTTGCGTCTGAAAATCCAGTAAAAAAATATTTTATTGAAAAGGGAATTACTGAAGCAAGAATTAAAGCTACTGGCGTAGGCAGTAAACAGCCGATTGTACCGAACCTTCCTAAAAATAGACGAGTTGAAGTAATACTGAATTTATTTTAAAGTTGTAGTCATTTCAACAGAACTTGTTTTTATGTTTGGTGATGTAACGGTAATAACAATGGTTCCCGGTTTTGTTGTTGAAAACATCGTTGCATTTGCCATTCCATTAACTGTTTCTGTCGAGTATGTTTGAGTATTATTTGTGAAAATTCCCGGGCCTGAGATTGTAAGTGTTACGGGAATTTTGACCGAAGCCGGTAAATTGTAGATATCTTTTATTTCGACCCTTATTGTAGAACCGCTTGTCCCGTCAGCTTTGATATTTTCCGGATTAGCTTCAACGGATATTGTTTTTGGAAATAAACCATTTGCATACTCTTCTATCCATCTATATCCGCTAGGTGCCTCAGCATTAGGATATAATCCGGTTTTACTATCACTATATTTTAGTTCGAATTCATTTGGAATTCCATCATCATCATCGTCATCCGGGTAGATGCCTGTCGAATAAACAGGATAATCATTTTCATTAATACTTTCTATAAGATTGCCGGTATTATTGTTAACATCGTTTATAATTCTATCATCAATAATATCTAAAGTCGGAACACGGGCTCCCACCTTGGCTAAAACTATTTGGTAAACATCTTTTGCAGGATGCTCTATTATACCGGAAGGCTTAACAACCAAAGTATCTGATTTATATTTTTCCGTACCTGTGCTTACTCCGAAAAAATAAACCAAATCCCAATCATTTTTTATATCCGGTTTGTCAAAATTATAATTATCGTTTATGTAAAATTTTGAATCATTGTGTATATAATATTGTCCGTTATTCCAACCCGGAAAATTATAAATCACTATACAACCCCCGTTGTATTTTTCGCTATTTCTTTTAAAATAATTTTTTATAACGTTCCAATATAAAGGTCCGAAATCTTTTCTGGTAGGACTGGAAGTAAAATCAATAGCTTTATCAGAAAAATTATACATTAGATTGTTTACTATTTCTCCGGTTGAGTTGCCATTACATTCCGGCAGTCTCATTTTTAAATGTGCAAAAAGGTTATGGTGTATCGAAATATTTTTTGAATTATCGCCTGCTAGTAACCCAAATCCGTGTTCTCCGTAAGACATTAAACCTTCGGAGATTATATTCCATTGCCATGTAACACTATTTACCGGAAACCACGTCACCGCAATTTCATCGGATCCCCAACTTAACGAACAATGGTCTATAATTATTCTATATGGCGGTTCATCATGATTTTCTATACTAATACAATCTTGATTTCTCGTTATATTGCGTTCTTTACCGTTTCGCCATCGAACCCCGCGTACAATAACGTCATGAGTTGATATTCTAAGTGCTCCGTTGCTAATACATATTCCCGAACCGGGTGCTGTTTGACCTGCAATAGTAAGATAAGGATTGTTTACGTATATGTCTTTTTTAAGTATAATGTTTCCGCCTGTTTTAAAAATAACAATTCTTGGTCTTTTGTCTAATAATGCTTCTCTTAGACTGCCTGCTCCCTTATCTTTTGTGTTAGTTACTTTTAAAACAACAGGCAAAGAACTGCCGCTAAAAGCGCCGCGTGTTTTTGAACCAAAACCTTCAGCGCCAGGGAATGACGGAAGAACATCTGCGTAGCAAGTAACAGAAAGAATAAATAAAAATAACAGAATTAAAGTTTTTGATAAATTTTTATTAATGAGCATTGTAACCCCCAAAATTTGAATAAATAACATAAAGATTTTATTAAATTTATTTAAATAATGCAAATTTATATTGTTGACAAGTTCACTGTAAGTTACAATACTTTTCTGCAATCAGGCGAATAGAATATTGGATAATAGAGATAATGTAAAATATTATGTGTAAGTTTACTTGAACCTGTAGGTTCAAGTATTGAAAAATAAATAAAAA